>JBDQJC010000053.1:0-22604 GCA_040264055.1 Planctomycetota bacterium
CTCATCAAGATGAAACTCGGCACCACCCAACTCGGGTCTTTCAGCCAATCGGGGCCGCTGATGCCGAGGCTGCCCAAGCCGCGATTCAGCAGACCTTGATCGCCGTCGAGGATCCAGCGCCACATCGCGCCGAGGATCACCGGCGAGACGATCGTCGGTAAATAGAACAATGTGCGCGCGACGCCGATGCCGCGGAAGCTGCGGTCGAGGAGCAGTGCCAGGCCGAGCGAGACAAGAAGTTGCAGCGGCACCGCAAGGAAGGCATAGCGCGCGGTGACCGACAGGCTTTTGTGAAAGGTCTCGTCGGCGGCCAGGCGTTGGTATTGGCCCAGGCCCATCCAGCGCGCCTCGCCGAGCGATTGCACCGGGCTCCATTCGGTCAGAGAAAGGAGCAGACTGACGGCGGCCGGCCCAGCGAGCAGGAAGATGAAGCCGAGCGCCCAGGGGGTGAGGAAGATCCAGGCGGTGCGTTCTTCTTGGGTGGCGAGGGTGTGGGGGGTGTTTGCTTCGCGTGCTGCGGCGCGGCGCGCGCGACGTTGGGCTAGGACTCGTGCGAGCAGCATCGCACCAAAGGCGATCGCCACGCTGAGCTGCAGCATGAGGAACCAGCCGCGCGGCACCTTCGGTTTGCTCAAGACCGCGCGCTGCCGATCGATGGAAGCATTCGCCAACTCGCTCGCCTTTTTGCCCGCTTCCTCCGCGCTCAAGCGATTCAGCAGGATCGCGTCTTCCAAGACCGCGCCACTGATGTCCTGCACCTCGGCCCAGTTGACATCGACCGGCAGGTAGCGCGCGCCGTCCAGCACTTCCAAAAATACTTCCTCGCGTTGCGGCGTTTCAGGGTCGACGAACACCGAATCCTGCGCCGCCTCGATCAAACCCGGCACGCCATTCCCGATCGCCGCTAATCCACGCTGCATGGTCGGCCCGGCCAGCTTGCGCACATAGGCCGCCGCCAGTTCCGGATGCCGCGAGGTGCGCGGAACGCAATAGAACCGCATCGCCACCGCGGTCGCCGCCTCTTTCCCACGCGGCAACGGGTGGTAATCCCATTCAAACTCGGTGATCTCGCGAAAGCGGTACGTTTCCCAAAAACCGACCGGCCCATAGAACGCAACCTTGCCCGACTGAAACAAGCCGACCGACAGCTGATTCGCGAAGGTCGCGTCATCACTCGCGATCCGATCCTCATGCAACAGCCGCTGCAAGAAGGCAATTGCACCGACCGCACCCTCTTCACCCAGCGCCACCCGCCGATTCTCATCCACCAAGCGCCCGCCGTTTTGCCAAATCCACGGCGACACCGCCTGCAACCACTGCGTCAGCGACAGCCCGAACTGGTCCGGCGCGCCGTCGCCATCCAGGTCGCGGGTGACCGCGCGCGCCATCGATTCCATCTGCTGCCAAGTCCAATCGTCGGCCGGCATCGCCAGGCCCTCGCGCTCGAGCAGCGTGCGATTCACGTACATCACATAGGGCGTAAAGGTGCTCGGCAGCCCGTACAGATGTCCGTTCGGCCCGCGCATGCCGTCGAGAATCTGCGGCCAATACGCCGATTCATCGAGGCCCGCGGCATCAAAGTGCGGCTGCAAATCGATCAGCACGCCTTCATCAAGAAAGGCGCTGAACTCGGTCACATCAATCCAAGTGACGTCGATCGGGATGTCGCCCGCGAGCGCGAACTTGACCTTGTCGCGACTGCCGCCGCCGCCGGCCGAACTGATTAACTCGACGCGCACGCCCGGGTTTTCGGCTTCGAACTCTTTGGTCGCGGCCTCCATGTATTCCCAGCCGGCAAACCAACGCTCGTGAGTCATCACGCGCAGCACGATTTCGTCTTGCGGCGCTTGCGGGGAGGCCGACCCCGCCGCGGCTTGCGCGGCCGCGGCGAATGCGAGCAGCGCGAGGGCGATCATGCTTGGCGGTCGACGCGCAGGCCGCGTTCATCGAAGTGATGCAGCGCGCCTTCTTTCAAACCGAAGGCGAAGCGAGCGCCGCGGGTGACTTCGGTGTTCGGTGCGACCGCCAAGACTGCTTCACCGGCGGGCAGCACGGCGTCGCCGATGATCTGCCCGTGCAGCAGCGTTTCTTGGCCGAGCGGTTCGACCAGATCGACTTGCAGCGCGTGGGGGCCGCCGGCGATCACTTCATGCGGGCGGAAACCGACCGTCAACGGCAAGGCTTGGCCATCGGGGCCGATTGGAATCGCCGCCGGATCCCAACACATCAAGTTCATCGGCGGCGAACCGAGGAAGCCGGCCACGAAGGTATTGGCCGGTCGTTCGTAGACCTCGATGGGCGTGCCTTGCTGTTGGATGACGCCGCGATCGAGCACCACGATCCGCGTGCCGAGCGTCATCGCTTCGACTTGATCGTGCGTGACATGCAAAATCGTCGCACCCAAGCTGGCGTGCAGCCGGGCCAACTCGGCGCGCATCTCGTTGCGCAGCTTCGCATCCACGTTGGATAGCGGTTCATCGAACAAGAACACGCGCGGGCGGCGCACGATCGCGCGCGCCAACGCGACGCGTTGCTGCTGACCACCCGACAGCGAACCGGGCTTGCGATCGAGCAACTCGGCGATGCCCAACTGTTGCGCCGCGTCGCGCACGCGTTGATGGCGTTCTTCGCGCGCCATCCGCGCCATGCGAAGCGGGAATGCGATGTTTGCCGCGACCGTCATATGCGGATACAGCGCGTAGCTTTGGAAGACCATCGCGATGTCGCGATCGCCGGGCGCGCGTTGATCGACGCGTCGGTCATCCAGCGAAATCGTGCCGGCGTCAGCTTGTTCCAGGCCCGCGATCAGCCGCAGCAAGGTCGATTTCCCACACCCAGAGGGGCCAACCAGCACGACGAACTCGCCATCCGCCACCTCGAGGTCGATGCCGTCGACGACGCGGTTCACGCCGAAGGCTTTCGAGAGCTGCTTGAGGGACAGGCTGGCCATGCTCCGTCAGCCTAGTAGATCCAGGCGGCCTCAGGCGCGCGCAGCAGCGAGAGTGGGCCGATCATGGCGCCGGCGCCACGGTGGTCCTTGGTGCGGATCCGCCAGTGTTGCGGCTGGCCCGGTTTCAGGTGGGAGCCGAGCTCGATTTCGCAAGGCACATCGCGGCCGGCGTCCCAAGTGAAGCCGGGGCGGCCATGGGTGTGCACGAGTTGTTCGTCGAGGTACAGCTCGAAGCCGTCGCCGATCGCTTCGGCGCGCAGCCAGATGGGGCCGGTCCAATCACTCGGTACGGTGATCTCGGCCTCGGCTTCAACCCAGCCTTGCACCGCGTTGGCGCCGGCGTTGACCAACATGGTTTCGGGGCGGATCAGCTGTTCGCCGCCACGCACCCCAGCACCCCACAGCCGCCACGGGCCTTCAAGCAGGACGCGTTCTTGCTGCGCGATGGGCGCGAGTTCAACTAGTCCGTCGATCCAGGTTTCTCCTTCGACGGCGAAGCGTTCCAACAAGGCGCGGTGGAAGGCGCGACCCGGCGCATGGTCGATGCGCAAGCTGCTGACCAGGAGCGGTTGGCCCTGCCACTTGGCGACGAACAGGAAGGGTTGTTGCTGTTCAGCGCCTGAGCGGTCGTGCACATCGCGCGCGGCGACCAGCACGCGGGCTTGATCGGCTGGCGGCGGAAGTAGGCCGCGGCCCGACATCAGGTCTTCGAACAGGGCGTCACGCAGATCGCCGAGCTCTTCGGCGACGACGGCGTCAAAGGCGGCGACCGGGCACCAGAAGGTGTGCTCGGGGCAGCGCCAGGCGCCGCGGCGGGGCGTGGCGTGGTGGAAGTATCTGGCCCCCTTCGCTGTGGGGGGCGTGGTTACAGAAAGATCGGACAGGGCGACCACACCCTTGGGCACGCCGAACTCCTTGCCATCGCCCAGCGCCAACTCCCAAGGCATCGCAGCACTCGGCTTCCTCGGCGTGGTCAGCGCTTCCTTCTGCCAGGCCCAAGACTCGACCGGCGTTTTCCAGACCCCGTCTTGATCTTGCAAACCCAAGGGCGATTGCGGAATATCCCGCGCCGCACACGCCACATAACCGGCATGCGGAAACACCGCGCGCAGCTGCTCAATCTGACGCCGGCGCAAGCGCACGGCGGCCTCGCGCGACCAATTATCTTCCAGCGCATCGAAGGCCATCGTCTCGCCGAGGATCAGCGGCTTGCTCGGTCGATCGGCCAGCGCGCGCGCGGTGCGCTCGAGATAAAACGGCCACTGCGCGGCGTGCAAATACGGGTGCTCATCCCAGAACGCTGGCCGGTGATTGCAGTCCAACCAAGCGCTATTGTCGTTCACGACCGCGCCGGGCACGGCCTCCTCGATCCACGCAAAAACTTGATCGACGGCCGCGGCATCGACCGCATCGTTTTCACAAGTTAGCGTGCGCAACACCACACACGGGTGCGCAGCATCGTGCTCGACGAAGTCACGATACGCAGCCACATTACCCGCCAGCGGATGTGCCCAGCGCGGATACTCGATCCACACCGCCATGCCCATTTCATCGCACACATCCAAAAATCGATGCGGGGGCAACCACAGACAAGCCTTCAACAAATTGAAGCCGCGCGCCTGCATTTTCCCGATTTCGGCGCGCAGTACATCTGGCGCCGGGTCCGGCCCAAGCAAATCCGGGTAGTAGCCCCAATGCAACAAACCCTGCACCCGAAAGGCCTCGCCATTCAACTGCAACTGCTCGCCGACTGCGCGCACTTCTGAGCAAGCAATCGGCAAGCTTTCGCTCGCCACACAAACTCCGTCGAGCAACAGTTCCACCTCGGCGTACTGCAGCCGCGGATCTTCGGGTTGCCAAGCCAACACGCCTTGCGAATCGCGGGCAGTCCATTTCCCCGGCCCGGCTGCTTGCATCGAAACGCCATCGATGCGGACCTCGACTGCAGTCGACGCTGAGGCCATGATCGCATCACTTGCGAACAACAACTCGGTGCGCAGGGACAACTGCCCATCCCGCCAACGCAAACTCGGTCGCCGCGCGAAACCGACGCCCTCGATCGATTCCCACCAGCAACCTTGCCAAAGCCCGCGCGGCGGCACTTCGATCGCCGGCAAGAAGCCACCAAAGGGATCGTCTTCCACGGCTTCCACTCGCAGTTCAAGCGCGCCACCGGGGTTCGCCACCGAAGCATCCAACAGAACCCTTCGTTCCGTCCAACTCGGCTCGAGCACCAAACCCAGTGCCTCGACCCGCAGTCTTCCTGCGCAAGCCGGAATGCACAACACCGGCACTCGCCCGCTCGGCACCTCCGGAACCGTCAACTGCAATTGCATACGCCCATTCTGCCTGTGCGCGGAATGGGCGTAAGAAGAAGGCGAGCGCAAACTCGCCCCGTGCAAGACCTACTCGTGTCGCAAGGCTTCCACCGGGTCCATGTTCGCAGCACGCCAAGCCGGGTACATGCCGAACAGCAAACCTGTGCCGACCGAAATTCCGAAAGCGAGAATCGGCGCAGCCGGGGTCACGACCGGAGCCATGTCGGTGTAATACGCAACGACCTCAGGAATGGCCAAACCCAGCGCAATGCCGAGCACACCACCGCCCACCGAAAGCACCACCGTCTCGACCAGGAACTGCATGACAATGTGCTTCTTCTTCGCACCCAAGGCACGACGCACGCCGATCTCGCGGGTGCGTTCGGTCACCGTCGCCAGCATCACGTTCATGATGCCGATGCCACCAACCAACAAGGAGATGCCCGCAATGCTCGCCAGCACGATCTTGAAGATGCGCTTGGTTTCTTGCTCGCGCAGCAGCAGTTCCAGCGGCACGACAATCTCGTAGTCGTTCTCGCGGTGGGTGAGGCCCAGCATCTCGCGCGCCGCCGCGGCAGCCGCCGGTACGTTTTCGGAACGGTCAACACCGACGATGATTTCGTGCAAATCAACCTGTTCCATATCACGCGAGCCGGCGCGAATCTTGACCTGCATATCACCGAACCACTTGCGGCCGGTTGACATCGGAATGATGACTTCGCCTGTTACTTCCGCACCCGGTGCGCCCTGATTGGCCTCGCCAATCGGAACGCGCGGCAACAGCACGCCAATCACCAGGAAGTAATCCGGGCCGATCTTGACCCGCTCGTTGATCGGCGAGCGGAAAGGGAACAGCGCGCGCGAGACCTCGTAGCCCAGCACCACCACGTTCGAAACCGATTCCTCGTCGAGCGTCGTAAGGAAACGACCCTCCAGCACCGGGCGCCCGGTGACTTCTTGGTATTTCGCGGTCGTTGCGAGCACGCGCGGGTTCAGCGCGGTGTCGCCAAAGCGCACCTCTTGCTGCAGCACCCGCACCGGAACCACATCATCAATCCACGGAAAGGTGTCTTCAATGCGATCGAAGTCGTCATCGGTCAAACCATACACCGACACCCGCGTCGACTGATTGCTGACCGCTTCTTCGGTCGGCTTGATCGAGCGCAGGATGATGTTGTTCGAGCCGAGCTGCTTGATCTGCTCTTGCGCTTCTTTGCTTGCGCCTTCGCCAATCGCCAACATGGCAACCACACTGGCAACGCCGAACAACATGCCGAGCGTGGTCAAACCACTGCGCAGCTTGTGCAGCATCAGGCTCTTCACACCAAGTTGAAAGGTGCGTAGGAAGGGGTTCTTGATCATCGGGCGGCGCCGTGGCGGTTACGAGTCAGGCTTTCGATGTTGCCGTCTTTCAGGCGCATGACCTGTTCGGCGCGTTCGCCGACTTCATTCTCGTGAGTGACCAGCAAGATGGTCATGCCGTCGGCATGTAGCTCGTCAAACAGCTCGAGAATCTCGGCAGTGGTTTGCGTATCCAGGTTGCCAGTCGCCTCGTCGGCGAGCAGCAGCGAAGGGTCGTTGATCAGCGCTCGCGCAATCGCGACGCGCTGCTGCTGACCACCCGAAAGTTCTCGCGGCTTGTGATCGACGCGCGAGCCCAAGCCCACGCGTTCGGCGATCGCCATGGCCTTGTCCTCCAGATTGTCGCCTGGTTCACCCAAGTAGAAACGCGGCACGAGAATGTTCTCGAGCACGTTCAACTGCGGGATCAAGTTAAACGACTGAAAGATGAAGCCGATGTGCCGGCCGCGCAGTTCGGACAACTCATCGTCATTCAGCGAGCTCACCGGCGTGCCACTGACGTAGTACTCGCCGCCAGTCGGCCGGTCGATGCAGCCCAACAGATTGAGCATGGTCGACTTTCCGGACCCCGAGCTGCCCATGATCGCCCAGTAGTCGCCCTGGTTGAAGCGACACGTGACGTCATCGAGGGCACGCACCTGGTTGTTGCCCATCTGGTAGACGCGCTCGACGTTTTTCAACTCGGCGACCGCGCGCGCGGTCTCCGTGGCGACCGCCGAAGTGGATGCGAAGGGATCCATCGCTTACTTCGGGTTGCCGCCAGGGCGTCCGCCACCGCCGTCGGAACGGTCGCCGCCTTCGGGCCGTCCAGTTCCGGCTGGGCGTCCACCGCCTTCCGGCCGGTTTCCGCCAGTCGGGGCGCCCGTGCCAGCACCCACGGGGCGGCCGCCACCGGTCGGGGCACCTGCTGCGCCTTCCCCAGGAACTTGCGGCATATCCGTTACGGTTGGAGGCTCGAGTTTGAAGTCAGCCGGTGGCGACAACAAAACGGTTTGGCCTTCGCTCAGGCCGGATTTCACTTCGACCCAACGGTCGTTGTCGAGCCCGACTTCGACTTCGACTTCTTCGACACCGTTCGGGCCGTCGACGAAACAAAGCGTCTTCGATCCGCTGCGGAACACGGCCTGAACCGGAACCTGCAGCACATCATCTAGCGAGTCGACCAGGATCTCGACCTCGCAGGACATTCCTGGGCGCATGCCCGCAACCATCTCGTCAACGATGACCTTGGTTTTGAACAGACGCTGGTTTGGGTTGGCCCAGAAGTTCTGGCTATCGGGAAGCAGCGAAACGAATTCGACGGTTCCACGGAAGGTCTGGCCAGGAATCGAATCGACGCGGATGTTGCAGCTCTGTCCGGCTTCGACCTTCTTGATGACCGACTCGTGCAAGCTGGCCTCGACGATCATGCCGCCTTCCCGCGGGATGGTGACCAGTTCTTGGCGCTCTCGCACCTCGGTGCCTTCGGCGATTGGGTCGCCCGAACCCCAGCGCGATTGCTCGCGTGCATAAACCACCATGCCAGCGACCGGCGCGCGCACGGTTGCTTTCGAGAGCTGATCGATGATCTTCTCGAGGTCGGCCGTTTCCAGATCAAGCCGGGCTTTCGCCGACTTGACGTTCGCGTTGAAGTCGACCAAGCGAGCTGCGGCTTGAAGCTCGACGCGATCGAGCTCGCGCTTGGATTCGGCGATGTCCGCCAACAAGGTCTCTTGCTGGCGTGGATCGTCGTACTTGGTCAGCAAGTCGCGTGCGCGCAAGGCTTGCTTGTGAGCCAAGTCACGACGCTGGGCCGCAATGCGGTCGCGCTCGTACTCGGTGCGAGTCAAGAAGCCCTCGTTGTAAAGGTCTTCCGAGTACTTCAGCGTGTCCTCGGCCTGCTTCAGTTCCTCTTCGGCCAGCGCGATGTCTTCATCGGCTTTGGCTTCTTGCTGCGGCTTGTCGCCGTTGAGGTACTTATCGAGGTCGGTCTCGGCGAAACTCAGCGCGCGCTTGGCGCGTTCGATGTCCGAGTAGTTTTGGCTTTCCTGAATCTCGAGTTCTTGCTGCGCCTTAATCCAAGCGGCTTCCGCGTTTTGCACGGCAATCTCTTGCTGCACCTTGCGGTCTTCGGTGGACGAGACATCAAGTTCGGCGATGATGTCGCCTTCTTGCACGCGCGAACCCTCTGCAACCAGCGAGAGAATGGTCGTACGGCCCTCGAGCTCGTTGCGGACCTGTTCGCTGTTGCGCGCCGACAAGTTGCCGCGCTGCGTCACGTTAATGACCAAAGGCCCGCGCTTGACCTGAGGGCCAGGCAGCGCAGCTTCCGAATCGTCGGTTGTCAGGCCGCTGAGCCAACCAGCAGCAGGTCCGATTTCGAAGACTCCTAGGCCGCCGACGACCGCGCCGCCGAGCAGGATGGCAGGAAGGATAAACCGGGTGGATGATTTCTTATTCGCCATCTTCGTTCTCCGTTTCGACGGATTCGTTTGCATTCGCTCCAGCGGAAACGCGTGCCCAGTCGACGACCAGGCCTTGTTCATCAATCTCAAGCAGTTCCAGTTGTTGGAACAAGCGCAGGCGCGCCAAAGTGAAGTCGACACGCGCTGCATCTGCTGCGTTGCGCGCGGCGGTCAAAGCACGTTGCCCGCGCAGGAAGCTCTCCGTGTCGAGACGGCCTGCTTCCAGGTTCATGTTCGCGCTCTTTGCGCGACGTTCGTTCAAGGACACCGCACGATCTTGAATTTCGTAACTCTCTTCGGCGAGCGCGAGCTCACGCACGGTGTCGCGTAGGTCGGCGCGAATCGAGTCTTGGAACTCGAGCAGGTCGCGGCGGCTGCCTTGCAAGTTGATCAGCGCGCGGCGATACGAGTTGCGCTCGGGCAACTGGTCAACCGGCAGATCAAGGTCGAGGCCAATGTTCCAAGTGGATCCGTCACTGCGGTAGGCCAGCGGCTTGCCGGTTTCCGAGTTGTTGTTCAAGCCGGCGGATAGATCCAGGCCCATCTTCAGGTCGTCAGCTGAAAGCCGGGCGCGGCGCTCGCTGTCCATCAGGCGCTCGACCTCGTTGAGGTAATCCAAGCGCTGCGTGAATGCCATCTGGACGAGATGCTCTTCGTCGAAATCGGCAAGGTCTTGATCGGCACTATCGACCTCAAGGCTGGAAAGCCCTTCGGTGTCGAGTCCAATCTCGACGTCGATCGGCAAGCCGAGGAACAGTTTGAAATCATCAAGCTGGGACTGGAAGCGAGCCTCGAGGCTAATCAACCGGTTCTGCGAGATGATGAGATCCTGCGCGGCTTCCTTGGCTTCCAGGTCGGACAGCTTGCCCGCTTCGGCGAAGGCGTCGTTGCGACGCGAGAGCAAGTCGAGTACCTCGACGTTGGTGCGCTCGTTGAGCACGTTCTGCCGGGTCAGCACCAGGTTGTAGTAGCGGGACGCGACGTCGAGCGCGAAGGTGCGGCGGAAGCGCTCAAAGTTGCGCACCGCGTAAACGAGGTTGCGCTCGGATTGAGTGAGCGGCTCCATGACGACCTCGCGGGCCGAGCCACGCAGCAGCGGCTGCGTCCAGGAAACGCCAAGATTCGAGATCGCGTCCCAGCCTTCGCCTTCGGCGATTGCGCCGAACAAAGCGGCGCCGACATCCATGACCAAGCGGCCGCCGTTGCCAAACAGCTTGGAAACGCTGGCCGCGCCATCAGCCGAGCCGCCGTCGTCGTTGCCACCGAGGCTGCCATTCACGGATGCGCCAGCACCGGCGGCCGGCTGCCATCCAAAGCGCCAGCGCTCCAGGGTCAGGTCCAAGGCGGCAAGGTAGAGCGACTCGCGCTGGTTTTGGTATTGCCGGTTGTTTTCGCTTGCGATCTGCAAGCAGCCGACCAGATCGAGTTCCTGCACAAAGTCCTGAGCTTGTGAATCGCGGGCGATCAGCGCTGCACGCAGGCTATGGGCAGGCGGCTCGATCGAAAAGCTGCTGGCTTCACCGAGCAGTTCCGCGCGCCGTTCCGCGACCAGGGCATACACCTGCTTGTCAGCCTCGGCGACGGCCTCTTCGGGGCTCATGCAGCCAGGCACCAAAAGCAGAAGGGCTACGGCGCAAGCGCACGCAGTCCGAGCCGGGGGGGAGCCGGGGAGTGGTTGGAGCATCGACAAGTGGAGGGAAAACCGGTGTACGCAGAGAGTTCCGAGAGGTTGGAAACAAACCCGAACCGCCTAGCATATAGAAGTAAGACGAAACTAGGGCGGATGGAATGCGCCATCCGCCTCTGTTTTCCGGGCATTGCGGGTTTCCTAGCCCGTCTTAGGCTCGAATCACTTGCTTGTTCCAAGTTTCAGCAACTGCGAGGTGCGAGTCGGACCGTTCGGGAAGGTCTCGACGAGCTGCAACTCGAGTTGACGGCCTGCTCGCGGAGCCGCCACGCGGATATGGCTGCTTTCGAAGCGCACCAGCTCGCGCATGGCCTCGATGGGGGTGCCCGTGTGATCCAAAGTGACCCCAAACCCCGTTTCTTGGGGATTGCCGCTAGCCGCGCGGGCTTCTTGGTCATTTGCGCCCGGCTCGGCCAGGAAGACCGCGATGTCGGCACCTCGCCGCAGGCCGTGCACGCACAAACGGAAGTCGCCGTTGTCGAGCGGGATCAGGCGGACCTGCAAGCGATCGTCATTCGGATCGTTGGGGTCGGTCTCGCCC
Source organism: Planctomycetota bacterium (assembly GCA_040264055.1). Classification (GTDB taxonomy): domain Bacteria; phylum Planctomycetota; class UBA1135; order UBA1135; family UBA1135. The sequence goes on from JBDQJC010000053.1 coordinate 11,303, forward strand.
AACTGCACAGCGCCGTCGCCGTTGGCGTCTTCGGCGCCGTCGGGTAAACCGCCGCCATCCGAGTCAGGCAGATTCGGGTCTGTTTGAGTCAGCGGGTCGCGATCACTGCGGAACGCTGCGGGCAAGGTGCCGGGGCCGGCTTGATGCACGCCGCGCTCGACGCCATCGCTGAGGCCATCGCCATCGGTGTCGGCCAGCGTCGCGCTGGTTTCTTCCGGTCCATCGACGACCCCGTTGCCGTTGAGATCTTCGGCGCCGTCGAGCAAGCCGTCGTCATCACTATCGGGATCGAGTGGATGGCTGAGCGCCGTGAAGGGCGGAACTACCAGTTCGCCATCTGGACCGCGGCCGCATTCCTGGCCGTCGCTCAAACCATCGCCATCGGTATCGGCCAGACCTGGGTTGAGGTGAGTCGGCATGCCTTCGACAAAGCGCGGCTGGAATCCGAGCAGCGAACTATCGGTCGCCCAAATCGCCGGGTAGCGCACGCCCCAACCATGCTTGCGTTCCATCTCAAAGGTGAGATCCCATTCCACTTGGTAATGAGGGAAGTAGTGCACTTCCTCGCCGTCGGTCAGCCCGTCGCCGTCGGTGTCGGCTTTGCCGACGACGGCTCCGTAGCGCGCTTCGTGGCGATCGAGCAAGCCATCTGCATCGGTGTCGGGATTCGACTTCACCTCGACCAAGCCCGGTAGCCCGCCCAACCAGCCGCCGTCTTCGGCAAGGTCATTCCACTTGCCGCGGAAGTCCGCTTCGGGGTGCGCCGCGCCCTGCAAATGCACGCAGGACTCTTCCAAGGCGGTGTTGTGTTGGTTGGCGCGATCCCAGGCCTGGAAGGTGGACAGTTCGCCCGAGCTCCACGCGAAGACTCCATTCACCTTGCGGTCATTCAAGCCCAGCCAGACCCCGCCCAAGCTGTCTTGGCAAAACTGCTCGTAGATCCAGGCGTTTTCTTCGGCCGAACGCACCGTCGCCAGGTGGCCGCCCCATTCCACGGCGGTCGCTTCCGCGGCCGTCCAACTCGAGGTAGGCGTGAGCGCGTACCAATGCTGGTTAGCCGGATTTTGCACCCATTTCTGGGCCCCCGCAGCCGGAGCGAGGGCAAGGAATACGATGATGGCGAGGGAGCGCATTACTCTGTTGATGACGCAAGGACATGGTCCTTGGCGTATTTCTCCATGCTACTTAAGAATCTGCTCGACCGCGCCCAGCAGGGCGACCGCTATTTCCGCTGGCGAGGTGGCGATGTTTCGCGGCTCGAGGCGCTGACCGACGCGGTTTTTGCACTCGCCTTGACCTTGTTGGTGGTCTCGCTCGAGGTCCCGAAGACCTTCGCCGAACTCAAGTCCGCCTTCTTCCTGCTGCCGGCATTCGCGATCTGTTTCGCGTTGCTGCTTTATGTGTGGGTGAGTCACTTCCGCTTCCATCGGCGCTACGGTTTAGAAGATGGGCTGACGGTGACCCTGAACGGCGTCCTGCTCTTCCTGGTTCTGGGCTACGTCTATCCGCTGAAGTTCCTCTTCTATTGGTTGTGGACGCAGTTCGGATTGGCCGACCCTTTGGCGAACGAGGTCTTCAGTAGCCGCGGCGAGATTCAAACCCTGATGATTGCTTATGGTCTCGGGGTGGCCGCCCTGTTCGGCACGCTTTGGCTGCTGCACTTCCTGGCTTGGCGACGACGCGAGGCCTTGCAACTCACTCGGGTCGAGCAAGCGCTGACTCGCGGCACGATGAGCGAGCACGCCATCACCGTGGCGATCGCCGTGCTGTCGATGGTGCTGGCAGCGCTCAGCCCGAGCAACGGCGGCTTGGCCGGCATGATTTACTTCCTGATGCCGGTTTGCCAGGGGCTGAATGGCTGGCGCAACGGCGTGAAGGTTGACGCGCTGGTCAAGCAGGAAGAGAAGGCCTCGGCCGCGGTCGATCCATCGACCTTGCCCGACTAGGCGCGCATGCCCCAATGGCTGCGAATCTTGGCGACCCGCGGGTTCATGATGTGAAACCAAAGCGGCGGGCACCAAGCGATCAGCACCGCCGCCGAATAGCCAAAGGGCAGGCTGGGGGCACCTTCGAGATGACGCAGGACCTGATAGGGGCGGGTCGCGTCGCGATGGTGATCGGAATGACGAGTCAGGTCGAACAGGATCGAGCGACCCATCGGATGGTTGGCGTTCCAACTATGTTGGCGACCGACTGGCTCGAGCTTGCCGTCGCTGCGCAAGCGTCGCACCAAACCATAGTGTTCGATGTAGTCGACCGACTCGAGCAGCAAGATGCCGATCAGTTGCACCAGCATGAGCATGCCCAGCGTGCGGGTGCCGAGCAGCGCGCCGACCGCCGACCAGCTCGCAAGCTGCAGCACAAAGTGCAGCAGGGCCTGATTGCGCAAACTCCAAGGGCTCAGCTCGCGCCGACGCAGGCGCTTGGCCTCGATTTGCCAGGCGCTGATGATGCCGCTGCTGATCGCGCGCAGAAAAAACAGCTGGAGTGGTTCGCCCAGCCGCGCGGTGGCTGGGTCATTCCGGCTGCCAACATTCGCGTGGTGCCCGCGATTGTGCTCGACATAGAAGTGGGCATAGGCCGAGCTCCATAACAGGAGTTGGGCAAAACCGCGGTCGCGAGCCGAGCGGCGATGGCCGAGCTCGTGCCCGATGTTGATGGCCAGGATTCCACAAGAGAAACCGACGCCGAGGCTGCGACCAAGCAAGTCTGCGCCTGCCCAATGCTGAGTGGAGACGCCCCAGAGGTACCAGCCGAGCAGCCCAAGGTGGGCAAGGCCAGTCAAATAAAGCAGTGCGGTGTAGCGCGCGTCGGCGCGCAGAGTTGCTTCGGTCTCGCGATCCGGATTGCTCTTCGAGCCTCGCAGCAGTAACTCAAGAATCGGAATGAGGACAAAGGTTTGAATCGGCACCAGCCACGCGCCCCAGCCGGTCAAGACGAAGCTGGCAGCCCCGAGGGCGGGCAGGCTAAGCGCATGGAGTCGGTGAGCAGGGTGCATCGTGCGGCGCTACGATCCCCAGCTTAACGCGATGTCTGATACCTCAGCGACCCCGTCGAGTCCGCCCCGTTGGGCGGAGCTGCGCCGCGTGGGTCCGCTCTATCGTCGCTATCGCTGGTCGTACCTGTTTGGGCTCGCCGCGATCTTGGCAGCGGTCGCCTTGAGAATCAGCGTGCCGTCGATCTTTGGTCAGTCGATCGACAAATTGCGCGCCGCCGAAGGTTCGCCGGCCGGCGAGTTGGTCAGCCTTGCGGCGAAGGGGGCGCTCGCGATTGCGGTGGTCGCCGTGCTGGGTGCGATCGTGCGCACCGCGAGTCGGCTGCTGGTGCTCGGCACCAGTCGTCGCGCGGTGCACGATGTGCGCACGCAGGTCATGCAGCGGCTGGTCACGCTGTCGCCCTCGTACTTCCAAGGGCAGCAAACCGGCCAGATCATGTCGCGGGCGGTGAACGATGTGCAGTTTGTGCAGAGTTTGCTTGGGCCGGTCTTCATGTACCTGTCAGAGACCGCGGCCTTGTACGTCGTCGCGCTGATCTTCATGACTTCGATCAGCGTCACCTTGACGGTGGTCGCGATTCTGCCCTTCCCGTTGTTCTTGTGGCGTGCGCGCAAGCTCGCGCGCGGGATTCAAGTGCATTCGCGGGCGGCGCAAGATGCGCTCGGCGAGATCAGCACCCGCGTCGAAGAGAGTCTGTCGGGTGGCATGGTGGTGCGTGGCTTGGCGATCGAAGACTTCGACTTTGAGCGCTTCGAGCAACGCGGTCAGGCTTACCGCGACCTCAACCTGGAAGTCACCCGCGCCCGCGCACGACTTGGCGCGATGATGACGATGCTCGCGGCATTCTCGACCTTCGTGGTCTTGGCGGTGGGTGGGCCGATGGTCTTGGACGAGCGCATCACGCCGGGTGAGTTCGTGGCGATGGTGTTCTACCTGCAGCTGATCGCGGCGCCGACCGGAGTCCTGGGTTTCGTGATCTCGACCCTGCAGCGCGGTGCGGCAGCCTTGGGCCGCATCGGCGAGTTGCTCGACACCAAGCCCACGCTGACCGCGCCGTCGAGCCCGCAGCCGGTCGCAGCGGGCGCGGGTGCGCTGCGCGTGCATGATCTGACGGTCGTGCTCGAGAACGAGAAAGGTCAACCGCGCAAAGTCCTGGACCAGGTGCGTTTCGAAGTTCCGGCAGGCGGCTTGTTGGGAGTAGTTGGTGCGACGGGTTCCGGGAAGTCGATCCTGATGCAAGCTCTCGCTCGGCAATTGGAAGTCGACCCGGGTCAGGTTTTCATCGATGGCCAAGACGTCACTACACTGCGCCCCGAAGAACTGCGCGGGCAAATCGGCTATGTGCCGCAAGAGGCCTTTTTGTTCAGCGCGAGCTTGGCCGACAATGTGTTGCTGGGTCGTCCCGATGGCAATCGCGAGGTCTTGCGGCGCGCCATGACCGGGTCGCGCCTGGCTCAAGACATCGAACAGCTTCCCGAGGGGCTAGAAACGGTCGTCGGCGAACGCGGCCTCAACCTCTCGGGTGGTCAGCGACAGCGTGCGGCGCTGGCTCGGGTCTTGGTCATGGAGCCAAAACTCCTGCTGCTGGACGATCCCTTCTCGGCGGTTGATGCTCACACCACCGACGAGATTCTCTCGGGCCTCGCGCCGTTCTTGGAGGGGCGCACGACAGTGCTGGTTGCCCACCGCGTTGCGACCGTGGCGCATGCTGACCAAGTTCTCGTGATGGAAGAAAGTCGGGTCGTTGAGTTTGGCAGCCCGCAAGAGCTGCTCGCGCGCGACGGAGTCTACGCCGCCTTGTATCGCCGCCAACGCGCCAAGGAGGAACAGAGCTGATGGCCGAAACCAAGCCGAAGCAAGCCGCAAGCGAAGAGCGCAAAGGTCCCACCGTGGATCCGCGCCTTTTGCGTCGCTTGTGGCCTTTCTTGCGGCCGCATCAGCGCTGGGTTTGGCTCGGATTGAGTTTCTTGTTGCTCGGCCTCGCCGCGCGATTGACCGCACCCTACCTGGTCAAGGTCGCGATCGATGATCACCTCAATGCGGGCAAGCCCGAAGGCTATATCTGGATTGTTGTGGCCTTCCTGGTCCTCGCAGTAGCGGAGTCGTTGCTGCGTCGCGCGCAGCAGGTTGCGGTCGACACCGGGGGGCAAAGCGCCTTGCTCGATTTGCGCTTGGCGATCTTCCGGCATTTGCAGCGGCTGCCGACTCGCTACTTCGACCGCACGCCGACCGGCAAGTTGATCGGTCGCGTCACCACCGACGTGGAAGCGCTCAACGAGATGTTTTCGACCGGGGTCGTGACCATCTTTGGCGATCTAATCTTCTTGGTCGCCACCCTGGGCATTCTGTTCGGGCTGGATTGGCGGCTGACTTTAGTCACGCTCGCGGTGGTGCCGATTCTGTTGGCGCTGACGATGTTCATTCGGATTCGAGTACGCGCGGCCTATGTGACGATGCGCGCCAAGCTGTCCGAAATGAACTCGTACCTGCACGAGCAGGTCACTGGCATGCCGGTGGTGCAGATGTTCAACCGTCAACAGGCTTCGCTCGATGGCTACGGCGAAATCAATCAAGCGGTTCGCGGCTCGCAGCTCAGCACGGTCTACTGGGAAACTCTGCTTTCGACTTCGGTCGAGCTGCTGTCGTCCTTCACGGTCGCTTTGATTCTTTGGTATGGCGGCGGCGAGGTCGCGCTGCAGATGGGGGCGGAGTTTGCGCCCGGCGAACGCGCGCTGACCTTGGGTGTGTTGTTTGCTTTCGTCGACTACATGCAAAAGTTCTTCCAGCCGCTCAACGAACTCTCGTTGAAGTACACGGTGTTGCAGAACGCCATGACGGCATCGCGGCGGATCTTCTCCTTGTTGGATGAAGATGATCACCTGCCGGTTCCGGCCAAGCCGCATCAACCGCAAGCGGTGCGCGGCGAGATCAGCTTCGAAGGCGTCGGCTTTGGGTATTCCGAAGGCACGCCGGTCCTGAGCGAAATCAGTTTCCGGGTCGCGCCGGGCGAACGCGTCGCTTTGGTGGGGGCAACCGGGGCCGGCAAGAGCACTGTGCTGAAGTTGCTGACCCGGCTTTACGATGTCAGCGAAGGGCGGATCTGTTTGGATGGCGTGGACATTCGTCAGTTCGAACTAGGCGCGCTGCGTCGCCGGGTCGGCATGGTGCCGCAAGATGTCTTCTTGTTTGAAGGAACGATCCTCGACAACATCCGCCTCGGAAAGCCGGAGGTCACCGAGGAAGCCGCGATCACGGCGGCAACTCGTTTGCATCTCGACAAGCTAGTCGAACGGTTCCCGGGCGGCTGGCACGAGCCGGTGCGCGAGCGCGGGCGCAATCTTTCTGCGGGCGAGAAGCAGTTGATTTCCTTCGCGCGCGTGCTCGCGGCGGCACCCGAAGTACTGGTGCTCGACGAAGCGACCTCAAACGTGGATTCGCACACCGAACACCTGCTGCAGGAAGCCGTGCACGAGGTCATGACCGGGCGTACTTCGATTGCGATTGCTCACCGGCTGTCGACCGTGCGCGATGTGGATCGCATTCTGGTTTTCCAAAAAGGGCGCGTGGTCGAACAGGGCAGTCATGAAGAGTTGATGGCAAAAGATGGGGTCTATACCCGCCTAGTGCGCCTCCAGGATGGCTTGGTGGATTCTTCCGAGCAGGCTGAGTAACCAAGTGATAACCTGAGATTGTTGGGAATCCGCATTTTGGTTCCCTGCTTCCTCCCCAATTCATGAAACTCCCCATTCTGCTCCTCGTGGCCGCCGGTCTATTGCCGGCCGCCGTTTCTGCACAGCAATCGATGATCGATGATGACGGCACGATTCGCGTCGCGACATCCAACGGTTCTGGTGCGACTGTGCAAGGCCCCGGCGTCTTGTGCACGGACTTCAACACCAACAACGGCTTCGCCGGCAATATGTTCGATATTGAGCCGACGGTCAGCTTGGAGATCACTGCGATCGACGTCAATGTAGACGGTGTAGGTCAGCAGGTTGATGTTGATGTTTGGTACATCCCTGGAACCAGCTTCGGCAGTGAAAGCAATGCAACCGGATGGACTTTGATCGGTTCGTATTCGGGCATATCTGCCGGCGCTGACTTGCCCAGCTTCATTGACATGGCGGGCAATGGTGTGCAGTTCATTGGCGGCCAGACCTATGGCATTTACGTCGACATCACGAGTTACTCCTCCGGTACCTCGATCAATTACACCAACGGTGACACGCAAGGCACCGCAAGTGGCAACGACGAATGGAGCAACGCCGAGCTCAAGATCGTTGCAAACTGTGGCAAAGGTTCTGGAGGTCACACCGGCTCGACCTTCTACCCGCGCAACTGGAATGGATGTATCTACTACGACACCGATGGACTCTTCCTTACGGTTTCTTCGATGCAATCCGGTCAGCAAACGACGGTCTCGACGCGCGGCGGCGAAATCGGTTCCGTGCTGATTGTCGGATACTCCTTTGCGGGCATGGGCCCGACGACCACTCCGTTTGGAGTGGTGGACTTGTCGCCTCCGATCTTCCAGCTTCCGCCCGAGTCGGTGGACGGGAACGGTGAGACCTCGAAGAGCTATATGATTCCTGCAGGCGCTTCCGGCAGAACGATTTACGTACAAGCGGTCAACGTGGTTGGCCCGGGAACGGGCAAAGTCTCGAACCTCGTGAGCGGCCAGATTCTTTAGATTCGTCGCGACTCGCGCGCTCCTGCCCATGGGTTCTTCCATGGCGGGAGCGCTTTTTTTTTGGATCAAATTTAGCTCTTTCTCCGGCGTAGACCCTTCCACCAAGCGGCAAACTTGCTAATGTGGAATCAACATAACCGTCGACTTTTTGGGTCGACAACTCTCCCTCTCCCCAAGACGGATTCAAAATGAAACTTCCCCTTCTCGCTTGCGCGATGACGGCGTTGATCCCCGCGCTGGCTTCGGCACAGCACACGGCGACCAACGATGACGGCACTCCCGTCGCCAATGTTCACACCGGCTACACCGGTATCCAAGCCGCTGGCTCGCTGACGACAACCTTCGCCAGCAACAACCAGTTCGCTGGCAACATGATTGACATCGCTCCGGTAACGGACATGGAAATCACCGGCATCGACATGAACATTGTTTCGGTCGGTAACACCTGTGACATCGATGTTTGGTACATCGCTGGCACCAGTGTTGGCTTCGAAGCAAGCTCGGCTGGCTGGGTCTACCTTGGCGCCTTCACCGGCACCACGGCTGGCACCGACCTTCCGACCTTTATCGACATGGCCGGCAACGGCATGACCTTCTCCGGTGGTCAGACCTACGGTCTGTACTTCGATTGCGTGTCTTACGGCAACGGCGACACCGTTCGCTACACCAACGGCAGTGGCGCAGGTGGCGGCCCGAACGGCGAAGATCAGTGGAGCAACGCTGATCTCACGATCACCGCAAACTGTGGCAAGGGCTCGGGCGGTCACACCGGTTCGACCTTTAGGCCGCGTAACTGGAACGGCACGATCTATTACGAAACCGGTGGCTTCAACCTCAGCGTTTCCTCGCTGCAGTCGAACGCCATGACCACGGTCGCTACCTCGGGTGGCGTCTCTGGTTCGGCTGTGATCGTTGGCTACTCCTTCGCTGGTGGCGGTCCTACCAACACCCCATTCGGTGTTGCAGACCTCACCCCGCCGATCTTCAAGCTCCCCACCGAGATTGCAGACGGTAGCGGCAACACTTCGGCGATGTACAACATCCCGGGTGGCGTTGCAGGTCGCACGATCTATATCCAAGCCGTGAACATTCTCGGCCCGGGTAACGGCGTGTTCTCGAACCAGGTCTCGGGCACGATCCTTTAAGGATTGAGTTCGAAGACTGGCTGCCCGCTCTCTTTGGAGAGCGGGCAGCCTTTTTTTGCCCATGTTGAAATCTGCTTGCTATGGTGATGGAAGGCCGTTTGCGAGCAATTAGCGTTTGCGAGGAGCCTTTCTCAACCACCCTCATCAATCTCCCCTTAGGACAGAAATGAAAATCCCCATTCTTGCGACCGCCGCAGGTCTGCTGCTTTCTGCAGCGGCATCCGGCCAACACACTCAACTCAATGACGATGGCACGCTTTCGGTCATCGGCCTGAACTCGGGTTATGTTCACAATGCTGCAGCCGGCTCGTTGTGCACAGACTTCAACAGCAATAACCAGTTTGCTGGCAACATGATCGACATCGCTCCTGCGGTCGACATGGAAATCACCGGCGTCGACATGAACCTGGCTTCGGTTGGCAATACCGCCGAGATCGAAGTTTGGTACATCCCAGGCACCAGTGTTGGTAACGAGTCAAGCTCGGCTGGCTGGACCTCGCTTGGTACCTTCACCGGTACTTCGGCCGGCACCGACCTTCCTAGCTTCTTTGACATGTCCGGCAACGGCATGACCTTCGTGGGTGGCCAAACCTACGGCCTGTACTTCGACTGCATTAGCTACGGCAATGGCGACACCGTTCGCTACACCAACGGCAGTGGTGCAGGTGGTGGCCCGAACGGCGAAGACCAGTGGAGCAACGCAGATCTCATGATCACCGCAAACGCGGGCAAGGGAACGGGCGGCCACGGCGGCTCGACTTTCTCCCCACGCAACTGGAACGGATGCATCCACTATGACACCGGTTCCGGTGGTGGATTCACCTTGTCCAGCACGGGCCTGACTGCGGGTGCGACGACGACAGTTTCGACGACAGGCGGCACGCCGGGCACCCTGGTCTACGTGTGCTATTCACTGACGGGTGGCGGCCCGACTGCCACGCCTTACGGCATGGCTGACCTCAGCAAGCCGATTCGTGCGCTGAAGACCCAGACCGCTGATGCCGCCGGTGAGACTTCGCTGGATCGCGGAATCCCTGCTGGTTGGGCTGGTCAGATGGTCTATATGCAGGCGCTCAACGTGACCGGCCCAGGGGCCGGCGTGTTCTCGAACCAGTTGGTCGACACGATCCTCTAGATCGAAAGGCTAATCCTGCAAACGCGCCTGGGCAGCGAATGCCTGGGCGCGTTTCTCTTGTTCCTTTCCCAACCAGAACGCGATCGGCAAAGAAGCCACCGCGAAGGGAATCGCGACCAAGCTCATGCCGCGCACGCCCGCTGCGCTCGCTTCTTGGATCGCTTCGTAAGTCTGTGAGGCCACGACATCACCACCGCGGTAGACCGCAACGTCGAGCGTGGGCTTGGTCAGGTAGCGTTCTTCCGAATCGACTACGGTGAACAGCAACTCGCGCGCTGGCTTGGCAAAGGCGTAGTTTGAGGCCCGGCGCAGGATGTACATGCCGGCGAAGACCAAGAAGATCGGCGATGCCGCCAGAAGGGCGAATCCAGCGACCGTGATCAAGGGCATGATCAAGAGAACACGTGCGGTACCGATGCGTTGAAGCAGCGTGCCCGTCACGAGAGCTTGGCCGAGCACCGTCAGAATCTGCACAGCCAAGTCCATATTGGCAAGCACCGCGCGGCGGTCATTTCGATCTGCGTACGCTTCGTAAATGAGATCGCGCTGCAGGAAGTACAAGAAGCCTGAGCCCATCGTGAATAAGAGCAAGTAGCCCGCGACGCCAAGCAGATAGGGCGATTTGACAAGGCGCAGAAAGCCGCTGCTGACGCGTGCAGAGACTCGCTGTTCGGCTGTTTGATCCGATTCCTCGGGCCGACCAGATCCGCCTGCTCTGGGGACGGCGAAGGACGCAAGCGTGAGCAAGCTAGCCGCGATCATAAGTTGATACTCAGGCGGCATCCCTTCGTACTCGCCGAAGCTCATACTGGAAGTCAGGCTTACCAGTCCAGCGCCTGAAACACCACCGATCGTGCCAGCGGCGAAAATCGGGCCGACCCGGGTCTTGCCGCCGATTCCGTCGAAGCACTCAGAGAGCGTCGACCACAGAATCGAAACGACGAACATCGGGTAGAGACTGGCTGCGATATAAAAACTGCCCGCCAGCCCTCGGCCAAAGCCGTCGGCATTTCCTTCGCGCCAGCTATACCAAGCAAAAACGGCGACGCCTGCTGCCATCACGCGGAACACGCGGCGAGCCAGACCGACGCGGTTCTGCCGCGACACCAGCATCGAATAGATCGGCATCGCCAGAATCGCGACTCCGGCGACCCAGAGCCACCAAGTCGCGGTGTCATCTCGGTACTCCACCGACAACTCGTCCCGCACCGGGCGCAGCACGTAGTAGCTGGCCATGACCAGGAAGCTACTAAGCGCCGCTCGCAGAGTCAGCGCGTCGACCAACGGCTTGTTGGGCGGGGTGGGCGGAGAATTCTCGTCGAGTGGGGGCGTGGAG
>JBDQJC010000054.1:0-22092 GCA_040264055.1 Planctomycetota bacterium
CACCGGGTACAGCGTCTTCGCCATCGTCACGAAGCCGATGCCGATGTAACCCAACATGAACAGCAGCAGCGCAATCGTGGCTAGGATGCGCACCTGCGGGTTAAAGCGGCGTTCGAAGTATTCCGGGATCGAACGCACCCGCATGTAATAGATAATCGGCAGCCAGCCGAACATGAACAGTGGCACGAAGAACCAATCGTTCATGTAGGTCATCGAGCTCGAGAAGCCGTGCTCGAATCCCTTCGAGCTGTACTTCAGAAAGCTGTGCGAACCCACGCCGGTCGCCACGATCGACATCGTGATCAACCACCAACTGAAACGCCGTCCGCCAAAGAAGAAATCGCTGGTCGAGCGATTGAAGCGCGCGAAGTAAGCGCCGAAGCCGAGCACCAGCGTGAAGTAGCCGATGACGATGACCCAGAAGATCGGCGACTGACCGGCGGCGGCGGTGGCCGTCATGGCTTCGGCTTGCGCCGGGTCAACCGTGTGCTGCACGAGGCCAAGTGCGGTGTGCTGCAAGTAGCCAAGCAAGGAGGAGAGCATCGACACCAATCGAACCTAGAGTTGAGTCGCGGCGAGAATGCCCAAGCCGTGCAAGCCGGCGTACCAAGCGAAGCCGAAGAACATCAGACCCATCCAGCGGCGGTCGCTGGGGCGCAGCTTGTTGTAGGCCTCGCTGCGCAGAATCATGATCAGGCCGAAGACGAAGAACACGCCGCCCACGCCGTACAGATAGATGTACGGGAGCCAAACGCGATCAAAGTCCAAAGGCATGGAGGCGTATCCTAGCGGCCCCCCACCACTGCGGGGCGCGGCCTGGCTTCGATCCCAGCGAGCAGGCGCGGCAGTGCGGTGACGTGCGGCACCAGCCAGTCGATCCAGCCTTCTGGGGCGGGCCCGACAGCGCGCTGCAGCCATTCCGGCGTGTGGCGCATGTGCATCAGGCCGATCGCTTGAGGCGCGCCGACAGCGCCCTCTGCGCGCAGTGCCGTCGGTAGCGCAAGGTCCAGGGAAAAGACATCGCCGACCACTGCGTCGGGCTGCTCGCGCTCAAGAATCTCGCGGTACTGCGGCCGGTCGACTTGCACGGTACGCCCGCCGACTTGGATCGCCTGCCCCGAATCGCCGAGCCATTGCTTGCCGGCTCTTCCGTAGACGCGCAGCGGAGTCGATCCGGGCGCGGTCTCGCGTGCGTCGGCGACCTCGTAGCCATGGTGCGCGAACCAATCAATCACCTTGCCAGCCGGTGCATTGGTCGCAAAACAGATCGTCAAGCCATGATCGAGCATCCAGCGCAGCACTCGTTCCGCACCGGGCGCGAGGTCGTGCTTGTTCAAGGCACGGAATCGATCGCAGGTGCTGTGGTAGCAATGATCGAGGAAGGCTAGCACCGTCGGCCATTCCTTCAGCACCGCGGCGCGCAACCCAGCCGAGACCGAACACGGGGCCTGATCGATGAACTGCCCCACCGCGGTCGGCAGCGCGAAGAAGTCCTCGTCAACAAAGGAACTCATCTTGCCGTCGATCTGCCAGCCATAGCCCTCGGGCGCGGCCAGGATCTGCTGGCCGAAGCCGGCGTAGATCTCTTCCATCGCAGCACGCTCGAATCCACCTAAGCGCGCCAGCTCGCCGACCACCGTGTCGTGCACCGCGTGCATCTCGCGGGTCGGCTCGGTCCAGACTCCGTCGAAGTCGGACAACAGGTGGAGGGGGGAAACGCGCACGGGGGAAGGATGATAAACACCCTTCCCCCGCGGGGCCGGCCGAGTGGGCCGGATTCAGCCGATTTGACTACTTCTTGGTCAAACGCATGTAGGTCGTATTGCCCTTGTGGTCCGTGACCGGGCCGGTGAAGAAGCCGCCGCCTTCATCGAGAAGTGCGTATTGCAGCACTACATCCACTCCATCCGAAAGGTGCAGCGTGATGTTCTCGAACATGCCGACCGAGCTGTCTTCAAACAGAGCAAAGACCTGGTCGTTCGATCCGTCCAACAGGAAGGGGAAAACCGCAACACCGGTATCGACTCCACCGCCCGTGATCGAGCCGTTTGCATCGACATCCATCAACATGTTGGCGTAGCGCGGAGCGTAGTGGTAGTTCGAACCCTCCCAGTGGCCTTCGAGCGAACTTTCGCTGAAGCTACCTGGACCATTCGACAGAACCAGCTCGAATCCGCCCGCGTCGACCGCCTCAACTTCATCACCGCTGGTGTTCTCGGTGCGCGAACGCAGCTCGTATTCACCGGTGATCAAGTTGCGCGCGTCGTTCAAGCGACAAACCAAGACCAACTGCTCGCGGTTCTTTTCCTTCTCTTTGAACGAGAGAGTGAACAAACCCTTCTTATTGATGGACGACTGGCTCAGCGTGGCGCCGCCGCCGCGCACGTCGTAGTCGTCCTCGAGGCCTGGCAAGCAGTAGTAGATGTTCCCGAGCCCATCAGCGCGCAGCGTGAAGTTGCGCGAAAGAATGCGCCGCTCGCCATTCGACCAAGGCAGACCCTCGTTGTCGCGGGGGGTCAAGGTGCCAGTCCAATCACCGCTGAGGTCAGTCGGCGAGAACGGGTTGGAGGAGCCACCCGTGGTGCCACCACCACCCTTCTTGCCACCTCCGCCACCACAGGCGGAAAGGCTCAGCAGAGCGAAAACGCCAAGAATCAGCAAGGCGCGTGAGAGTCGGAAGGAGTACTGCATGTCGGCGAGGACGGGTTGATGTCCGCTCTGTGGGACGAGCGCACTCTCAGTCGTGTTCCCTAAGTCCTGATGGGAAAAGGGCGTTACCGAATGGGGTAAACTGACTACGAGGCGTCGCGGCGGACTCCAAGAGTCCTATCGGCCAAGACCGGCCCGGAATCTTAAACCCTTTTCCGGACATCTTCGGAACGACGCGATCCCTTCCCCCGTCTCGACAAAGCGATGCACCCCCTTTTATCCCCTTGGGCGGCAGCCAGTCTGCTCGCCGCCACTGGCCTCGGGCTGTCGACCCCGCCGGCTTCTTCCGCCCCACTCGCGCAAGAAGCTGCCGAGTCCCAGAGCCTTTGGATCTACTCTTATGGCGCCGATGCTCGCCTGCGTGATCAGCTGATCCGCAACGGCGAGATGTTCGAAGACCTTGGCGGTTGGTTGGTCGGCCACGCTGATTCCGTTCTGGCCGATCGATTCGGCGTGGACACGCAGGCCTTGCCACCCATGGCAGCGCGCCACCTTTTGGTCGCGGTGCGTGAACATGCGCACAACTCCGACAACCTGGCTGCTCAGTCGGGCAGCCAGCTTTGGATGGCGCCGGACGGCTCGGTTTCACTGCGCTCTTTGTCACCGATGGAGCACAAGCTCGCGGGCCGCGTGGCCTTCCAGTGCCACGGTGCCTTCCGCCAGGTCAATCTGCTCAAACCCATGATCGAGGCGCGCTTTGAAGAGCGCACACTTGGCTTTGCTGCCAATGCTGACATCAGCGCGATGGTCGCGCAGGTCATGCAGCAGAACCTCGAAGATGACGTCGACACGATGGTCGCCTTCGGCACCCGCCGCCACTTCCAACCGGGCGAAGTGCAATGCGAGAACTACCTGGTCGCGGAAATGAACGCGCTGGGCTTGACCACTTCAACCTTCAACTATGACAGCGGCGCCGATGTGGTCATTGGCGAACTGACCGGTACGACGCAGCCGGACAAGATCGTCATCATTGGCGGTCATTACGATTCGATCAACTACTCGGTTTCGGCCAGCGGCCCCGCACCAGGCGCCGATGACGATGCTTCGGGTGTCGCGGCGGTCCTTGAGATCGCGCGCATCCTCTCGCAGTACGAGTTTGATTACACGATCCGCTTCTGTGGCTGGTCGGGCGAAGAATCCGGCTTGCTCGGATCTGCCGCCTACGCCGCCAACCTAGCAAACAACGGCGCCGATGTGGTCGGCATGGTCCAACTGGACATGATTGCTTACCGCGCCCCTGGCGACACGCGTTCGGTTGACTTCGTCACCAATGACACGACCCCGGCGCTGAACGACTTCGCGATGCAGGCCTACGCGACTTACGTGCCCGGCCTCACGGTCAAGCAGGGTTCGCTTTCGGGCGGCACCAGCGACCACCGTTCCTTCTTCCAGAACGGCTTCCCAGCCTGTTTCCCCTTCGAAGATGTCGGCGCCTATAGCCCGTACATCCACACCAGCAACGACACGGTCGGCACTTCGGCCAACGACTTCGTGCTGGCCACGCAGATCACGCAAGGCGCTTTGGCGACGGTCGCCGAACTGGCGCGTCCGGTTTCATTGAACCTGACGCACCAGCCCTTGCAGGACACCCGCAATGACTTGGGACCGTACTACCCCGGCGTCTTGGTCGATGACCCCGCGAGCAAAGGCATCGCTTCGGTCGAGTTGTTCTGGCGCGCCGATGCCGGTAACTGGAATCAGCAGAGCATGCAGGCCACCGGCCGCGGCAGTGAATATGGCGGCGCGATCCCTGGTCAGCCTTCGCCGACCACGGTCGAGTACTACATCGTTGCGACCGACAACAACGGCGTCGAACGCACCGTACCGGAAGCCTTTACTCCGGGCGACAAGCTCTATTCCTTCTTGGTCGGCAACGTTGAGCGCATCTACTTCAACGACTTTGAAGGCAACTCCGACGAAGGTTGGACGCACGTCTACGGCGGCGGCACCTCCAACGATCACGACGATTGGCAGCGCGGCGCCCCACAAGGCAAGGCGGGCGATCCGAGCAGCGCCTGGAGCGGCTCGAAGGTTTGGGGCAATGACATCGGCGGTTCGGGCTACAACGGCGAATACCAGTCGAACGTCAACATCCGCTTGGTTTCCCCGCTGATTGACTGCACCGGCAAGACCGATGTGCGCCTGCGCTACCGTCGCTCGCTGACCGTCGAAGAGGCTCAGTACGACCAAGCACGCATTCGCGTGGCGGGCAATACGGTCTGGGAAAACCCGGTCAGCGGCAACTTCGCTGATACCGACTGGGTGCTGCACGATCTCGATATCTCGGCCTACGCGGATAACAACGCTGCGGTCGAGTTGCGCTGGATCATGCGCTCGGACGGTGGCCTCGAGTTTGGTGGCTGGAACATCGACGACGTCGAGGTTTACGCACTCGCGGCTTCGAATGGCCAGAACTACCTGACCTTGTCCGGTCCGGCGACCGCAAGCGCGGGCGGCCCTGTGAGCTACAGCATGCATGGAGCCCCTGCGGGCGCACCTTGGTGGATTCTTTACTCGCTGAGCAACAGCGGTACGACGATCGCAGGTCACCCCTTTGAAGTGGGTAACACCTACAAGATCGTCGGCCAGGGCTCGACCGGCCCGCTCGGCGACGTCGAGTTCACCGCCAACATTCCGTCGGCCGCGGCAGGCCTCACGGTTTACGTGGAAGGCGCAAGTTACGACGCAGGCTCGAGCAGCGTGCTCGACTCGAACCTGATGACGCTGACCATTCAGTAGCCACGAACTTCGGGGCGATGCGCGTCGCCCTCATGCAGAAGGCCGCCCTTCCTTGCGGAATAGCGGCCTTATTTTGTGCAGAGCCGAGGCTTACTGCGCCGGCGCCAATGCCTTGTCGACAATCGGCTGCAGTTCACCGCTGGCGAACATTTCGCGCACGATGTCGCCGCCGCCGACGAACTCGCCGCCGATGAAGATCTGCGGCGTGGTCGGCCAGTCGGTGATCGAGATCAAAGTCGGACGAATGTCCGGATCTTCGAAGATGTCGATGGTCTCAAATGGCACACCCATTTGCGTGAAGACATCGATGACTGCGGCAGAGAAGCCACAGCGCGGGAACATCTTGTTGCCCTTGGTGAAGAGCAGGATGGGAGTGTCGGCGATTGCCTTCTCGAGTTGTTCGCGGAGTTCGGTCATGTCCGTGGTGGTGGCTTGACGGTCTAAGTGGCCTGAGGAAGGCGGGTGGTGATTTGCACAGCGTGGATCTCGTTCGAGCCCTCGGCCATGTGCGCACGCAGGACTTCGAGCACAGCTTTGTGCGCCTGCAGACGAGACAGGCCATCGAAGCCCGCCCAGGTGATTTCAAGACCCCAGTGATCTTCGGTGCCGGTCAGGTCGCTCGCTTTGCAGCTTGCGCCCGCCAGGCCGTCCTCGACCAGGATCTCGATTTGTTCTTTTTGCATTACCATGCTGAATCGCTTATAGGACGCACCAGAAAAGCGTCCCGCGCATTCTCCCATAATCCCTGCCATGCCGAAAATCGAAATCTACTCAAAGGGCTTTTGCCCCTACTGCAAGATGGCCAAGGCTCTGTTCGACTCGCTCGGGCAAAGCTACGAAGAAATCGACCTCGACGCCCAGCCCGAGCGCACCGCCGAGATGCTCGAGCGCAGTGGCGGCCGCACCACGGTGCCCGAGATCTTCATTGATGGCGAGCTGATCGGTGGTTACGACGATCTGTCGGCTTTGCACTCGAGCGGCGGTTTGGCGGCCAAGCTCGGCTAGGCCTGGGTCGGACGCGTCGAAAAGCCTCGCACCAGCGGGGCTATTTTCCAATCAGGAAGTGGCAGACGTCACTTTCGCGCATCACATAATCGCGTCCTTCGGTGCGCAACTTGCCCGCGGCTTTGACCGCGGCCTCGGTTTCGTGCTCGACGAGATCATCGACCGAGTAGACCTCGGCGCGGATGAACTGCTTCTCAAAGTCGGTGTGAATCACGCCCGCCGCGGCCGGAGCCTTGTCTCCCTGGTGAATCGTCCAGGCGCGGATCTCCTTCTCACCGGCCGTGAAATAGGTCTGCAGGCCGAGCAGCTTGTAGGTGGTTTGAATCAGACGCTCGAGACCTAGCTCGGTGATGCCCAGTTCTTCCATAAACAGCGCGCGGTCTTCCTCGTCCATATTGCGCAGCTCGAGCTCCATGTCCGCGCAAATCGGCAGCCACTCGCAGCCGGCTTCCTCGGCCCGCTTGGCAACGCGCTGGGCGAGTTCGCTCTGCCCATCAAGATCCTCGTCGGACACATTGGCGACATAGAGCATCGACTTCATCGTCATCAGGAACAAGGGCTTGAGCGCCGCGCGTTCCATGTCATTCCAGGTCTCGCGGCGTAGCTGTTTGCCTTCTTCGAGCAGAGCGGCGGCCTTCTCGAAGGTCGCCTGCTGAAAGAGCAAATCTTTATCGCCGGTGCGCGCCTTCTTGGCGATGCGCTCGATGTTGCGCTTCACCGTTTCGAGGTCGGCCAGCGCCAGCTCGAGTTCGATGATCTCGATGTCGGCAATCGGATCGACCGCGTCTTCGCGAATCACGCGGTCGCCTTCAAAGCAGCGCACCACTTGCATGATCGCGTCGCACTCCTTGATGTTGCCGAGGAACTTATTGCCCATGCCCTCGCCTTCGGAGGCACCCTGAATCAGGCCGGCAATGTCGACCACCCGGACCACCGCCGGGATGACCTTCTGCGTCTTGACCCGCTCGTGCAGCAAGAACAAGCGCTCGTCCGGCACTTCGACCTGAGCCACGTTCGGGTCGATGGTGCAAAACGGAAAGTTGCCGACTTCAGCCTGGGCCGAGGTCAGAGCACTAAACAGGGTGGACTTTCCGACGTTCGGAAGACCAACAATTCCACAGGAGACGCTCATCGGAACCGCGGATTGTACTCTCGTCCTCGCCGATGCGACTGCCCGCCCTGACCTGTCTTCGCGCCAGCGCCTGTTTGCTGCTGGCCCTCGCCGCTTGCACTGCGCCCTATCCGCGCGAGGTCCTCGACATCCAAGAAGGTGCCTGGAACCGTGGTGACCTCGAAGCCTTCCTGGCCGAGGGCTATCTGGACACCCCCACCTTGACCTTCTTTGGCTCGTCCGAGCCCTCGATCGGCTATCAGGCCGTGCTCGAGCGCTACCGGAAGAGCTATCAGCAAGACGGGGCCGAAATGGGTGAGCTCGAGTTCAGCCAGCTCGACATCGTCTACCTGGGCGACGAACACGCGCTCGGTCGCGGCCATTGGCAGCTGACCTTCGAGGACGGCTCGACCAGCGGCGGCTGGTTCACCCTGGTCTTCGTCGAAACCAGGGATGGCTGGCGGATCCTGCACGATCACACCAGCACGACCGAAGAAGACTAAGGCTTCTTGGCTCGCTCGGCCGCGACGTCGCGCGCGAAGTTCTTGGCGAACAGGTCGAGTACGTCTTCCATTTCGCTCCAGCGCTCGGCGACGCTGGTTGCGCCGCGCGGGCGAGTCAGGATGACCGCGGCGAGTTCGCCGGTCTCGCCGTCGCGGAACACGCCTTCAATGCCCAGCGTCTGCAGTCGAATCTGTCGACGCAGGGTTTGACCGCCGCCGGAAGCGCGCACTCGGTCGCCATAGCGCATGCCAGCCAGGCGCAGACGCAACTGAAGTACCCCCGGACCTGCCGCCGGTGCGATCTCGATGCCGGCTTCGCGCAAGCGCACGATGACTCGATCGCGGAAGGTGGTTTCGATGCGCGAAGCGTCAATCGCCCCGAGCGGACCAGGGTCGCTGCCTAAGAAAGAAACATCGACGTGCTCGAGTTGGATCGCGTCGAACTCGCGCAATGCTTGCGCCTTCCCCGATTCCCATTGACGGCGATTGTTGGGGCTCGGCACCTCGGACAAACGCGAGACATCCGTGCTCAGCAAGGACATCGACGGCGGAGCGGAAGGCACCGCAACGCAGGCTGCCGCGGAGGCGATGAGCAGTCCAAGCAGAGCCAAACCGAAGTGGCGCACGAGGACAGCGAAGGAGGGGTGGACGCGCATGGCGAGGCGGGATTCTACGCCGCCAGACCAGTGCTGCCTACTTTCGACGCGAACTCCCGATCCAGGCCAAAATGCCAGCCGCTAGGAATGCGGGAATCAGCTCGTAAAGCACGCCCTTGAGTGCCGGCGTGAAGAACCAGATCAAAGTGACCGTAAACCCTGTCCAGATCGAGGCAATCGACCAAAGCGGACGCACCGGGCCGCGCAGCACGCGGCACAGCAGCAGAGGGCCGAAGGCAGCACCGAGCGCCGACCAGGCGAACAGCACTTGATTGAAGATCGTTTCGGTCACGAAAAGCGCCGCAACGATCGCCGTCAGGCTGATGCCGACAACAGCGAGGCGGTCCAAGCCCACCCGCTGCCCGGCCCCCCGGCTGGGCAAATCATGCGCGACCGTGGCCCCGCAAACCAACAGCTGACTGTCTGCAGTCGACATGATCGCCGAGAGTATCGCGGCAATCAGAATGCCCGCCGCGACCGGCGGAAAGAGATCGGTCGTCAGGCGCAGCAGCACGCCCTCGCCATCGGCGAGCTGCCCCACCAAGACCCGCCCGCACCAACCGGTAATCAGCATGCCGGCATACATCACGACTGCCCACCCGATTGAAATCCAGGTGCCGACTTTGAGGTCGTGATCCGAGCGAATCGCCATGAATCGATTCACCACGTGCGGCTGTCCGGGATAGCCCAGGCCGATGCCGAAGAACCCGGCGATCAAACCCATCAACGCAAAGCCGGCTCGCCCGCCGGCAGGGTCGCCGAGGTGAGTCGCCGCAGCCAAGCCATCCTTGGCCGGAACCTCAATGGCGCGCAAGCCATCGAGCATCTCGCCAAATCCACCGACTTCGAGCAAGGCGGCAACCGGAACGACAAATGCGGCCAAGGCCATGACCAGCCCTTGAATCAAATCGCTGATCGATGCCGCCCAGAAGCCGCCGCTCATGGTGTAGAGCAATACGATGCCACCGCCGACCAAAACCGCGGTGGTCATCTCCATATCGAGCGTCTCGGCAAAGGTCTTGCCGGCAGCCTGGAACTGCGAAGCCACGTAGGTGCCCAATGACAGCAGAACCACGATCGAGGCGCTGATCGTGATGATGCGCGCAAGCCGCGGCGGCGCGCCGTGCGCAAGCAACTCGGTCAGCGTGACCGAGCCCTGTTCCAGCGACAGGCGACGCATCGGCCGTGCCACCACGAACCAATTGAGCACGAAGCCGCTCAGGCATGCCGGGAAGATCCAGATCGCCGACATGCCGCCCGCAAAGGCCGCGCCGCTGACGCCGAGCAGACTCCACGCCGAGGACGAACTCGCTGCTGCGCTAATCGAGCCCACCCAAGGCCCCAGACCGCGCCCACCGAGGTAGAACTCGGCGCCATCACGGCTGCGGCGCGAGGCCCAAAAGCCGATGCTCAAGAGCATCACTTTGTAGACCACGAGCGTGATCACCAGCGAGATCTTGCCGTCCATCAGGCGCCGCGAAAGGCCTGCAGAAGCTGACTGGCGCCTTCGCCCGCCGGAAGATCACCCTGACGCACCGCGGCTTCCACCTCGGCTAGCTTGGCCTCGACTTGTGGGTGTTGCCGGAATGCCGCGCGCAGTTCGTCGCCAATCTCTTCCCATAGCCAACGCGTTTGTTGTTCGCGGCGCAGCGTGTCGAGATAACCCGATTCCAAAGCCAAGCGCCGGTGTTCGGCGATCGCTGCTTCGAGTTCTTGCATGCCGCGCGCTTCCAGCGAACTGATCGCGAGCACGCGTGGCAACCAGGCTTCGAAGCGTGGCCGCAAATAGCGCATGGCCGCCGTCATATCGCGCACCGCGATGTTGGCGCGCGCTTGGTTGTCGCCATCCGCCTTGTTGACCGCGATCAAGTCAGCCAGCTCAAGAATGCCCTTCTTGATGCCCTGCAACTCGTCACCCGCACCCGGCAAAGCCAGCACCAAAAAGAAGTCGACCATGTCGGCGACCAAAGTTTCCGACTGGCCTACCCCGACCGTCTCGACCAGTACGGTGTCATAGCCCGCTGCTTCGCAGAGCAGCAAGCACTCGCGCGTGCGTCGCGCGACACCGCCAAGCGTGCTACCACTGGGCGACGGCCGAATGAACGCTTGTGGGTGCTGCGCGAGTTCGTGCATGCGGGCCTTGTCGCCCAAGATGCTGCCGCCGGTCACGCTGCTGGACGGATCGACTGCCAAGACCGCAACGCGGCGCCCCTGGCCAACGAGATGCATGCCGAAGGCTTCCAGGAAGGTGCTCTTGCCGACTCCCGGCACGCCGGTCACGCCGATGCGCTGCGCTTTGCCGGTAGCGGGCAATAACTCTGCCAGCAGCTCTTGGGCTTGGGCACGATGATCGGCGCGCTGCGACTCCACCAAGGTGATCGCACGCGCGAGCTCTCCGCGCTCGCCGGCGCGCACGCCCGCGGCGATCTCGGCAACAGTCTGCACAGGGGCCACGCGTTCATGCTAGCGGGGCGCACGCGGAAACGAGAACCTCCTGCGACCGCGTGCTACCCCTTCGCTAGCCAGCCGACGGCATCACGTGGATGATCGCGAATACCTGAATCAGCAGCTTCAAGAGGACGGCCATCGCGGCAAACACGAGCAGGCCTTGCAGCAGATCGAAGACATAGCTTGCTGCGCGCGGCAAGCGCTTCCATTTCGAGGGAAACACCCGTCGGAATGCAAACGCGCAATAGCCTGACTGGATGATCAAGAGTGGCAAGCCGCCGAGCAGTTCCCGGGCCTCGAAGGTTCGGAAAACCATGTCCGAAAAATACGCGAAGCTCGCGTAGTGCAAGACAAAGATCATGTGATCGTAGAGCAAGCGCCGCCAACGCAAGGCCTTGAGCACCACAACCAGCCCAAGCTGCGTCAACAGCAAACTCCACATCAGGTACTTCTGATTGAGCTCGGCCGCGAACGGGATCATCTCTGCCGGCTCGCGGCTGTCTTGGAAGGCAACCAGCCTCTCCTTTCCGAGTTCAAATCGCTCCAAGAAGCTCGCGTCCGCCGGCGCCGCCTCCGACCAACTTTCCGGCGCGATGAATCGTTCGCCAAAGGAAATGTCTGGGGTCAGCATCGCGAGCACGCTGGCAATCAAGAACAAACGCATCGGATGCACAGATCGTTGACGCTTGCCAGCGAGGAACTCCTGCGTGAGCGCCCCGGGAACGAACATCAGCTTGCGCAGCGTCGTCCAAAGTCGTGCGTCGGTGCCGAAGGTCTGCTGAAAGAAAATGCCCGTGGCTTCCCAAATGGGGCTGCGCACATCTTGGACCGTCTGTCCGCACTTTGAGCAATATGGCCCCCGCAGCACGGCCTCACAATTCTTGCACTGCGGCGCAGCGTCCGATTCAGCCATGCAACTTCTTGAGCAACTCGGTTGCGGCCTCGGAGAGCACTGTGCCCGGCCCGAATACCGCCGCTGCTCCGGCATCATGCAAAGCGGCGTAGTCCTGCGGTGGAATGACACCGCCAACGACGATCAGGATTTCGGCGCGATCCTGCTTGACCAGCTCCGCGACCAGCGCAGGAACCAAAGTCATATGCCCAGCGGCGAGTGAAGACACACCAATGATGTGCACATCATTTTCGATCGCCTGACGCGCGGTTTCTTCTGGGGTTTGGAAGAGCGAGCCAATGTCGACATCAAAGCCGAGGTCGGCAAAGCCGGTCGCAATGACCTTCTGCCCGCGGTCGTGGCCGTCTTGGCCCATCTTGGCAACCAGAATGCGTGGCCGTCGGCCTTCTCGTGCCAAGAAAGCTTCGACTTGCGCCCGCACGGCGCATACGGCCTCGTTCTGCTCACCCACTTCGCCACTATAAACACCTTGCACGCTGCGAATCTCGGCGCGGTGCCGACCCCAAACATCTTCCAATGCTTGCGTGATCTCGCCCACCGTGGCCTGTGCGCGCGCGGCCTCGACCGCCAAGGCAAGCAGGTTGCCTTGCTCGGCACTCGGACCGGTCGCGCCTTCGACACCCTGGCTGGCGGCTTCACGAAGAGCGGTCAAGCAAGTCGCGAGTTGCGCCTCATCGCGCGCGGCCTTGAGCTGAGCCAAGCGTTCAAGCTGAGCCGCGCGCACTTTCTTGTTGTCGACCGAAAGCACCGGAACCTCTTCCGGTTCTTCGAGCGGGTAGGCATTTACACCAACGATCATTTGGCGCCCTGAATCGATGCGTGCTTGCGCGCGCGCGGCCGCTTCTTCGATGCGAAGCTTGGGCACACCGGCCTCGATGGCCTTGGTCATGCCGCCTAGCTCGGCGATCTCATCGAGGTGTACGCGTGCGCGCGCAACCAGATCGCGGGTGAGCTTCTCCACCGCATACGAGCCCCCCCACGGGTCGGCCGGGCGGCAGGTACCCGATTCCTGTTGCAGTTGGATCTGGGTGTTGCGAGCAATGCGCGCCGAGAAGTCAGTCGGCAGCGCCAGCGCTTCATCCAAGGAATTGGTGTGCAAGGACTGGGTGTGCCCCTGCGTCGCGGCCATCGCTTCCAAACAAGTGCGCGCGACGTTGTTGTAAACATCTTGCGCGGTCAGCGACCAGCCCGAAGTCTGCGAGTGGGTGCGCAACATCAGCGACTTCGGGTTCTGGGGCGCGAACTCGGCCATCAACTCGGACCACAGCAGGCGCGCCGCGCGCAGCTTGGCGACCTCCATGAAGAAGTCCATGCCGATCGCCCAGAAGAAGGACAGGCGCGGCGCGAATGCATCGATCCCCAAGCCGGCAGCGAGCCCGGTGCGCACATACTCCAAGCCATCTGCCAGGGTGTACGCAAGCTCGATATCGGCAGTCGCACCGGCTTCTTGCATGTGGTAGCCGGAGATCGAAATCGAGTTGAACTTCGGCATATGGGCCGAGGTGTAGCCGAAGATATCGGCCACGATGCGCATCGATGGCGCGGGCGGATAGATGTAGGTATTGCGCACCATGAACTCCTTCAGAATGTCGTTCTGAATGGTTCCGGCAAGCTGCTCCGGCGCAACGCCCTGTTCCTCTGCGGCGACGATGTACAAAGCCAGGATCGGCAGCACAGCGCCGTTCATGGTCATCGACACGCTCATTTCATCCAGCGGAATCCCGTCAAACAGCACGCGCATATCCAGAATGGAATCAATCGCGACTCCTGCCATGCCGACATCGCCAAGCACGCGCGGGTGATCACTGTCGTATCCGCGGTGCGTCGCGAGGTCGAAGGCGATCGAAAGTCCCTTCTGCCCTGCGGCGAGGTTGCGTCGGTAGAAGGCATTCGATTCTTCCGCGGTACTGAAGCCCGCGTACTGACGAATCGTCCACGGCCGCCGCACGTACATCGTGGTGTACGGGCCACGCACATAGGGCGGCATGCCAGGCAGGCTTTCCAAGGCCGCATCCGCCGGTACCTCTTCGGCGCGATACAGAGCCCGTCGCTCGACGCCCTCGGGAGTCGGACGCGCGGGGATCTTCGTGAAGTCCGGGACCTGGCTCATGCTTGCACCTCCAGGAAGGCTGGCTCCTTGCGCAGCGCGGCATGAAGTTGACGCAGCACTTCCAACACATCACAACCCAAGTAGATCGAGCCACTCAGTTGGAGTTTCTTGAACTTGCGCAGCGTGTCCTTGCCCAGCTTCTCGGGCTTGCCCGCAAGCAGGACATGCTTGGCTCCGAGATCCCGCAAGGTGTACAGCAGATCGGCGCCGTAATCGACATAGGCTTCGTCGCTCCCGCACATGCACACCGCGACGGCGTCCTCGCCCTCGCCAGGCTCGGCGGTTGCGAGGTCAATCGATTCAAAGCCCCCGATCGCGAAGACATTCCGCGCAAACGTGCTGCGCGCGCTGTGTTCTGCCGGTTCGCCGATGGTCGCCAAACAGACGCGCGGCGCGTGGCCATGCTCGGCCTGATAGGCGTCGGCGGCATCGCGCAGCGCTTCCAAGACGGCCGCGTCTCGCGCAAGTGGCAAGGCTTCGCACTGCGCTGGCTCGCCCGATGGCGCTTGCGCCAATGCCGCTTGCCACGCGAGGCCGAGGCCTTCTTCGCATTGCCAGCTCTCCGCATCGGCAGAGCTGGTCGCGCCTGCTTCGGGAAGGCGTTCACCCAGCTGCGCGTACTCGCTTACCCCGGTAATCGCGTCCTCGCGCGTAGCAATCGCCTGCAATCGACGTTCGCGCGTGTCGGCAAGATGATCCGCCAGCCAACCCGAGTGCAAGCAAGCTTCGAGCCCGCCCTGGGCTTCAATCTCTTGGAAACAAGCCCACGCCGCCTCGACCAGCTCATCGGTCCACACTTCGATCGCGAAGCTACCGCCGGCCGGGTCGGTGATCGCGCCAAGATGTCCCTCTTCGGCGAGAATCAACTGCGTGTTGCGCGCCATGCGTCGCGCCAACTTGCCAGGTCGCTGCAGCGCAGCGTCCATCGGCAGCAAGCTGATCGCATCCGCGCCGGCCACCGCTGCGGCAAATCCTTGCGTGGTCGAGCGCAGCAGATTGGACCAAGGATCTCGCCGCGTCAAGGTGCGCGGCGAAGCCACCGCGTGCACAAAGGGTGCGGGCACCGCTTCGATTTCGCAGCTGACGCAGACGCGCGTCCACAGCTCGCGCAGTGCGCGCAGCTTGGCGATCTCCAGAAACACTTCGCGTGCGACCCCGACCCGCAAATCGGTGCGCGCGGCAACTTCAGCGAGATCGTGGCCATGAGCGTCGGCCGCGCGCAGGGTTTCGGTCAAACTCGCCAGCACCACGGCGAGTTCAGTCGCTTCGCTTGCCCCCGCCGCATGGGCTGGCAAGCCGTCGGCGCAGAAAAGTCGCAGGCGCGCAAGCGCGGCGGACCGTTTCAGCCACGGCCATACCTGCGCACGCGCGGCTTCCACCGAGCAGGGCAAGGCGCCGTCTTCTGCCAAGGCTGCCAAGGGGTCGAAGCCCAGGTGGATCGCGGTCTGTTCGAGCACACCGCGCTCTTCCAGAGCGGCGACGAGTTCGGCCAACAAAGCCGCGCTCATGGCTCCCGCCTGCAGGTGCAAGGAGACCAACTCGGTTTGCACCCCGGCCAGCAACCGTTGCCAGGCTTGCTTGCCGCCAAAATCGATCCCGCTGTTGAGCCCATGCGGCGGGGATGCTGCGCCGCCACCTGCGCCCGCCATGCGGGTGTTGCGATCGGCGATCAACCAAACCGCATCCGCCCCACCGGCCAAGTCTTCCAGCAAGTCTGCGTTCGCCTGCTCTGGCCCGCACGCATCAACGCGCACACAAAGTTGCCAGGGGCGGCTCAGGCCCGCAGGCCAGCGACTGCCACGCCGGTACGGCGCGCTGCCCGGCTCGCCCAAGCGCTGCGGATCGATGCTTTGCGCGTAAACCGGCTCTTGCTCGATCTCGTCGAGTGTCCGGCGCACCAGCGCGCGCTGGTAATCGGCACCGCGTAGTTCCTTCTCGACTTGAGCTCGCCAGGCAGTGGCGTGCGATTCGTTGGGGGGAGAAGTCATCGGCTTGCTCACCGCGGAGAGCACCCCACAGCGAAGCCCGGATTCTACCCCTGCGCGGGCCCGGGTAGGATGCGCGCATGGGCTTCGTCGCCTCCTTCCGTTGGGCTCGCATCGGCCTGCTCTTGATCGGCCTGACGTGCTGCCTGCCCGCGTGTGGCAAGGAGGAAAGCCTTGCGGAGGTTGAGGCAACGACAGCTGGCAACGCCGAAAGTGGCTCGAAGAGCGCCCATGACAAGATGCTTGCCGCACTCGGCTACCTCGACTATGTCGAGGAGGTCGACGGTCGGCCGAGTGGGGTGACGACCTACGACGCCGCACAGATCGCTCCCGGCCTCAACCTTGTCAGTGTGCACCGCCGTGTGCACGCGCTGCTCTTCGATGCAGATGGCTCGGTCCTGCATACTTGGCAAGGCAAGGGCGATGTTTGGGGACACGCGGAGTTGCTGCCCAATGGCGACATCATCGTCCCGGAAAGGACCGGCAAGCGCTACGACCTGCTCAGGCTCAGTTGGGACGGACGCGAGCTTTGGCGCGTCGAAGTCGGCGCCCATCATGATGCCGAAGTGCGCCCAGACGGCTTGGTTTCCAGCTTGGGATCGCAAGAGCGCCAGGAAGACTCGATCGACACGGAACTCAGCTTCCGCGACGAGTGCATCTTGCTGCTCGACCCGGAAACGGGTCGCGAACTTGAGCGCGCCTCGTTCTTTGACCTGTTCACGAACGCCGAGGACTTCGAGTTTCTTGAGCAACGCTGGATTGAGCGCGTGCGCTGGAACACCGATTGGATCGACTTATTTCACGCCAACTCGGTCGAGTGGATGCACCGCCCAGAACTCGTCGAACGCAGCCCGCTTTATGCAAGTGATCATGTGCTGGTCTCCTTCCGCCATCAAGCTTGCGTGGCGATCTTCGATTGGACGCAGCGCAAGATGGTTTGGCACTGGGGTCGCGGCGAGATCAGCGGCTCACACGACGCGACCGTGCTCGCGAACGGCAACATCCTGATCTTCGACAATGGACTCGGCCGCGGCTGGAGCCGCGCAGTCGAGGTCAACCCCCTCACCAACGAGATTGCCTGGGAGTACCGCGCCGAGGTACCCGAGGACTTCTTCACGCAATCGCGTGGCTCGGCCCAGCGCCTCGCCAACGGCAATACCCTGCTCGGCGAATCCGATCGTGGGCACGCCATCGAAGTCAACCCGGCCGGCGAAATCGTCTGGGAATACTGGCATCCGGGCCGCGACGACAAAGTCGCAACCATCACGCGCATCAAGCGCGTGGATCCTCCGAGTCAGCTCGTGACGGAATCTACGCCGACTTCCAGCGGCGAGGACTAAGCGTCGACGTTTGAGTGCAAGGCGACGCGGTTGCCTTCACTGTCGACGACGACTGCGCGGAAGCCGTGCGGGCCAATCGAGTTGACATCTTCCAGCACCTCTCCGCCGCAGGCCTGGGCTTTCGCGACGGCATCGCGAATCCGGCCTTCGACGCCAAGATAGATCAGGGCGCCACTCCGCGACGGCACCCAGTCGGCATCCATGGGCTGTACCAAGCAGCCACCGTTTCCGGGGCCGTGGTCCAAAACACCGACTTTGTGCTCGCCGAAGGTCTCGACGGCAACCGCGATATCCAAGACCTCGCGGTAGAAGCCTGCGGCTCGTTCGACATCGACGACGGGAATATCGACCCAACCCACGCGTTCGTTCCGGTCTGCGCTTGCTTCGCTCATGCCATCAGCTTAACTCGCCTTGCCGCGGCACGGGGCCCTGCCCCAGCAGGTTCCCACTATGGAATGCCCCCATCGCCCGTACATCGGAAGATGGAACACAAACACTGGCAATGTCCGAAATGCGACAATCGGAAATTCGAGTCGGGTGACTTCGCCGCCACCGGTCGTGGATGGTCGAAGTTCTTCAACATCCAAAACCGCGCGTTCACCACGGTGACTTGCACAAAGTGCAAGTACACCGAGATCTACCGGACCGACCAGAAAGGACTGCCGAGCGTGCTCGACTTCCTGGGCAACTAGGCCCTAGTCGATGTCGAACTTAATGCCCTGAGCCAGTGGCAGCTCGGAGCCGTAGTTGATCGTATTGGTCTGCCGGCGCATGTAGGCCTTCCAGGCATCCGACCCCGATTCGCGGCCGCCGCCGGTTTCCTTTTCGCCACCGAAGGCGCCGCCAATCTCGGCGCCCGAGGTGCCGATGTTGACGTTGGCAATGCCACAGTCGGAACCAATCGCCGAGAGGAACTTCTCGGTATGGCGCACGTTCAAAGAGAAGATCGCCGAGCTGAGCCCTTGCGGCACATCGTTGTGCAGCTGAATCGCGTGATCCAGGTCGTCAATCTCGATGACGTACAAGATCGGGCCAAAGGTCTCGTGCTGCACGATGTCCCAGTGGTTCTCGGCCGTCGCAATCGCGGGCGTCATGTAGTAGCCGCCTTCACAGCCCTCGGGGTGCACTTGCTCCCCGCCGCAAAGCAGCTTGCCGCCGAGTTCTTGCACGCGCGCGATCGCCTTCTTGGTTTGATCGACCGCGTCTTGATCGATCAACGGACCCATCAACGAATCGCCCAATGGGTTGCCAATCGAGACCTTCGAGTAAAGCTCGAGCAAGCGCTTCAAGAGCGGCTCGCGCACACTCTTCTGCACCAACACGCGGCGGGTCGAGGTGCAGCGCTGGCCGGCCGTCCCGACCGAACCAAACATGATCGCGCGGGCGGCCATTTCGAGGTCGGCGTCTTCGAGAACAATCACGGCATTGTTGCCGCCTAGTTCAAGGATGCAGCGGCCGAAGCGTCCAGCGACCTTGGATGCCACATGCTTGCCCATGCGCGACGAGCCGGTCGCCGAAACCAAAGGCACGCGAGCATCGCCGGTCAGAGCTTCCCCCACCACTTGGTCTTCACCGACTACCATGCTGAGCACGGCGCCCAAGCCGTCTTCTTCCAGCACCTTGCACGCGACATTGGTCATCGCGATCGCAGTCAGTGGCGTCTTCCAGCTTGGCTTCCATAGCGAAGAGTTGCCGCAGATCATCGCCAGCATCGAGTTCCAGGCCCAAACCGCCGACGGGAAGTTGAAGGCAGAGATGATGCCGACCACGCCGATTGGATGCCACTGCTCTTTCATCGAGTGCTCGGGGCGCTCGGAATGCAAGGACAGTCCGTACAGCATGCGGGACTGGCCGACCGCGAAGTCTGCGATATCAATCGCTTCTTGCACTTCGCCCAAGCCTTCTTGCAGGATCTTGCCCATTTCCCAGGTGACGATCTTGCCCAGCGCTTCCTTGTGCTTGCGCATCTCCTCGCCAATCCGGCGCACGTACTCGCCGCGCGCGGGGGCCGGCAGCTCGCGCCAGCGCAGATAGGCCTCGTGCGCTGCCGAGGCGACTTTCTCGTAGTCGGCGGCATCGGCCTGCTGCACCTTGGCAATTAGTTCACCCGTAGCCGGGCTATGAACTTCCAGCATCGGGCCGTTGCAGGCCAGCCATTCGCCAGCGTAGGCGCCCGAATTGGTTTCGCCGATGCCAAGCTCGGCCAGGAAGGAAAGGTCAATCGAAGAGGCGGTCGCACTCATGGGACCGTGCATTCTAACGCGGGCGTAGCATGGGCGGCAGCCCCGCCCGGAAGCCTAGAACCGTGAAAATCATCACCTGGAACGTCAACTCGATCCGGACTCGCCTCGAGCGAGTGCTGGGGGTCCTCGAACGGCATCAGCCCGAGCTGCTTTGCCTGCAAGAGACCAAGGTCACAGACGACATCTTCCCCCACGAGGCGCTCGCGGAAGTCGGCTATCAAGCCGTCGTGCACGGCCAAAAGACTTACAACGGCGTCGCGCTGCTCGCTCGCGAGCAACCACAGGATGTGCAGAACGGCTTCCCCGGTGACCCGATCCCCGAGCAAGCCCGCGTGATTTCCGGGACCCTCGGCGGCATCCGCGTGATTAACGCCTATGTGGTGAACGGCAAGGACTTGGATGACCCGAAGTTCACGATGAAGCTTGCTTGGCTCGACGCCTTGCTGGATTGGCTCGAAGCCGAGCATGATCCGAGCCAGCCCTTGGTCATGCTCGGCGACTTCAACATCGCTCCCGATGAACGCGATGTCTGGGACCTTGAGTATTGGAAGGACAAAATTTTCTTTAGCCCTGCCGAACACGAACGGATGGCTCGCTTGAGCCGTTGGGGCTTGACCGACCTATTTCGCGAGAAGTGCGACGAAGCCGGCAAATTCACCTGGTGGGACTATCGCGGCGGCGCGTTTCAACGCGGCAATGGCTTACGGATTGACCTGATTCTTGGAACGGCACCCATTGTCGCGCGTTGTGACGATGTGCTCATCGACCGCGACGAGCGCAAGAAGGGTGATTGGGAGGCCAAGCCGAGCGATCACGCCCCCGTTCTCGTAACATTGAAGCCATGATTCCTGCGCTCTCGCTTGCACTCCTCGCCAGCCTCGCCAGCCTCGCCTCAAGCTCGCCCTATGGTCAAGAGCCAGCGGCAACAGCCACCGAGTCGGGCCCGCACTTTGCGACGGTGGAAGGAGCAGACTCGCTGCTCTGGGGAGAACGCGTGGTCTTGCGCGATTTGCGTTTTCAAATCAAGGGCCAGCGCATCCCCTTCGACGCAGCGAAGCTTGTCACGAAGGTGACCGGAGATCGCATTC
This sequence comes from Planctomycetota bacterium, assembly GCA_040264055.1. Classification (GTDB taxonomy): domain Bacteria; phylum Planctomycetota; class UBA1135; order UBA1135; family UBA1135. The sequence goes on from JBDQJC010000054.1 coordinate 20,851, forward strand.
AAATCTCGGCCCACGCCGATGCGGAAGACGACCTCCAACTCGTGGGCACGTTTTCCTTGGATTACGACCCCGAGATTTTGCAACAGGTGGTCGCCCCCGATGCGCCGATTCAGTTCGCGATCGGCCGCATCGCCAGCGAACTGTGCGACACCTTGATTGCGCGGGATGCAGGCGTAGCTCTGGTCGCTCCTGGTTGCCTCGATCTCGACTTCTGGCTCGAAGGCGGCCCGGCAGAACTGCGCATCAAGCTGCGCGACGCGCCCACCCTGGAACTCACGGCTGCGCCGCAAGTCGATGATCACTGCTTGACCGGCTTGCAGTCACTGCTCCGGGCCCAAGCCAAAGACAACAAGGTGGCGCTGCGCTCCGATATCGAAGAGTTGCTGTTCGCCGAACTCCCCAAGGACGTCAGCCGCCGCGCGCTCGCACCGAGCATGCAGCCAAAGATCGAGGGACCGACGATCATCAATGTGCGCGTCGGCGCGCGCCCAGATCAAGCACCTTTCGACGTCTTGATGCTGCATAACCCGGGCAGCGAGACCGCCGAGATGGCGGTGAACTTCCAAGAGCTCGGTTGGGACAAGCCGCGCAAGAAGCGCAATCTCGTCTTCAATGCTGACGGCTCTGCCCTAGGTGAGTTGGAGCTGAGCTGCAGCATCCCGGTTCCTGCCGGCGGCACAATCCTGCTCACGGCGCGCTCGTTGATGCCGCGGGGGGTATTCGTCAGCTCAGACGGCCCGCTCGCTCCGATCCTGCGCCCATGGGATTGGCGCTCGATCACCTCCGCGCCCAGTGGAAAGGTCAGTTTCATCTCCACCTACGAGTGCAGCCATCCCACGGCTGGACCAGGATGGATTGTGCTGGCCGTTGCCGATGGTCGAAACGCGCCGTTTCGCGTCGGCACCTCTCGCGATGAACAGGGCGAAGAGCTTGTTTTCCAGCAAAGGAACAGCATCGTCCGCATCGAGACGGTGGCCAGTGAGCAGGAACTGCGCAAGCTCGTCGTCGAGTACGACGGCCGCGTGGTGAACTAGACGAATAGGAAATCCCTTCTGAATAGGGAATTTGCTTCAGGGCGGCCCGCCAAATGCCGCAGTACGTATGTGGCCCCGGGTTGGGGCAACAGAACTGAGCAAGTTCCCATGAAGAAGCACCCAATTAAGAAGCGTCAAGCGGGCTTTACGATCATCGAGATGCTGATCGTCGTCACCATTCTGGCCATGTTGGCCGGGGTGCTGGTGC
>JBDQJC010000055.1:0-21849 GCA_040264055.1 Planctomycetota bacterium
CGAGATCGGCATTCAGTTCCCGAAGCTACGCAAACGCGCACTTGCCATCGGCAAAGCGATCGGTGCCTACAGCGACTACCCCGAAAGGAAGGGCTGCATCTCGCCCTACGCGCCAACCTGGATCAACGAGATGGTCAGTCGGCAGGGCTAGTTTCGACGGCCTTGGCTTCGACTGCCTTGGCCTCGATCAGCGTCTTCATGCGCGCAAAGTTCTCTTCCTGAACCTTCTGCCCTTCGGCTTCCATCTTCTTGCCGAAGAAGAGGCCCATCAGCTTGAAGATGTGTTTGAAGCGCGCTTTGGAGTACTGCTCGATGCGCGTGGAGTTCGGGCCCAGCTCTTCCAAGGTGTAGACGACTTCCAAACCAAAGAAAGCACCGTCAAGTTTGACCGCCAAGCGTTCGGGCGAACGATGTTCGGTCACCACGCCGGTCATCTTCATCTTGCGCCCCTTCTCTTCGTAGACATGCAAGAAGGTCGAACCGACTTTCTCGGGGGTTTCATGGGTCACCTCGGCGTGGACCAAGTTCGGCACGATGTCCTTCAGATTGTCTTCGTCGTCAATGAAGTCAAAGACGACTTGGCGCGGCGCCTGCATCTCGGTGCTGAAGGTGTTCTCCATCAATCGAGAATAGCAACAGCCGGCAATCGTGGGGCTTAGCGGCGCGCCGGGGTATCTTGGACGCGGCGGGTCAGCGGCTGAAAACGCAGCCTGCCGCGGAATGAACATGCTGAAGCTCCTTGCGCTCCTGATTCCTAGTTCGATCACACTTTTCCTGGGCCTAGATCTGGGATCCGGGCAAACTCCCGACGAGGACAAGTATGTGCTCGATGCCGACACAGGCATCACCTTGCTCGAAGGATTTGATGCCGATCTGATCTATGAAGTGCCCAAGGAACAGGGTTCCTGGGTGGCGATGGCGTTCGACCCGAAGGGGCGCTTGATTGTTTCCGATCAAGATAGCCAGGGCGTATTTCGGGTGACGCTGCCGCCGGTTGGGGCCAAGGGGCCGATCGAAACGAACGTCTACGTCGAAAGCCTGCCCGACTTCCCCTACGACCCGATCCCTTGGGGTAGCCGCACGGTCGGCGGCGCGCTCGGTTTCCTGTACGCCTTTGACAGTTTGTACATGTCGTCGATGAAGGGTTTCTATCGCATTCGCGATACCGACGGCGATGATCAGTACGACGAGTTCACGCTGTTGAAGAAGTTGTACGTCGGCTACGAGCACTCGGCGCACACGATCATCAAGACGGAAGATGGCAAAGGCCTCTACCTGGTTTCGGGCAACCACTCGCGCGTGCCCGAAGGGGTCGAGCCGCTGCAGCCGCCAGTTTGGGGCTTGGATTCGCTGCTGCCGGCAATGAACGACCCGAGCGGCCACGCGGTTGGTGTGCGCGCGCCAGCTGGTTGGATTTGCCGCATCTCGCCGGATGGCTCGGATTGGAAAATGGTCGCCTCTGGCTTCCGCAACTCGGTCGACATCGCGCTGAATCGCGAGGGCGAGTTGTTCACTTACGATTCGGACCTTGAGTTCGATATCGGCAGCCCTTGGTACCGGCCGACGCGGGTGAATCATGTGACTTCGGCGAGTGAATTTGGTTGGCGCGCCGGCTCGGCCAAGTGGCCGGATTACTTCGCCGATGGCAACGGCTCGGTGATCGACATCGGCCCGGGTTCGCCGACTGCGATTAGCTTCGGCCATCACTCCAACTTCCCCAGCCGCTTCCAGGACAAGCTGTTCCTGTGCGACTGGACTTTTGGCCAGATCTACACGGTCGAGTTGGAAGAAGATGGTTCGAGTTACACCGGCAAGGAATCGGTGTTCTTGAAGGGCGAGCCGCTGAACATCACGGCAATGCGCTTCGGCCCAGATGGCCATATGTACTTCATGATCGGCGGTCGCAACACCGCCTCGAAGCTGTATCGGATTCGCTACGTCGGCGATGAAAAGCCGGGGCCCGGAAAGGCGCTGACCAAGAATCAGAAGCTGCGCGATTTGCGCCATTCGCTTGAGGTGTTTCATGGCGATGCAGCAAGGCGCGCGGCAGGCAATGCGGCAGGCGGAGCAACTGCCGTCGACACTGCATGGCCCTACCTTGCGCACTCCGACCGCAACATTCGCTACGCCGCGCGGCTTGCGATCGAAAACCAGGAGCTTGTGCTGTGGCAGGACCGCGTGTTTGCCGAAACGAATCCGCGCGCCACGATCTACGCCGCGATCGCTCTGAGTCGGCACGGTGATCCAGCGCTGGCCAGTCGGGTACTGCGCAAGCTCACGCAGCTCGATTTTGAAGATATGGGGCGTGAGGACAAGTTGGCGCTGTTGCGCGCGTACTCGCTGTGCTTCATTCGCATGAATGCGCCGTCGGCAAGCGAAACCGATGCAGTGATCGCGCAACTCGATCCGTCCTTCCCTGCGAACGATGAGGCGCTCGACACCGAACTCTGCCGCGTGCTGAGCTACCTGGATTCCCCCACTGTCGTCGGCAAGACGATCGGCTTGATGAAGGTCACGCAGACCAAGGCGCTGGCGTATGACGCCGAGATGCTGGGCCGCCACGAGTACGGCAAAGTCATCTTGCAGACGATGGCGAATACGCCGAACAGTCAGAACATCCAGTACGCCTATTCACTGCGGCGGGTACAGAACGGCTGGACGCTGGATGATCGCAAGGAGTACTTTGGCTGGCTGAACGAGACCTTGCAGAAGAGTGGCGGCCAGAGTTTCGCCGGCTACATTCGCGCGATTCGCGAGGATGCGATTGCGCACTTGCCGGCAGAGGACGCGGCTTCAGTCGGTTGGTTGCTGGGCGAAGTCGGCACCGTCGATCTAAGCACGCTGCCGATGCCGGAAGGCCCGCCGGTCGCATGGACAGTCGAGCTTGCCATGGAAAAGCTGGGCGCTGAACTCAGCGGCCGCGACTTCGAGAACGGCAAGCGCATGTTCTCGGCGGGCAAGTGCATCGCCTGCCACCGCTTCCAAGGTTCGGGTGGGCGTTCGGGCCCTGACTTGGGATCGGTTGCGCAGCGTTATTCGATGCGCGACATCTTGGTTTCCATGGTCGAGCCAAGCAGCTCGATCTCGGATCAATACCAAGCGAGCGTCGTCAAGTTGAAAGACGGCGGCATGCTTTACGGTCGCGTGATCTACCAGAACGCGCTCGAAATCGCAGTGGCCTCGAACCCCTACGACTTCAGCAAGCTGACGAAGGCTCCGGCCGATCAAGTCGCGAGCATCGAGCCGTCGCAGGTTTCGCTGATGCCGCCGGCAACGATCGCGCTGATGAACGAAAACGAGTTGGCTGACCTCATGGCCTACTTGGTTTCCGGTGGCGACAAGAAGCACAAAGTCTTCGCGAAGAACTAGGACCTAGTGGCGCGGTAGTTGGGCCTAGCGCCGCAGTAACTCAAGCTGCACGACGACCGGCAAGTGGTCCGAAGCTAGCGGCTCGTCCATCACTTCAACCCCGTGCAGGCGCCACGCCCCCATGGGGGCTGCAAGCACATAATCGATTTGCTGGCTCGGCTGGGTTGCTTCCCAAGTCAGTAAACCTGAATCCGCGCTGCCGTGTACCCAGCCGTAGGCGTGCAGCTTCTTGAGCGGCGCGCTGTCGGGTGTCGCGTTCATATCGCCGGCCAGAATCGCGGGCAACTCGGAGCCCTCGCGAAACGCGCGCTCGATCACATCCGCGGTCGCAAGCCGCGCCTCTTCGGAGCCGATCGTGTCGAGCCAATCAAAGTGCGTATTGATGAATCGCACCGTCGCGCCCGGCCCAAAAACTTCGCTTACATCGACATCAATCGCCATCGCCTGGTAACGACTCGAGCTTGCGCTCGGAATCGAATGCCCACCCACCCAGGTGAAGGGGTATTTGCACAGCACCGCGTCGCCGTAGCCTTCGTCGTTCTCCTTGGAGCGACCAAACACGACCTGCATGCCAGTCAAGCGCCCGAGCTCCATTGCCATCGCTTTGCTGCCGATCTCTTGCAGCCCGACGATTTCGGCATTGGATCGCTTGATTACATCGGCAATGCGCACGAGGTCATTCACCCCGTCGGTGCCCAGCCCATAGTGGATGTTGTAGCTCAATACGCTGACGGTGGCGGGCACCGCGTCGTCTTGGCTAGCACGCTGGGATTGGCAAGCGGCAGAGCCCAGCGCGATCAGAGTGATAAGAAAGACTAGGGATCGATGCATCGCCTACAAATGTAACGCAAGGTGAGCTCGCCTCGCATGATTGTTAGAGTGGCCGCGGCACTCGCCCCCCTAACGCTTTGCTTAGAACCTACCTGGTCGCCTGTTTGTTCCCAGCTATCAGCTGCGGCGCCGTTCAGCATCATCCACAAGTCGATCTCGGCAAGTGGACGAATCAGTTTCCGATCGAGTCCTTTGAGACCTCACACGGATCGCGGCGCTTCAGCGTGACTTCGCCCGACGATCCGCTCAACCTCTGGAAGGCACAGGGCACGGCAATTACCAGCCCTGCTGACCTAAGCCAAATCGAGCTTGTACGTCGGAACGTAGGCAAGCGCCATAATTTGGGAACTCCCGTTCCGGCTGACGTCGTCCTCTGGCGAACTGGCCCTCCTCAAGCACCCTACCTGACCAAGCTTGGCGGCACGCCACATCGAGAAGCGACGCGACATTGGCCAAGCGATGCGAGCGGCATTCCCTTCACTTTCGTCGCGCAGTTCTGCTTCCTCGATTCGATGGACATCGTGGCGCATCCGCTTCCCGGCGAGGTCATGCTGATCTTCTTCCGGAATCGCCTGAGCAACTACCTCGGCGAGCAGACCGACGTCCACATTGAATGGTCAGACCGTGTTCTTGCCGATCCGCTGCGGGCGGAGGATTGCCCGCGACCCGGCTTCCCGGTTCCGCAACTCGCCGGAGTATTGCATCGCAGCCAGGATTATCCAGAAGGCGGCGAGGCCTTCCGACAAGAAGGCCATTATCACTGGCAGCTCTTCGCGGTCAGTAAAGCGACGAAGATCGGGCGCGAAGCATTCACGATCTATAGCGACCCGCGCCGACCTGGCGACCGGCTTCTGTGTACGCTCAATTCGCTCGAACCGAACAGCAAGGAATGGCTCTTCCTCGATGTCGAAAAGCTGTCTGGGTCCGAGTATTCAAGCGTACCTGAAGAATTTGAGTGGTCGGAATATCACAACTGGGGTAACTATCGCATGATGTTCGGCGACCGGGGCTGCACCTACTTCTTGATCGACGCGAATGGCAAGGTGCGCTGGGAATCCCAGTCGTACTAGGCTTCGCTGGACGACAGCCTAGAAAACACGGTCGAAGGAAGTGCCGTTGAACTTGAACACCCCACAAGTGTTCTCGCCTGCGACCCAGACATCGCCTCGTCGATCCGTGTAAATCGCCCAGACACTCTTCGAGGCGAGTCCCTGCTCTTCTCCGTAGTTGGTCAGCGATTCACCGTCGTAGCGCCATACACCGTAGTCGGTCACACCGAACCAGATGTTGCCCTGATGATCTTCGCCGAGCGCGAAGACACGGTGGAGCGAGGGAACTTCATCCTTGGTGTGCGCCTTGCTCAGGCTCATCTTCTCGCTGAAGTTGATGGTCGTTCCGTTCTCTCGCACAAGCACGCCAATCCCGTTATTTCCGATCCAAAGCCGTCCGGCACGATCTTCGAGCACGGCGCGGACATGCAGCCAACCGTTCTCTTCGTTTCTGCCGAGGCTCGCGTTGTTGATCACCGTGAAGTCTTCTCCGTCGTACCCAATCACTGCCCCGTAAGTCGCAAACCAAACGCGTTCACCCTTCCTCTGCTCGGTGTCGGTCACCGAGAAGTAGCTATTCGTTTCGGTTTCGCCTAGGTCCGGGAACTCGAGATAGCTCAGTTCCTTTTCCGCATAGCGATAGACGCCCGGGTTACGCTCGACTTCGTTGTAGTCGACCACCTCGTCCCCTTTAAACCAGAGGTCATGATCGCTCTTGCGCCACGCTTGCCTGGCGCTGTAGTCCTTGTCCGTGCGCGTTGTGATCTGCTCGCCGTCGAAACTACTCAGGCCACGACCCGATTCGAACCAGATCAAACCATCTTGGTCTTCGCGGATCGATCGCACTTGATTGTCGCTCAAGCCGTCGTCCTCCGTGAAGTACGTGAAGCTTGCGCCATCGAAACGCGCGACCCCTTCGTCCTGCCCCCCAAACCAGAAGTTGCCTTGGCTGTCCTCGAGAATGGAACGCACCCCGTTCTCAAAACGTAGAAACTCGGGTTCCGCCACGGCGCCGCTCGGCCCTTTTTGGATCGGCGCGGGGCTGGAGCAGGAACCGAACAAGACCAGCAGGAACAACAGGAGGTGTGGTGCTTTCATGCCTGGTCGGGACAGTTCACTCTCGGTCCGGGAATCATCGATCCGAACCGCGCTTTTCAGTCTATCGCGAGGGGCGCGAACTCCCTGTGCGGCTATCCTCGGATCGTGCTCAGCCTTCCCCTCCTCCTCCTTAGCGCTTGCCCCTCGTTTGCATCCGCGGCGTCGCTTCCGCAGGCCGAAGCCAAGCCTGAGGTGCCGCGCGTGCTTTTCCTCACGCATTCGGCCGGCTTCACGCACTCCGTGGTGCGCCGTCCCGACAGTGGCGAGCTGGCCTTCGCCGAACGCGTACTGACCGAAGCGTCGGAGGGCCGTCTGATTGTCGATTGCACGCAGGACTGCTCGGTGATCGAAGCAGAGAACTTGGCGAAATACGACGCCGTTCTGTTCTACACGACCGGCAAACTGCCCATCAGCGAGACGGGCAAGGCTGCGTTGATCGACTGGGTGCGGCAAGGCGGCGCCTTCTGCGGTGTGCATTGCGCGACCGACACTTTTTATGAGTTCGCCGATTACATGGGCCTGGTCGGCGGCGCCTTTGACGGCCACCCCTGGCACGAAAAGGTCACGATGAATGTCGAGGATGCTTCTCATCCTTCGACGGCACACTTGGACGAGAAGTGGGTATTGGTCGACGAGATCTATCAGTTCAAATGGTGGCGACGTCACCCGAACCATGTCTTGCTTTCGCTGGATACCAGCGCAACGGATGTCGCGCGCGGCAAGCGCGCCGACCGTGATTACGCCAACGCGTGGTGCAAAGATTTTGGCCAGGGCAAGATGTTCTACACCGCGCTGGGGCATCGCGAAGATGTTTGGACGAACCCGGTGTTCCAGGAACACTTGATCGGCGGAATCGAGTGGGCCGTCGGTGGCGAAAGCATGCTGGTCCCTGCGCCGGCCGGGGCGGTGCCACTCCTCGCCGTTTCGGCTTCGAAACCCGAAGCCGCACTCGCCGGTTGGAAGCAGCAAGACGGTTCGACTGCGAAATGGAATGCTTTCGACGGCCCCGGCTCTGCGCATCTGGCGGTCAAGCCGGGCACCGGCAACCTGTTCTCGCGCGCGCAGCTCGGCGGCGATTTCCTGCTGCATGTTGAGTTCATGATTCCGCCCACCCCCGCAACCAACGGCTGGCAAGACCGCGGCAATAGCGGGGTCTACATTCACAGCCGTTACGAAGTACAAGTGCTGAATTCCTTCGGCACCCCGGCTGCGGATCTACGCGCCGGCGATTGCGGCGGCATTTACGGCAAGCATGCCGCGCGGGTCAACGCCTGCAAGCCGGCTGGCAAATGGCAGAGTTACGACATCGAGTTCCGCGCCCCGCGGCGTGGCGAGGATGGCGCGAAAACAGAGCATGCCCGCATGAGCGTCTGGCACAACGGCATTCTGATTCACGACGACGTCGAGGTCGATAGCCCGACTGGCGCCGCAGCGGCAATGGACGAACCCGGCTTCGGCTCCTTGATGCTGCAAGACCACGGCCACGCGGTGCGCTACCGGAACATCTGGCTGCTGCCTCGTTAGGGCTCGCCCAACCCTCTTCAGCGGCGCTCGAGCCTAGTCATTGCCGTAACGCACGTGATGAAGCCGAGCAACCTCGTTGACCGAGAGTTCCGCGGGTAAAGCACGCTCCTTGCGCGTTAGTTCTGGGGTCACCTTTTCGATCGCTTCGCGGTCGAGTTCGATCTCGCGGAACCGCTCCGAGTTCCGGTAAACCACGACCTGCGCCCCCTGAAACTCAACCCGGGCAGACCGCCAAGCATTGTCTTCGTGTTCCAGGTAATGCCAACGCCAACTACCAGCCGAGTCACGCACATAGAGGCTCACTTGATACGGCTCGATCAGATCCCTGTAGGTCTGCACGATGCAGTACTCACGCCCGTCTTGTGACTCGCCGGTCACGACAACCCCGCTCTGACCTGGCCGTACCATTGCGAAGTACCAAGCAATGAGTAACAGAAGAAGAATGCCAATGACCGAGAAGAACCGGATCACGCCCCCCGTGGAGCGGGTGGATGTGAACTCGTGAAAAAATCTTTGGTGCATCGTTCTTGCGAGGGCCGTGATTGCCCTCAAGGATACAAGCCGCCAAGGCTGGTTCCCGCCTTCAGAAGTTAGGGGTAGCGCCTCCGAGGCGCCCCCTATCCAACTGCGAGCAACTCGGGCGACAAGCCAAGCTCGGCGAGTTGCGCGCGAATCTCGTCGACATAGATCGGGTTCATGACCACGACCAAGCTGGGCGGCGCCGCAACCAGCGCTTCGGGCAGCACGACCTCTTGGCCGGTGCCGGGCAGGTAGTGCCCCGCCTTATGCGGATTGATGTCGACGACCTGCTCGACCACGCCGTCCTTCAAGTCAAGCGCGCCGAGGAAGGCCACTGCCTTTGAGCCACCGCCCCAGACCACCGGTCGACCACTAGCCGCGCGGGTCGAAGTTAGGGTCGTTCGCCAGTGCTCCACTTGCTCAGCTGCGCGGGTGACGAAGGTGTGCAAATCGGCAGCCGTATCGGCGGCCGTGCCCTCGATCGGCAATCTGCCCTGCTGCGCGCCATCTGCCGGTCGCGCCGCCAAGCTCAGCCACTGCTCGCCGTACTCTCGCTGCACAGCATCGACCGCAAAGCCGCTCGCGCGGAACAGCCGCGCCAGCGAACCGGCGTCGAAGTAGGAGACATGCTCGTAGTAGACATCCCAAAACGCGCCTTCGCGCCACACGCGACGCGCGTCGGGTAGATCGAACCAAACCCGCACATCGGAGCGCTCGCCGATCCCCGCTCGCACCTGCTTCATGAAGGCGTGCACTTCGTGGATGTGCTCCAAGGTGTGGCGACAGAAAACGAAGTCGCGCCCGGTTGCGTGCTCGGGGCGGAAGAACTCCTGGCGATATTCCAATTGATCTCCCGTTTCGAGCGGCAAACGCCCGGGCACATAGGCCGGATCCACGCCCAGACCAGTCGCGTGCGCCGCTCGGCACAACTGCAAAAGGAACTCGCCCTTGCCGCAACCGATCTCGATCAACGAACGCCCACGCAGTTCAAAGCGCTCAACCAGCTGCTCGGCCAACTCGGCAGCGAAACGACTGAAGGTCGGCGAGTATCCCTGCGTTTCCTCGTAATCCTCTGAGTACTCGTGCACTTGCGCGTCAAACAGCGTGTTCGTGACGAAGCCACAAGCAGCGCAGAAGCCGAGGCGCAGGTCGCGCCGCGGGTAAGCCAGCGCAGCCTCGCGCGTTGGCATCAACAGGCAGGAATGTACCGGAGTGCAGCGCAGCGTGTAGACGGTGCGCAGCCCACGATTCCCGCAGGCCAAGCAGTTGAGATCTGGCGCGTCAGCCGCGGTGAAGTCGACCTTGGCGTTCATCGTGTGCGGTCCACGGCACGGTCGGGCTGATCGAGCACGGCTGGCCAAGGTACCGGCACCAAGAAACGGCCGCCGCCGGCCAGGTACTCGGTCTGCTGCGCTTGGATCTCCTCGCGCGCATTCCAAGGCAGAATTAGCACATCATCCGGCCGCTCAACGAGCAACTGCTCGACTGGCAAGATCGGAAGATGCTTGCCGGGCATGAAGCGGCCGTGTTTGTGCACATTGCGATCGACGACAAAGTCGAGCAAATCGGTGCCGATGTCGGCGACCTGGAGCAGCGTCGCGCCCTTGGCTGCAGCGCCGTAGGCCGCCACGCGTCGCCCATCGGCGCGCAGGCCTTTCAGCATGCTGCGCAGTTCCGCACAAAGCGCATGCACCTGACCCGCGAAAGCGCGGTAGTAGGCCGGTTCACACATTCCGAGCGCTTGCTCTTCGGCAAGCAGCGCCTTCTTGCGCGCACTCGGCCGCGCACTCTTTTCCACCTGGATGCGCAGCGAGCCACCGTGCACCGGAATGCGCTCGACGTCATTCAAGTACAAGCCGTGCCGCGCGAACAGCGCGTCGAGTGCGTGCACGGAAAGTTAAAGCAAGTGCTGATGATAGATCGTGTCGAACTGCAGGCCTTCAATGAGGTCGCGCAGGTACGGCATCTCGAAGACGGCGACGCCGTCCTCGCTGAGCAGGTGTGCAATGCCCGCGACAAAGCCGTTGGTATCAGCGACATGAGCGAGCACATTGTTGGCGTGAATCACGTCGGCGCGCACGCCTTCGACGGCCAACTGCTTGGCGAATGCTTCGGTGAAGAACTCGGTTCGGGTTTCTACCCCCACCTTGGCGGCCGCTTCGGCAAAGGCAGCGACCGGGTCCACGCCCAAACACGGAATGCCAGCATCCACGTAGTTGCGCAGCAGGTAGCCATCATTCGAGGCCAACTCGAGCACAAAAGAATCGGCACTCAAGCCACGGCTTGCGATCAACTCGTCGACGCACGCCTTGGAGTGCTTCAGTAGATAGTCGTTGACCGAAGAGTAGTAGAGATAGGATTCGCCGAACAGCAGCTCGGGCGGCACTGTCTCATCGATCTGCACCAGCGAGCACTCGGTGCACAAAACCACGCGCAAGGGCGCGCTCGGCTCGGGCAGGCTCAGCTCTTCCTTGCGCAGCAAGCGGTCCGCAAAGGCCGTCGTGCCCAAATCGAGCACCGGCTCCAGGGCAGCGGATCCACAAGATCGGCAGTGTTCTACTTGGCTCATCGGTGGCGCAAGTCTGCGAGAAGGACGCCATCGTCGATCAGCTGGCGAATGTGGTCCACGCGGCGGTAGGCGGGGCCTTCAAACTCTTCGAGCGTGAGCCCGCGTTCACGGTAGACGGCAAGTAACTCGCGCACGCCTTCACGCACGGTCCAGCGCGGGGCGAACTCAGGGAAGGCCGCGGCAAACTTGTCACCGAGCACGCGGTAGTTGCGCACGTCCGGGAAGTGATCGTCGGCAAAGGTCACGGTCGAGTTGGGGACTTCCTCCGCAACGATCTCGGCAACATCGCGGATCAGATAGTTTTCGCTGCTAGCGGTGATGTTGAAAGCTTCGCCAGCGACTTGGTCTGCCGGCGCTTCCAGGGTCGCGACGAATGCACGCGCGATGTCCTCGATGTGAACCAGCGGCCGCCAGGATCGGCCGTCACTCTTCAGCAAGACCTTGCCAGTCGTGAATGCCCAGGCGGTCAGGTTGTTGACCACCAAGTCGAATCGCAAGCGTAGCGACGCGCCATAAGCCGTGGCATTGCGCAGGAAGACCGGCGTGAAACCAGGGCCAGTGAGTTTGCCCAGTGCCAACTCGACCGCAACCTTGGATGCACCATAGGGCGTGACCGGATTGAACGGCGCGGATTCGTCCAAGGGCGTGTCGCCCCCCGCGCCATAGTTCGAGCAGGACGAACTGAAGACAAAGCGCTCCACCCCCGCTTCGCGTGCCGCCAAGGCGAACGCGACCGAAGCACGATGGTTGATCGCGTCGGTGAGCCCGGGGTCGAGGTCGCCGAGCGGATCGTTCGACAAGCCAGCGAGGTGCAGGATGCCGTCGAACTCCTTCAGCGCGTCGGGCTGAAGTTGGTCGAGGTCACGCAGATCGATCTCGAGCGTAGGGACCTTAGGCAGCGCGGCAGGGTCGCCGTAAGTGCAGCACCGAAACAGATCGGAATCCCAACCCACAACCTCGTGGCCGCGCGCCTGCAGCATCGGCACCAAAGCGGTGCCGATGTAGCCGAGATGGCCCGTGACGAGAAGCTTCATGAACCCACCCCGTGCGGCATCCACGGAGCCGCGCCGCCTTCCCACATGCGTTGCAGCAGATTGCGGTCGCGCACCGTATCCATGCACTGCCAGAATCCTTCGTGTTTGAATGCCATCAACTCGCCGTCGTTGGCTAAGTTCTGCAGCGGCTCGAGCTCGAATCCGGTTTGATCGCCTTCGATGTAGTCAAACACCCCCGGCTCCAGGACGAAGAAAGCGCCGTTGATCCAGCCCTCGCGTGCCTGCGGCTTTTCCGAAAACTCGGTCACGCGGTCGCCATCGAATTCCATGTGTCCATAGCGCGCGGCCGGGCGCACTGCGGTCACTGTGGCTAACTTGCCGTGCGCCTTGTGGAAAGTGAGCAGCTTGTCCAGATCGACATCGGAGACGCCGTCTCCCCAGGTCAGGAAGAAGCGTTCGTCGCCGATCCATGGCTGCAAGCGCTTAACGCGCCCCCCGGTGTCGGTGTGCATGCCGGTGTCGACCAAGTGCACCGTCCAGTCAGGAACATCGGCGGCGTGGCGGCGCACCTCGCCCACACCTAAGTGCACGGTCAGATCGCTCTCCAGCGCGCAGAAGTCCTGCATGTACTTCTTGATGACTTCGCCTTTCTAGCCCAGCGCGAGGCAGAACTCAGCATGCCCGAAACGGGCGTAATGCTGCATGATGTGCCAAAGGATGGGCCGACCGCCGATTTCGACCATTGGCTTCGGCTTGATCACCGTCTCTTCTGACAGTCGGCTGCCGACTCCACCAGCGAGGATGGCGACCTTCATGAGGCCTGCGCTCCAACGCGTGGGTCGACAGGCACCTCCAAGAGCGAGGCGCGTTCGTCGAGTTCCGCGAGGCGCGCCGTCAGAGCCTCCGTCGGCGCCATATCCAGAGCAGCAAGCACCGATGCCCAGCGATGCGCGTGGTCGTGGTTGCGCAGAATGTTCGCGACGTTCATGCGGCGGATGCGCTCGAGCCGCTCTGGTTGTGCATCAAGCTCTTCCACCAGACCAGGAAATCCACCGCTTGCGTCTTGGATCGAGAATACCGCATCTTCATGCGGGAAAAGGCGCTTGAAGATCTCGGAGCTTGAGGGGTCGCCGATCAAGATCGCGCCACCAGCCGCACCCTCGTAGTAACGGAAACCGACTTCTTCCTGACCGCCGGTATGCCCAGACTTATCGAGCTTGGCTGGGTTGACGATGAAGTAGCGCGAGCGCTGCACGAGCTCAATGAAATGCTCGCGATGCTGCCAATGATCCTTGAGGTTCCCGATGCTGTCCAGAGTGTCGTAAAGGTAAAAGCGACCTCGCTCGCGCGCCCAAACGCGCAGCAGGTTGTGCTGATCCTCATCGCGCCGGCCCATACCGAAGACATCAATGTTGCGCTCGAGACCGCGCGGGAAGGGGTCGAAGCGCAACGCGTCGACCGAAGGCGGTAGGTGCACGCAAGGGCGGCCAATTACCTCACTGAGCGCATCGACACTGCCAGCGCAGCCGACAAAGACGACGTCGCAACGCTTCAACGCGTCGATCTCGCCCGGGCATCGCTTCAATTTGCCCTTCCAGAGTTCTTCGATGAATGCCACCATCAGGCCGCCCGGGTTTCCGCGATGGAAGACCGGAAGCATCTCTCCAACATCGCCGAGGCCTTGCATGCCAATGAACACCAGCTTGGTGGCCGGATTCAATTCGGGCGGAGGCCCAAGCAACGGTGCTGCCAAAGCAGGCAAGCGCCGGTAGAGGCGCGATCCGAATCCGTACTTGATGCCCTCGGGCGCAACCACTTCTGAGCCATCTAGCTCGGCGATGAGGTCCTCAAGGGAACAGCAGTGCCCGCGGGCGCACATATCGCCGCCTGCGCTGAGACACGAATTGCGTGCGCGGCGGCGACGCCGAAGCTTGAGGGGCAGGAATCATTGGGGGGTGACGAAACGACTGCGCAGACCGAGGGTCCTTCATTGTGTATCGGATTACTGTTGCCGTAAAGTTAATCCGATCGAGGGATCCGGTCGCGGTTGCCCCCTTCCAGTAGGATGAACTCGTCCGCGGCAACTTGGACGGCACCAGAACGCCTAAGACGCGAGAGAGTCGGCATGAGCAAGCAAGAGCAATACCGATTGGCGATGGAGAAGTTCGAGCGCCATGTGGTGTATCGCAACTTGGGCACGGTGGTGGCTGCAGTCATCGTGCTGCTGCAGATCGTGGGCCTGGTCATGCTGCCTTGGGGTGAAGCTTCGCTGGCGTGGATTCTGCTGTTCCTCCTCGCCTATGTGCTTGCAGATTTCATCAACGGTTTGATCCATATGGTGATGGACAACGCCGATGACTACACCTCGGTGATTGGCCCGCTGGTAGCGGCTTTTCATCAGCACCATCATGTTCCGAAATATCGAGACCGCCCGGCGGCGCTTGTGTTTCTTGCCGAGAACGGCATGAAGAACTGGTTAGCCGTCTACATGATCTTGCTGATCGTCGTGCTGCATCACCTGCCCCCCGCCTGGGCGTTCTTGCTGCTTGCGTTCAGCCTGCTCTCAAGCCTCGCGGAGCTCAGTCATTATCTTTGCCATAACTCAACGCATCGATTCGTGCGGGTGCTGCAATCGATGAGGATTCTGCTGCACCCGGATCACCATCGTGTGCATCACGAGGCCGATAACACGCACTATGCCTTCTTGAATGGCATGACAAATTCGCTTGTGAATTGGATTGCCAAGCGGGTCTACCCAAGTGGCTATGTCGAGACGACGGATGCGCATAGTGCTCCGTACTTTCGGAAGAGTCCGTAGGGAATGTAAGGCTGGTTCCCGATCGCTTGCATCGAACGGTCGCTTCGAACCCTCTCAGTTGCTTACCCGAGCAAAGCAGAGAAACCGTCGGGTATCGGGGCCGCGAACTCCAGGCGCTTGCCAGTGTTGGGACAAGGGATGCTCAGGCGTAGCGCGTGCAGTCCAAGACGCTCCCCCGCTGTTCCGTAACGGGAGTCGCCCACCACCGGATGTCCCAGCCAAGCAAGATGGGCCCGAATCTGATGCTGCTTGCCGGTTTCGATTTGCACAGCCAACAGCGAACGCCCATGCACGGTCCGCCGGGTCTTGAAATGGGTGACTGCTCGTTTGGCCTCGGGATGAGCACCGACCTTGGCACGAAACCCTTTAGAGTCCATGCGCAGAGCTTGGTCAATGGTGCCTTGGTTAGGGCTGGGACACCCCTCCACCACCGCGAGGTAGTTCTTCTCGGCTTCGGACCACGCGCCCGTGACTGCGTCGAGAGTTTCGCGCGATGTGGCGAACAACAGAACGCCCGAAGTGTCGCGGTCGAGTCGATGCACCGGCCAAAGCCTGATGGTATACCGCGGCGTCGAGAACTGCTCGTGGAGCATCGCAAGCGCGTGGCGTTGGCCTTCCGTATTCGTCGCTACCGACAACAGACCTGCAGGTTTGTTGATTGCGATCAAATCGCCGTCGGAATAGAGCACGTCTAACTGGGTACTTCCGCGACGCCGGTCCTTCGGCAAGGCCAGAACTTCCACATCGTCGCCGACCTCGAGCAAGTGCCCTTGTCTGGATACCGGTTCACCGTTGACCATGACGCAGCCCTCTTCCAGGCGCTTCTTGATCTTGTTGCGCGACCACCCCTGCAATTCGGTGCAGAGAAACGCCATCAGCGCAACGGCCAGCTTCACTTGGAGTCGATTGGACATGGATGGGAACTCTGGCGCCTTGGCGTGATGATCACAGTACTGTATGGAAAGGGGCGGCTTTCCCTTCTTCTCTGGTATTGCGGTTGGCCGAACTCGATTCTCCGCGCAATCAGCCGGTTGGAGCTTGCACAAGTTCCTGTGCCACCAAACGAGTACCCGCGTACCGGTTAAGGACCGCATCGGCGCCAAGAAGGCCATGCGCTCCATCTCGCTCGAGCTAGTCGCTGCACTTGGGCATGTCCCCCTAGCTATACTCCGGCACCGTGCTCGCGATGCAAATGACCGGCCGCCCCCTTCTGCCACTCCTTGCCACCGCGTTGCTGAGCATCGCAATGAGCTGTGGGAACCACGAGAACACGGAAGTCTCGCCTGACTTTGCTGGACGGCTCGCTGCTGCCGAAGCGATCTCGAGCTCGATCGAGGCCGATGAGGCTCGGGTCGCCATTGCCATCGACGCCGGCAAGAAGGGCGACGGCGAGGTGGCAAGCAAGGCAATTCAAGGTATCTCGAGCCAAGTCGTCGCCGATTCGGCAGCCGCCGACGCCGCGATCGCTCTTGCTCGATCGGGCAAGGCCATGGAGGCCACCAAGCTCGCTGACTTGATTAGTTCTTCCGTCGAGCGCGACGCCACGCTCTCGAAGATCGCCAAGATGGGCGACTAGTTTGCTCGGAAGGGAATCGCGATCGGGATTCTTGCTGAAGTGAACTCCGTTTGAGGACAAGGCCGCCCACGCAACCAATCCGTGCTCGGCATCGCCCCCAGCCGCCGGCGCGGCCAAGAGCTTCTCGTCGGCATGCTGTTCATGGCTGCCGATGGAGTGATCAACTTCCTCGGCGAGGCCCATGTCAAAGAAGTCAGCTATCAACTGAACCCGGAGTATGGGTTGGGGAAGTTCCTCGGCGCTTCCTTTTGGGTTTTGAAGGCGGTCGTTCTCGAAGAACTCGCCTTTCGGGGCGCCCTTTTTTATCTGTTGATCAAGTACTCGGGCGCGATCCGCGGTTGCTTGATCAGCTCCGCGCTGTTCGGTGTTTTCCACTGGTTCAGCTACGAGGTCTTTAGCTCGCGGCTCATCCTAATGGCCTATATCTTCCTGGTCACAGGCGCCGGCGGCTGGATGTTCTCCTACGCCTACGCGAAGACTCGGTCACTCTATGCCCCCATCGGATTGCACTTGGGTTGGAACCTGGTGACTGCGATTGTGTTCTCCTCCGGCCCGGTCGGCGACCAGCTCTTGCTTCAACAAGGAGAGGAGGTCGCGTGGAACGAATGGTTCACCCTGTTGTTCTTCACGCTGCAAGCCATCGTGGCGCCTGGCGTCGTCACCGTGTATCTCGCTCGCTTCTATCGTCCGGAGCCGAGTGAACGCTCCCTCGCGGCCGGCGAGGGTGCTGAGGCTTCCTGAAATGACGCGCTGATCCTCAGCGGAGCGCTGGAAGCGACTCGCGCAAAGTCAGGACAAGAAGGCGAGCACCGCACAGACGGCAGTTCTCGCCCGGCGTCTTGCCAATGATTAGTTCGACTCCATTCCAGTTGCGGCGTCAAAAGCGGTCAAACCACCGACGACGGGCAACTGCAAGGAGGTGGCATCGAGATCAATGCTCAGCTGCGTGCCAGCTTTGGGCAGCAGCGTGAAGTCGCGATCACTGGAAAAGATCATCAAGCCGAGTCGTTGGCCGGCGGGAATGATCTGATCGTCGGGTTCCAGGTTGAACTCGAGGTCGACGAACTCGCCCTTCTTCAGCGGCTTGCTCTCACGCAGCGATTCAGCATTCTGCGGATCGGCCCAGCCACGCGTGATGATGTTGTCGTTGATGTGACCACCGTCTTCCCATGGCAGCGCGACCAACCACACCGACAAGTTCGCCGCCTTCTTGTTTGCAGCGACGCGAATCTTCAGTCGCGGCGTGCCAGAGATGTGCAGCGGCCCGGCCAGCTCTTCCGACACGTACATCAAACGGTGCTTGGACTTCTCGGCTTGGGCCAACTTGGTGCCGGATTCCTCGGCGTCGTCGACCAACTTCTCAACGCCTTGGCCCTCGCTTGGGGCAAAGGCCTGCATCACCCCTTGGCCATTGCCGCCTTTCTGTAAATGCAGGCTGACCGGCTGCGAGGCAGGGTTCGGGTAATCGGCGTAAGCGGTCGCATCGGTGTGGCGCGCACCTTCGCGCACGATCCATGCGCGCGGCAGCTCATCGACGCCATTGTCGACACCGTACAAGTAGTGGCTGAACCACTTGTTCATCAGCTCAGGCGCCGGCGGTCCGCCGTGTCCGCCTTGGTGCAAGTACGCCATCGCTGGTTTGCCAAGCTCCTTGAGCTTGAGATAGACATCCACGCTGTGGTTCGGCATCACGTTCCAGTCGTTGAAGCCATGCGAAATCAAAACTGCGGCGCGCACATTCTCGAGGCGTTCGCGGTAATTGCGGCTGTGCCAAAAGTCGTTGTAGTCGCCCGTGACGCGATCCTGGTTCTCGTTCATCAATTCATCACGCACTGTCTTGTTGCACGACTTCCGGTACTTCGGGTCGCCGCTATTCACAAAGTCGTAAAGCACGTCGATGTCTTCCCCCATGTAGCCACCAGGGTGGCGCACCAATCCATTGGCGCGGTAGTAGTGGTAGTACGAGGTGTTCGGCGCATCGGGAATGATGGCTTCCAATCCTTCCACGCCGGTCGTTGCGGCAGCCAGCGGAAGCGTTCCGTTGTAGGAGGTACCCGTCATGCCGACTTTGCCGGTTGACCAAGAAGCCGTAACCAACTCATCGCCATCCGGTGTGGTGAAGCCACGGGCGCGGCCATTCAACCAATCGATGACCGCCTTCGGCGCGAGTTCCTCGTTTTCGCCGCCAATGGTCACGCAGCCTTGCGACAACCCCGTGCCCGGCGACGCCGAATGCACGACTGCAAATCCGCGCGGCACCCAGGTGCCAATCAGCGAGTTGGACATCGGTACCCGCCGCTTGCGGAAAGGAATGTCTGGCGCATCGCCGCGCTTGGGCGGTTTGGCGCCGACTTGATGCTCGGCGTCCCAGAAGAAACCCTTGCCCGGAGCGATGCCGCTGAAATACGGGCTGGTTTCGTAGATCACCGCGACCTTCAGCCCTTCGCTTTCGGTCTGCCCGGGTCGTGTGACATCGACATGCATGCGATCGAGCTTGCCGTTGCCGTCGGAGTCGAACTCGGTTTCGACCCACAGGTCGTGCTGAATCCAATCCTTGCTGCCCTTGAACTCAGGGACGACTTGAGCCATGCCATCTTTGAAGACTGGGCCAACGGCATCGGACTGAGCCGGCCCCGCAGAGACAAGAAGAGGCACGAGGGCAACCGCCGCAGTGCCCAGCCAAATGGAGATGCTGGAACGCATGCGAATAGCTTAGCTCTTGCTTGGCGATTGGAGTTGCACTCGATCAGGGGATGCAGAAAGTCGAACGCCTCTTTTCCGTGGATCTCTGCTGCACGAGTGGTGCCTGGGCTGGCGTGATTCAGTAAGCAGCCTACTCAAACAACAGCGATGCTGCGCACCTCGGTTCGCTGAAGTGCGGGGCGCTCTTATTTGGCTAGGAGAAAGTGGCTTGCCCCCCGACTCCTGGGCCAATCGAGGTACGTTGCGCTAATTCCAAAAGACGGTCGTGAGGGCGCCATTGAAAGATTCACTCGATACCGTCGAACTGACTGGTAGAGGTCTCACCTGTCTTGGCGTCGATTCATCTCGTAGCATCCGCACCTGACCGTTGATCTATCCACTCGTATCGCCCGACTCCGCTAGAAGGAGCTAGCGAGTCAGCGTCAATTCACGCCTCCTTGAACAGGGTCAGGAGGCGCTCGCACGGGCGGTGTTGGGCCAAGACTGCGCACTACACGAGGCAGCACAGCGCCTGAGCGAGGGGCCGGGTGTGGGGCCATCCCCCATGCCCGGGTTCCCCCCGCATCCCCTAGAAAAGTGTAGGACGCCTTCCCGCTATGGTTCATCGCCTATGCAGAATCAAAGTGCGAAAGGCAAGTTGGAGAGTAAAATCTCACGTCGTGAAAAAATTCGCTGCATTCGCCGCAGGGCTTCTTCTAATTGTCACAGGCATTGTGTTACTCGAGCTGCATTCTCCGACGGAGTCTGCCTTCGAAGAATTTTGGCTCTTTCTTGCAGCCGACACCGAGTATGCAGCTGGATATTCGCACGAGTCTTTTCGCCAAATCACGGCCGGAAGTTCAGAGGCGCTTGTTTATGCCTTGGTGGGTCAACCGCTGCGGACTGCTATCTATGAAGATGGTTCAAAATATCTAATCTACTCCAATGGGTCTTTTTACCGCCGCCGCGAAGTACTCATCAAAGATGGGACCGTCAGTAAGGTTTTCTCCGAACTGTTTATTGATTAGTCTGATCTACCTAAGCTCTGCGAAGGTGCTTCCGTCATCCACGGTTGTCAGGCTACCGATTGTTCCCTCAACGGAGCCTGGGCTTCGGTCAGCCGAACGACGAAGCACCGGCTTCCTACTCGATTGGACACGATTTTCGGTCCCGGCCAACTCGACAACAAGCTCCCGAGTTCCTAACGGCGGACCGACCTGGATAGGTCGTGCACGAATTTGTCTCCAGGTCAAGCCAGGCCCGATACTTAGGGATATGCCAACAACACTTGATGACGGAAGCACCGACATTCTCATTCGTTACACGGGACAGCGACCCGTCACTCGCGCGTCGGGGCGGAACGGGTGGTGACTGCCAAGCCGATGCCACCGAGGATCAAGACGGCCGAAACCGCGAACCGGGGTGTCAGGCTCTCGTCGAGGAGCAGGATTCCTCCGATTGCAGCGAGCACCGGAACTGATAGCTGCACGGTCGCGGCGCGTGTCGCCGTCAGGCCACGCAGCGCCGCGTACCAAACGACGTAACCCAGACCGGAGGCCAACGCACCCGAGGCAACAGCGAGCAGCAGCCCTTCCATGGAAACCTGAAGCCGTGCGAAAAGGGCAGCTGCCAAAACCAGTGCGGGCGGCAAGGCGCGCAGGAAGTTCGTGCGAGTGCGCAGAACCGGATCGCCGGCGCCGCGACCGCGCAGCGAATACAGCCCCCATGCGCCGCCAGCGAAGACCATGAGCACCGCGCCGCCGGGCGCCGGTGCTGTGGCGCCTGGCGCGATCAGCGCCACGAGGCCGACCGCGGCAGCGGCGAATCCGACCCACTCGCGCGGTGGCGGGCGCTCTCCGCCGCGCAGGCCGGCGAGGATCATCGTGAGCTGCACGGTGCCGAACAGGATAAGGGCACCGGCGCCTGCATCTAGCTCCACGTAGGCGAAGGAGAACGCGGCCGCGTAGGCGAACAGGTAGAGGCCGCCAATCCACGCGCGCGGGCCACGATCCGCCGCCGTGGTTTCCGGCGCGACGCCTGCACCCGACGGACCGCGCAGGGCAACGATCGCGAGCAACATCACGACCCCCGACGCCAGCCGCAAAAGCGTGAAGGCGGCAGGATCGATCCGCTCCCCGGCCAGGGCCAGTCGGCAGAGGATGGAATTCGCCGCGAAGGCGAACATGGAAATGACCGTCAATACCAACGTCGTCACGCCCACGATGGTATCCGTGACGTTGCCCCCAAGTCCGGCCACGATTACGACTGCAGGGCTGCGGGTGAGCGGATCCCGCCATGCACATGCGCCGCGCACACACGCCCCGACCCGCGAATTCAGTCCACGCAACCTCCGACCGATTCGCCACTTACAACGAGCTCAATTCCACCACCTAGCAACGAACGCAAAAAGGCCACCAGACGGATCTGGTGGCCTTTGCGTTTTGGCTCCCCAATGGGGACTCTCTTCGAATGGCTCTCCGTTTAGGAATGAAGTCTGGTTCGGGTTGGACCAGTTCTTGGGGGGCTGTCAGCAGCTTGATTAGACTCAACAGGCTATGTGGCTCGCGACCGCCATCCTGTCCACCATCGCTGTGGCGCTCTCCGGCGCCTACGCCATCCTGAGCCCAACCACGCTCAAGATCATTGCGCTCGTGCTGTTCACGATTGCCTGCACCCTGAACTGGGTCGAGTTGTCCCTACCGAAAAGGCCATCCGGCCAATCTAACGCCCGTTCAAAGCGCTTGACGGAATCCATGAAGCCCTCGAGCCTGGCTTCACGATGCGAGCCCTGCTTGAACTCCTGAGGCTATTCCTCACTC
>JBDQJC010000056.1:0-20940 GCA_040264055.1 Planctomycetota bacterium
ACACTACTGCAAGTCGTCGCCCTCGGACAGGAAGCTCGCGTAGAGATCGAGATCCTCGAGGAACTTGGCTGTACCGCGCGCCACTGCGGTGAGTGGCTCGGAATCAATCCGGCAGGGCAAACCGGTGTGCTCGCTGATGTAGCTGTCGAGGCCTGGAATCAAGGCACCACCACCGACAACCACAATGCCGACTTCCAGCAAGTCGGAGCCAATCTCGGGCGGCGCTGCTTCGAGGCAATCCAAAACTGCGCGCAGAATCCCGCGCAGAGTTTCTTGCAGGGCTTCGCGAATCTCTTCCGAGTTCAACACCGCCTTGCGCGGCATCAAGTTCAGCGTGTCACGACCTGCGATCTCGAGCGACTTTTCCTGCTCGAGCGGATACGCAGAACCAATGGTCTTCTTGAGCATCTCGGCCGTTTGTGGGCCAATCTGCAGATTGTGGTTCTTGCGAACGTAGTTCAGGATGGCCTCGTCGAGGTCATCGCCGGCCACCTTGACGGACTTCACGACCACCGGGCCACCGAGCGCAAGGACGGCGACTTCGGTGGTACCGCCACCAATGTCGACGATCATCGAGCCTTCGGCTTCGGTGATCGGCAAAGAAACGCCCAGGCCTGCCGCCATCGGCTCGTCGACCAGGTAGACCTTGCGCGCACCGGCTCGTTCCGCCGAGTTAATCACCGCACGGCGCTCGACCGTGGTGATGCCTGACGGCACCGCAATGACCACCCGTGGGCGGACCATCGAGCGGCCCTCGTTCGCTTTGCGCAGGAAGTAGCGCAGCAGCTTTTCGGTGACTTCGAAGTCGGCGATCACGCCACCCTTGAGCGGACGAATCGCTTCGATGTTCTTCGGCGTCTTGCCGAGCATGTCGTAGGCCTCGAGGCCGACGCCCATGCCTTCCAGAATGACCTCGTTGGTGCCCTTGTACACGGCCACCACGGAAGGTTCATTCAAGATGATGCCCCGCTCACGCGATGCAATCAGCGTGTTGGCGGTGCCGAGGTCGATGCCGAGGTCCTCCGACAAGGAGAACCGACTCGTGAGCCACTGGAACAAGGCCGGGAGGATGGATTGAGTGCGGGAAAGCTACCCGTGCCGCAGTATAGGAAGTGCGCACCCGGAAAAGAAGCACGGCCGACTTCGGTGATGAAGTCGGCCGTGAATTGGCCCGAAAAGCCTCGGAGGTTCTACTCGGCGGCGGCGCTATAGCGGTCCGCGAACATCGAGCCCTCGCCGTAGTGCACGCCCTTCACGTAGTCGAGCATGACCAGAGCGACAACGAGCAGCAGAGCAGTAGCGATGGCCATCACAGCTTCGACCGGGGGGCCGGGCTTGATTTCCTTCGGTTCCTTCTCCTTCTTCTGCTTCGCAGGCTTCTGAGCCTTGGAAGGCTTCGCCGCTTTCTTTTTCTTCTTGGCTGCCATCAGATGCCCTCCTTAGAGACGGGTGACGACTGCGTCGTTGACCGCGATTTCACCGACGCCATCCATTTGAATGGTGGCTGCCGACTGGCTCGCATTGACGGTCTCGACGTAGATCTTGCCCTTGTACTCGCCGCCTGCGTAGACGTCGAAGGTGTGGCCCGGCTTGACGCCATCGTTCTTACCCAAGTTGATCACAACCACGGTGGTGCCGTGGGTGGAATCGACTGCGGTGACCCGTCCGGCCAGCTCAGGCTGATCGTTCAGGTTGTTGAGATCGATCTTGAACTGCGAGGCAACTGCCGCGAGCTGAGCACTCTTCGAAGCAACTGCTTCGTTGGCGCGGCCCAAAGCGATTTGAAGCTCGTCACGCTCGCGCTCGAACGAAGTCGCGTTGCGCTCGGCAGACGCGCGCGCGGCTTCTGCCTCGTCGCGGCCGTTGAGGGCATCGTCTCGCTCTGCGCGCAATGCGGTCGCGGACTCGTTCAGCGTCGTGATTTGCGACTGCTGACTGCGGTTCGTGCTTTCCAGATCGCCGAGCTTGCCGTCGATGCTGGTCAGACGCTCGCGCAGGTCTGCGTTCTGCTCACGCTGCGTATTGAGTTCGTCTTCGAGAGCTGCTTTGTCGCTTTCGAGCTGAGATTTCTCAGCGGCAAAAGCGTTCTTTGCATTCTCTTCTTGCTGCTTTGCGGCTTGGGCGGCTGCCAGAGCGGAGCTCGACGAGGCCTCTAGTTCCTTAAAAGCACTGTCACTGGCTTCATACTGACGGCGGTAATCCTGACCCGTCTGAATGAGAGCAGCGGCGGAACCGACAAAGAGTGCAGCGAGCACTAAGTTGACGACGGTGAAAACCTTTCCGATGGGACTCATCGAAGTTGATCCTGCTGGCGGGGGGTTTTTGCGTGAGGGGGGAAAACGGATTTCGGCGCCCCACAAGGTTTCCTTGGCGCACCAAGAAGGGTTTGAGGGACAGTGCCGAAGCGCTGTTAGGTGGACACTCTAGCGTGTCCGGACCAGTCGGTTTCGCCTGATCGTGATGCGAAAGCCTATCGGCGGCCTTCGGAGGGGTCAAGCAGCGGCTCGGAGGCAACTTGGGGAAGGGACCCGGCTCGCATTCGGGCGGCCAGAATCCAACCGCAGGCGGCCCCAAAAACGGCAATGGCCGTGACGAGAGGTTGGAGCCACCACCCCCAGCGCTGGTAGGGAGTGCGGAAGGCACCGTCAATCAGCATCAAATCTGCGCCAAACCAGCCCCGCTCACCGCGTGGCAGGGCTCCGAGCAACTCGCCGCGACGGTCAAACAAGGCGGTAATTCCGGTATTTGCGACCCGCAGAATCGGCCTGCCTGTTTCCGAAGCGCGCAATCGTGTCGCCGCCACCATCTGATCCATCTCCTCTGAAATCCGATACCAGTTCTCGTTGGAGAGAATCAGGAATGCCTCGGCCCCGCGGTCTGCTTGGGCTCGAAATGGCCGTTCATAGACGTTTTCCCAACAAACTGCGCCGCCGAGCACCCAGCCACTGACCTGCAAGGGCCCTGATCGACCGGTATTGGCAAAGCGCGGATACAGGCGCGTCGCGCGCAACATCTCCAGGGCGAGCCATTCGGCGCCGGGGAATTTTCCGTTGAAGGGCAGGCGTTCGCCAAAGGGAACCAGCTCCGATTTTGAGAAGTGATCCTCAAGTTCCCCCCTCTCATTGAAGGCCAGGAATTCGGAAGTGCGCGGGCTCCAGGTTTCGGGTTGACGCGGCTCGCCGGGTCGCCAGGTTTCCTTGTCCGGCACCCCCAAATAGAAATGCGCACCGGTGATAAACACCCGGCCCGAATCTCTGCCGCGCAACAAGTGCTGCACATTCGCAGCGTTGATTTCGCGCAGATACTCGGTTGTCCGAACTTCTTCTTTGTTCGGCCACGGACGAATCATGAAGCCTTCGCTATGCGGGTCGCCTTGTGCTGGC
Source organism: Planctomycetota bacterium (assembly GCA_040264055.1). GTDB lineage: Bacteria > Planctomycetota > UBA1135 > UBA1135 > UBA1135. The sequence continues at coordinate 3,384 of JBDQJC010000056.1, forward strand.
GTGACCGGATAGGGCCACATGGTTTCAGACCAAAGCACGATTTCGGCATCGGGCTCGGCATCCATGCCCAGCCAGGCCAGCTCGGCTTGGCGCGCAAAGACCTCGTTTGGACCGCGCTCGACCGGGCTTCCATGCTTATCTTCAATCGACAAATTGCCCTGCACGGACAGAGTTCGCACGCTGTCCTGAATCGGCGCAACCGGCTCGACGGCGATCCACGCAAGCGCGGCAAGCAATCCCGCGGGAACGCATTCCAAGCTATGCTCAAGTGCCCCGCGACGCGGCCCAAACAGCGAATAGAGCGCGGATCCGCAAAGTGCAATCAACAAGACCCAGCCGCTTTCTCCGAGCACGCTTGCCCAATCAAGCGCGACCGGACGATCGGCAAAACCAAGCGCAAGAGAACCCCAAGGCACACCGCCCATCGGTCCATGAAAGCGCAGCCATTCCACTGCAACGATGGCAAAGGCGCCGGCGAGCGCGGTGGGCAAGAAACGGCGCAGCCCCGCCCAAACTGCGCGCTCGGCAAGCCACCAAGCGCCCAAGATGACCCCCACGGCGACCTGCGCGAAGGGAAAGGTGTTGTGCAGGAAGTTGAAGTAGATCAGGACGTGGAGCAAGCCCCCGAGGTAGTCCCCCCACTTACTTCCGCCCTTCTCCCAATACCAAACACGCAAAGGAATCACGAGCAGCGCGCACTCCGGTGGCAGCCACCAACCGGGAAGTGCGCCTCCGCGAAGAACCGCGGCGAGCAGGGGCAACAGGATCAACATCCGCGAGACCAGAACACAGGAGGAAAACTCAACTGTTGTGCTCGAGGGGAAGATAGTGCGCGAGCTCGCCCGCTGCTAGCTCCATGTGGGGAAGAACGCGCAAGAGCACCTGCATCTTGCTCAACACGGTCCAATCGCCGGAACCACGACCCGCGTGCGGCCGGACCCAGGGCAAGCCATCCGCACTGACCTCAAGCGAAGCCGGGAAGAAGCGCTCGCGCCCCCGCGTGCGCACCGCTTCAGAGATCCGACAGGCTTGCAGCGGCAGCTGCGGATCAGCTTGATTCCCCGCGAGCCGACGCAGCAAGGGCCGCACCAGCAACTCGGTCATGACCGCCGAGGAAACCGGGTTGCCCGGCAGACCGACCACCCAAGCACGCTCGCAGCGACCGACCCAAACCGGTTTGCCCGGCTGGACTGCGACTCCATGGAAAAGTTTCTCGATGCCAAGGGAGGCAAATACCTCGGGCAAGTGGTCTTTCTTACCCATGCTCACGCCGCCGATCGTGACCACCAGATCCGAGCAATCCAAAGCGGCGTCCACGGCCTCGCGCAGCTGCTCCGGTTCATCCGCGATCCGGCGCGTGGCCAGGACCTCGCCACCCGCGGCCTGAATCTGCAGCGCGCTTGCCAATCGGTTTGCGTCGCGGACCTGGTGTTTTGCGGGTTGCTCGGTCCAAGCCACGACTTCATCGCCGGTGGACAGCACGGTGGCCCGCGGGGCGGCGTGCACTTGCACGGGATCGGCACCACAACTGGCCGCAGCCGCGAGAGATGCAACATCCAAGACCGTGCCCGCAGGAACGACTTCTTGGCCGAGGTTCCCCATCTCGCCGGCTTGGCGCACGTGTTGCCCCGGGCGCATGGCTTGCTCGACATGAAGCTGGCCGGCCTCGACCCGTGTCCATTCCACCGGAATCACCGCATCCGCGCCGGTCGCGACCGTTCCTCCGGTCATGACCTCGATCGCTTGGCCGGGGCCCAAAAGCGGCTGGCCGGCAGTACCGGCGTACATCGTGCCTAAGAGCGTGCGCGGTTCGGTTCCGTCGGCACTGCGAATGGCAAACCCATCCATCGCCGACCGAGCCACCGGTGGCTCGGCTCGATCCAAGCAGATCGGCTGCGCCAGGACCCGTCCACGCGCACGATCGAGGGCCAACGGCTCGTTTTCGCGGGCCAACGGCTGAGCCGCCCGCAACAACAGCGCGCGCGCCTCAGAAAGTGGCAATAATGGGCTGCCTGCGCGTCCTTGATCACACGGGTCGGGTGCCATGATGAATCTGTCCCCAAATGGGTTTAGGGGAAAGGCTTGCCATCATACGCCGTCCGGCTGCGTACGCTTTTGGGCGGCTCCCTCGCCCCATTCTCTCTCATGCTGCGCTCCCCGCACATCTCGACTCTTTCACTCTTCGCTTCTGCCTGTCTGCTCGCCTTGTTCTTAGGCGCGTGTAACCGTGGGGCCGCTGAAGGTGAATCAGGTCTCTCTGCCGCTGGCGAGACCACCCCCGGTGAAGCTGCTGCCGAAGAAAGCGCACCGCTCGAACGCGTGCGCACGATGCCCGTGATGCGTGAGACGATCGAGCTCGCGCTCGATGCGGTCGCCAACGTGGAGTCGCTCGATGTCGTCGATGTCATGGCCGAGCGCGCCGAGCCGGTGATCGAAGTCTTGGTAGAAGAAGGCGATCTGGTCAAGAAGGGGCAACCGCTGGCTCATCTTCGCGATCGAGTCGCAACGCTTGCGGTACGCGATGCCGAAGTGCGCGTGCGCGAAGCAAACAACGAGTATCAACGGGCGATCCGTGATAATGATCGCAACAAGCAACTCGCGGTGCGTCCCGATGGCACGTCTCTGCTCTCGGAACGAGACCTCGAGAATTCTCAGCAGGCCATGCTCGCGGCTGGAACCGCTCATGAATCTGCGCTGGTTGCGCTGGATCAGGCCAAGCTCGACCTGGACCGTTGCACCTTGCTAGCTCCGATTGACGGCACGATCACCGCGCGCGACATCAGCCTTGGCGATCAAACGGTGGTGGGTCAGCGCGCCTTTCAGGTGTCCGACCTCGCGCGCCCGCGTGTGATCTTTTACCGCCCGCAAAGTGAGATCGGCAAACTCAAGGTCGGTCAACGCTTGGTGGCCAAATCGGAAGCACTTCCACCAGAAGGGATTGAAGGACAGATCGAGCGCATTGCGCCGGTGGTCGATGCCGAAAGCGGCACGGTGAAGGTGACCGCGATCCTCAACCCTTCCAATGAAATGGCGCTTCCAACAGGTTTGCTGGTGCGCTTGCGCTTGGTTCTCGACTCGCATGAAGACGCCATTCTTGTGCCCAAGCGTGGCGTGATCTACGACGACGACCGCATGCTGGTCTTCGCCGTGCGGGATGGCAAGGCCGTGAAAATTGAACTGCGCCCGGGCTTCGAAAACCCGACCCACATCGAACACCTTGGCGACGAACTCACCAAGCAAGATGCCATCGTCACCGTCGGCCAAGATCGCTTGGACGACGGGGAAGCGGTCGAGGTACTTCCGGAGTAATCGTGAAGTCTGGCTTCCTCGGATTCGGCATTCACCGCCCGGTCGGCATGCTGATGGTGGTTCTCGCGGGCGTGGTTTTTGGCCTCGTCTCGCTGTCCAAGCTTCCGGTCGACCTGCTCCCGCCGATCGACTATCCCTCGTTGACCGTGCGCACCACCTATCCGGGCGCTGCCCCGGAGGACGTCGAAGAGCGCGTTACAGAGCAACTCGAAGATGTCTTATCGACGGTCGGCAACTTGGTTCGCATTCGTTCGAGCTCGCGCGCCGAGGTCAGCGAAATCTTGCTCGAGTTTGAATGGGGCTCCAACCTGCCCTTCTTAGTCCAGGATGTGCGCGAGCGAATCGACCGCGTGTTCCTGTCGCAAGGCGTCGAGCGACCGTTGATCTTGCGCTACGACCCCAGCCTTGACCCGATTATGCGGGTGGCGGTTGCGGGCGGCGACGACCTGGTGCGCTTGCGCGACCTCGCTGAACAAGAGATCGAGCGCGAGCTCGAAGGCTTGCCGGGCGTCGCCGCGGTGCGTGTCAGCGGTGGCCTCGAAGACGAGATTCAAGTCCGCGTCGATCCGCAGAGTTTGGCCAATCTGCGCATCTCTTCGGAACTGATTCGGCAGCGACTCACCGAAGAGAACCTGAACGTACCGGGCGGCACCTTGGAAGAAGGCGCGACGGAATACGTTGTGCGCACGCTCAACGAGTTCCGTTCCCTGGAACAGATTGAAGAGTTGCCCTTGCTGCGACGCGGAGAAGCGACGATTCTGCTTCGCGATGTCGCAACCGTGGTGCGCTCCCACAAAGACCGCGATGTGATTTTGCGCACGGCCGGGCAAGAAGCGGTCGAAGTCGAAGTTTTCCGCGAAGACGGCGCGAACATCGTGGAAGTCGCCGCACGCGTGCGCGAAAAGATGTACGGCAAGCCGGTCGACCCGCGCGCCGCCCAGCGCGGTCAGCTTGGCCCCCCACCGATCGTTAAGAAGCTGCCTAGCGATGTGACGATGACGGTGCTGAGTGATCAGTCGCAGTTTGTCAGCAATGCGATTTCAGAAGTGCGTTCGGCAGCCGGCCTCGGCGGTTTGATGGCGATCGCCGTCTGCTTCCTGTTTCTGCGCCGTCTCGGCGTCACGGTGATCATCGGCCTTTCGGTTCCGATCTCGGTCATCGCCGCCTTTGGCGCGATGTACGGCGCTGGTGTGACCTTGAATGTGATGTCGCTCGGTGGCCTAGCCCTGGGCATTGGCATGCTGGTCGACAACTCGATCGTGGTCCTGGAGTCCATCACACGATGTCGGGAAGAGGGCGATGATCCGCTGCGAGCCGCGTTACGCGGCGTCCAGGAAGTGGGAAGCGCCGTCACGGCCTCGACCCTGACTACGATTGCAGTCTTCGCTCCGATCGTGTTTGTCGAAGGCATCGCTGGACAAACCTTCGGCGACCAATCCCTGACGGTGGTGGCTTCGCTGCTGATCTCGCTGGCTGTCGCGCTGTTCTTCATTCCCGGCTTGGCCGCGCGTTCACGGCTAGGCGTCGCGGGAGAAAAGAGCGCGGGTGGCCCCGGTATTTGGTGGGGAGTTTTCCGCTCCAATCTGCGCCGGCCGAGTTTTGCTCGCGTACCTCGCTCGATCCTGCTTTGGATCGTCAGTCTGCTTGGATTGCTCGCTGCGGGCTATCTCCTTGGCGTCATGGTGCCCGGCATCCTCGCCGAGTTCCCGAAGCAATCGAATGGCAAACCGGATGTCCCGACCGAGGTGTTGGGACAAATCAGCATCTGGAAGTACATCGCTTATGCCGCCGCGCTTCCTGCGGTTTGGACCTTCGGTCAGGTGGTGGTGGCATTCGCCATCTGGATCCTGACGGTGGCGCTTGCTCTGGTGGTCCTGTTGCTGCGCTGCATTCTGGCATTGGTGCTGGTGGTCTTCATGGCCCTGCTTTGGGTACCGGGACAGATCGTGCGCGTGATCCTCGCAGCCATGGAGAAGGTCTATCGCCCCTTCCTGGGCGCAGCGCTGCGGGTGCCGATCCTGGTTGCACTGATTGTTGGTGTGGTTGTGTTTGGCACTTGGCAGACGGCCAAAGGCTTGGGTAAGGAACTTCTGCCTGAAGTCCTGCAAGGCGAACTCACTGCCGAACTGTATTTCCCCGCCGGATCCCCGCTGGTCGAGACGGACCGGGTCGCGCGTGGCTTGGAAGCCGCCGTTCGAGAACTCGAAGGGGTGGAAGAAACGGCTGTGGTATCCGGATCGGATCGAGAATCGATCTCGACCGAAGAAGAGGGCCCGCACACGGCTCGGATTCTGCTGCGCACCGAAAGCGGTGCCAACGCACGCGAAGTGGAACTGCGCGTCGAAGGCGAACTGCGCAAGCTGCTTGACCGCGAGCCGGCTCTGGCCCGCTATAACCTGCGACGACCGACATTGTTGGCGCTCAATGCTCCACTCGAGATCGAGATTCTGGGCGATGACCTGGACGGCATTGCCGAGACGGCTTCGGAAGTGCAGCGTCGCTTGGTGGGCACGCCGGGCATTGTCGATTTGCGCAGTTCGCTGCGTCGCGGCAATCCGGAAGTGCGCGTCGAGTTGGACCGCGAACAACTTGCTCGACATAACTTGACGGTCGCCGGTGTTGCCCAACGCTTGCGTTTGGCCGTTGAAGGTGAGGTCTCCTCGACTTTCCCCGGGAAGGACGAACGCATCGACATTCGCGTGCGTGCCGATTTGTCGACCATGCGTCACGTCGAGCAGCTTGCCTCGCTTCCGGTCAATCCGGACGCAGAACGGCCGCTGACTTTGGGCTCGGTCGCCACCTTGACGATTGCCGATGGCCCCAGCGAAATTCGCCATATCGGCGGGCGTCGTGCGGCAGTGCTTTCGGCGTCCTTGGCTGGCTTCGACCTAGGTGGAACCGGTGAAGAAGTGAAGCGTCGCTTGAGCGAAATCGAATTGCCGAACGATCGCAGTCTTTCGCTCGGTGGCCAAACCACCGAGATGGAATCCGCTCTAGATTCCCTGACCTTCGCCTTGCTGCTCGCGATCTTCTTGGTCTACGCGGTCATGGCCGCGCAGTTTGAATCGCTGGTCCAGCCCTTGCTCATCATGTTCTCGGTGCCGCTCGCGGCCTCCGGGGCGGTTTTTGCGCTCGCGGTCAGTGGCACGCCGATTTCGGTGGTCGCGCTGCTCGGTGCGGTGGTCTTGGCCGGGATCGTCGTCAACAACGCAATCGTGCTAGTCGACCGCATCAACCGCAATCGGAATGACGGCATGGAGCTTGACCTCGCGATCCTGGAAGCAGGCCAAACTCGTATGCGCCCGATTCTCATGACGACCGTGACCACCGTGCTCGGCATGCTGCCGCTGACCGGCTGGTTTGGCGCCTCGGAAGGCACCGAGCTACGTGCTCCGATGGCCATCGTCGTGATTGCAGGCCTGACCGCTTCCACTCTCTTGACTCTGGTCGTCATTCCAGTCGGCTACCGAGTCCTCGCCCTGGCAACCACTCGTGACCGAGCCTGACCCAACACTCGTCCGCTTCTTCCGTGCGCTGATCCAGCGCCCGGTCGCCGTTTCGATGTTGGTGCTCGCGCTGCTCGGAGCCAGTGCGATCGCAGCGCTGCGGATCCCGATCGAGATGTTCCCGGCCAACCTGGCCTCGACGACGATATTTGTCCAGGTTCCGTGGCCGGGCGCCAACCCCACCGAGGTCGAAACGCGCGTGGTTCGACCGCTCGAAGATGAACTGCGCACGCTCTCTGGGGTCAAGGAAACCCTGGCGGTCGCCTCCTCGGGCAGCGGTTTTTTGATTCTGTCCTATCCAGGTGACACGGACATGGACCAAGCGCAAGCGGAGGTCGCCGACCGCGTCGAACGGGTCCGTCCGCAATTACCGAGTGACGCCGACCGCATTTCGGTACGGCGTTTCCAGTCCTCCGACTTGCCTATCATGTGGGTCGGCGTCATCTATGACGAATCGACCTTCGAGAGCTCGCAATCGCTAATTGGCAACGTGCTCGCGCCGCGTGTCGAAGCGGTGGATGGAGTCGCGGCGGTCACCGCCAATGGCGTCTTGCCTCAATCGGTGCGCATTCTGCTCGACGAAGACAAAGTCACCGCCAATCGAGTCGATATTGGTGGGCTCGTGGCTCGGTTGCAAGCCGACAACCAATCCGCCCCGATTGGAGACCTCAACGATGCCGGCTCGCGCTTCATCGTGCGCGTCGATTCGCGCTTCGAGAGCATGGAAGAGATGGAGCAGTTTCCGGTGCAACCGGGGCTGGTGCTCGGCGACATTGGTCGCGTCGAACTCGTTCGCTCGGCACCGCAAGCCTATTTCAAGGTGAACGGCGAGTTCGCAGTCGGCATGAGCATCCAAAAGGAAACCTCAGCGAACACCTTCGAGGTTTGCCAAGAACTCAAGCGTGTGATTGAAGAGGTCATTCCGGAAGACCCCCTGTTCGGCGCGCTCGAAATGTCGATCTTCTGGAACCAAGGCGAGAATATTCGCCAGGCGCTCGAAAGCTTGATCCGCGACGCGGTCTTGGGCGGCTTGATCGCCAGCGTGGTGCTGATGCTTTTCTTGCGTCGGTTGCGCTACACCTTGCTGGTTGCGGCTTCGATTCCTTTCTCAGTCCTCGTCACCTTGGCGTTTTTGTACTTCACTGGGAACAGCTTCAACTTGCTCACGATGACCGGCATTACGGTTTCAATCGGCATGTTGGTGGACAACTCGGTGGTGATCGTCGAGAGCATCTTCGCGCGTCGAGAACGCGGCGAATCCTTGCGCGAAGCCTGCGCTCACGGGCCTTCCGAGGTCATGCTTGCTGTGATCACCGCGACGCTGACGACAGTGGTCGTCTTCGTGCCCTTGATTTTCATGGGCGAGAACCAGAATGCGCGCGTCCTCACTGGCGCGGTTGGCATTCCGCTGTGCGTGTCTTTGATCGCCGCGCTGCTTCTTGCCGTCATCATCGTGCCAGTCGTCGCCTATCGACTCGGTGGCCATGGGGAAGAAGGTCAACCCGATTCGAAGTCGCGCAGACTCCTTGCTCCGCTGCGCCGACTGCTTTCTTGGATCGCGATTCCGATCCGTCCGCTGGTCCGACTCTCGGACACGATCAGCCCGATGCGTTTCTTGCGCAAGGCCTTCCCTCGATTGGTTGGTTGGAGCTTGGATCATCCCTTCCGAGCAGCGACTCTGGCGGCTTTGGTCGGCACCTCGGTGATGGTCACGCAGGGTGGCGAAGCAGGGGGTGGCCTGTCGCTTGGCAGTCAGCTTGAAGCCCGCTTCCGCGTGCGCGGCGCGGCCGACCTGGGCGAGGCACACGCACTGATCCTGCAAATGGAAGAAGTGCTGGCCGATGAGCAGCTACGCGAAGAAATCGGCTCGCCCGACATTGGCGTGCAGTTCAATCGCACCGGCGGACAGATCAACATCTGGCACGAAGAAGCTCCGACTCCGGAGGAAGAAAAAGCGATTTTGGAAATACTGCAAGCGCGGTTGCCCAATGTTGCTGCCTTGGAATACCGCTTCGGGGAAGAGTTCAATGAGCGAGCCACCGAAGACCAAAAGGGTTGGACGCGCATTCAACTCGAAGGCCCCGATAGCCGGGTTCTGCACGAACTGATGGAAGAAGTGCGCAAGAAGGCCGAAGACTCGGGCATGTTTGAGTCCGTCTCGGAAGCCGCCGAGACCTCGCGCGAGATCTTGGTCGAACTCGACCGCGAACGCATGTCGCAATCGGGGCTCAATAGTCAGGCCATGGTCGGCAACATCGAATGGAACCTGCGCGGTTTCATGGTTTCGCGCTACCAGATGCAGCACGAGGACGTGCCGATTATCCTGGAATACGATCGACCCGAGAACCCGAATCGAAGCGATCTGACCGACATGTCGATTTGGACGGGAACCGCGGCGATTCCCTTGTCGACCTTTGCCAGCTTTACCACCGGTCGCGGCCCAGGCTCGATTTCACGGCGTGACGGCCGCACCGTCGCCTCGCTCGGCTTGAAGACCAAGTCGGAAGACCTGAAAGCCGCGAGCCGAGAAGCGGCGAAGTTCATGTCCGAGGTGGACCTTCCCGAGGGCTACCACTGGACCCCGGTCGGCGGTCTGCAGGAGTTCAATGAAGGGCTTGCGGACATCCAGAAGGCACTGACGCTCTCGATCGCGCTGGTGTTCCTGTTGATGGGCCTGCTCTTCAACTCGCTGGTTCTGCCATTCTCGGTCCTGATCACCGTGCCCTTCGCTTGGGTCGGCTTTAACTGGGCCTTCTTCCTGACCGGCGTGCAGGTCGATTTGCTCGCTTGGGTTGGCATGATCGTGCTGGCCGGTGTCGTCGTAAACAACGGCATCGTTTTGGTTGACCGAATCCTGCAGTTGGAGGTGCGCGGCATGGAGCGACGCGAAGCCATTCTTGGCGGGGTTCGAGACCGGCTGCGCCCGGTGTTGATGACCGCGTTTACGACGATCTGTGGTCTTTTGCCGATCGCCATGTCGCAGGGCCAGTCAGGAGGCTTCAGCTTCCAGGGCCTCGCCGTCGGGGTCTCCGGCGGACTCGCCTTCAGCACGGTCTGCACGCTTTGGACGGTGCCGCTGGTCTATTCGCTGCTGCGTCGCTTCGCCGACTGGATGACCGGACTCATTCGACCGCGGCCCAGCATCGCCGAGCCCTCGGCCTGAGCCCTCGCCGAGGCGGCTTGCGGCAGGGAATTCCGGCTTCGTTTGAGGTTCGCGTCGATTTCACCCAAGCACGTCTTGCCACGTTTGACAGGATGCGGGACAATTCGGGCTTCCTGACTGATGGTCACGCTCATTCAACCCTCCACAAAACCGGCCGCCGATCGTCGTATCGGCATCGTCGTAGCGCGCTTCAACGCCGAGATCACCGACGCGATGCACGATGGCGCCGTTCAAGTGCTACGCGACGCGGGCGTGGCCGATGAGCGCATCGAAGTCGCACGCGTGCCGGGCGCATTTGAGTTGCCTGTCGCCTGTCGGGCCTTGGCCCGGTCCGGACGCTTCGACGCAGTCGTGGCACTCGGGTGTGTGATTCGAGGCGAGACCCCGCATTTTGATTTTGTTGCTGGTGAAGCGGCACGCGGTTGCATGCAGATCAGTTTGGAAACTGGAATCCCCGTGGTCTTCGGGGTCCTTACCACCGACACCTTGGCTCAAGCTCGGCACCGCGCCCAACCAGGCATGCTGTCTGGAAGCGACGGCGGCACCGATGGCTCGACCGAGAAAGTCACCCCGCGTTCCAATAAGGGCGCGGAGTCCGCCATGGTCGCACTTGAGATGAGCGCGCTCCTGGAGCAGATCTGATGATGGCCACACCCGTCCGCCGCCGTACTCGAGCCCGCGAGCTCGCCCTCCAATTCCTCTATGCCTACGAAATGCGCGGCGAGGAGGCGATGGAGGAGTTGGATGCCTTTGTCGATCACCACACCAAGACCGGAGATGCGATTGCCAATGAAGAGCCTGGCAAGGAACGCATTGAAGTGGCCGACTATGCCCGCGAACTGGTGCGCGGGGTGCATGAACACTTCAATGAAGTGAATCGCTGGATTGAGCACATCGCTCGCAACTGGCGTCTGGATCGCATGGCTTACTTGGACCGCAACATTCTGCGCATCGCGCTGTACGAGTTGTTGCACCAGCCAGAGATCCCCTTCAAGGTCGTGATCAATGAAGCGATTGATATCGCCAAGCGTTTCTCGACCGCGCAGTCCGGCTCGTTTGTGAACGGCATTCTTGATCGCGCGCGTGTACTGATCGAAGACGCGCGCGTGCTCGTGGCAGGCGAAGTTCCCTTGGCTCCCGCGGCGGGTTCGGCCGGCCTCGGCGCCGCCGATCCGGATGCGATCCGTCGCTTCGATGATCCCTCACAGAGTTTGCCAGAAGGCGCGCCGGTCCCACGCCCTGCGCGACCGGGCGGCCAAGAAGCGGCGACGACCGGCGAGCAAGAGAGCTCGAGCGAGGAGGATGCCGCGACTCCGCAGGTAGGAGAGTTCCCCGAGCTCGGCGTGCCCGAGTTCCCGGCTGCTCCCGACCTCGCGGACCCAGCTGCGCTCCCCCGCCCACGTCGCCGTCGCACCGTGCGTCGCCGTCGCCCCGACTCGTCCGACGACCGCTAGACCGGAGTCAGCTCGCGATGGTATTCGCCCGACTCCGCGCCGGACTTAGCCGGACCCGCAACAAGATTCGCCACGCCATGCGAACGCTGGGCGGTGATCAAACCACCGCAGAGACACTCGAAGCGCTTGAGGAGATTCTCTACACCGCGGACGTCGGGCCACTCGCCGGCGAGTTGCTCGAAGCCGCTGAGGCTGAGTTGAAAGCTGGCCGTCTCGCACAACCGGGCGAGATCCAGGACTGGCTGCACACGCAGTTGCTCGAGGCCGTACTCGGCCCTGGCTCAGACCCGCTGCCGCTGGTCGAGAACGGACCCACCGTGGTTCTGGTTGTCGGCGTCAATGGCGCAGGCAAGACCACTTCGATTGCCAAGCTCGTCAACTTGCTGCAGAAGCAAGGACGCAAAGTTCTGGTGGCCGCGGGCGATACCTTTCGTGCCGCCGCGGTGGAACAGCTCACGATTTGGTGCGATCGATTGGGAGCCGACTTGATCAAGAGTCAGCAAGGCGCCGACCCGGCTGCGGTCGCCCATGACGGAGCCGAAGCAGCGCTCGCGCGCAAGGCCGATGTCCTGATCGTCGATACCGCGGGCCGCTTGCACACGCAGAAGAACTTGATGTCGGAGCTGGAAAAGATCTCGCGCGTGCTCGGCCGCAAGATTGACGCAGCCCCCCACCACACCCTGTTGGTATTGGACGCGACCACCGGGCAAAACGCGGTCCAGCAAGCGCGTCAATTCGGCGAGTGCGTGCCCCTGTCCGGCGTCATTCTGTCGAAGCTCGACGGAACCGCCAAAGGCGGCGCCGTCGTTTCGATTGGCCGCCAGCTCGGCCTGCCGGTTTGCTACGTCGGCCTGGGTGAACAAATCGATGACTTCGAGGTGTTCCACCCCTCCGAATTCCTCGAAGCTCTGTTCGCGACAAAGGATTGATTCGCGCCCTGCTTGCAGCCTGGGTGCTCGTCCCCCTGTATGCCTACGGGCCGCGAGTCCTGGACGACACGAGGCTGGATGGCGGAGTTCTCGCGCTGCTCGGGCTTGGCCTCGTCGGGGCAACTTGGGCGCAGCGAAAAGCGATTCAGGCCCCACGCGGCAGCCTGGCGTGGTTGCTCGGGCTGCTATTTGCCCTGCTGATTCTGTTCTTCCAAGATCGCGGCTGGACCGAGCTCGTCGGTGGCTTGGCGGATCGCGCCATGTGGCTCAGCGCGGGTGCCGTGTTCGTGCTTGCGGCAAACTTCCGCCAGGAACTCGAAGACGCTTGGCAAGGCGTCTTCATTGGCATCGCCGCCTCGGCATGGTTGGCAATGCTGCAACTGCTGGGACTGGATCTGTTCGGATTGCTTCCGGCCCCCAACGCTCCGGCGACTGGCGTTCTCTCGAACCGCCCGCAAGCCGCGGAAATGTGGAGCGTGTTCTTGGTCGCGGCTTTGGCTTGGCGACCTCCGCAGAATGCCGCGAGTTGGCTGGGCATGCTTGCTCCGGCGGCCCTGATGGCCGGCTATCTCGACGCTACGGCCGCACGGCTCGCCCTCCTCCTCGGCCTCGGGCTCTTGGTATGGCAGCACCGTGACCGTCTGGTTCCCGCTGCCGTGGTGGCCAGCCTGTTCTTGGGCGGCGAGTTGGTCCGCGTCGTGTCCGCACCCGCCTTCACCACCCAAGAGGCGGGCGAAGCGGGTTTGCAACCTTGGGCCTCGACCAAGGGGCGTAGCGTGATGTATCAAGCCATGCTCGCGAAGACGGCCAGTTCGCCGCTCGGCATGGGCTTGGGGCGCTTCGAGACCGACTATCCCGAATGGCGGCCGTTGGAAGAGCAGCGCATGTCGGCCTCGAACTACGAGAACATCAGTTCGCGGCGACCCAAGACTCCGCACTCGGAGCCGATGCTTTTCTTGCTCGAGTTTGGCTGGCTCGGCGCGGCCTTGATCGCCATCGGCCTCGTGCAGTTGCTGCGCGACCCAAATCGCGCTCGCTGGACCAATCCCGTCTTGGCGGCCCTTGCGGTACATGTCTTGGTGCGCTCGCCGCTGAGCGACAACGGTCCCTTGCTGGCTTTCGCGGTTCTGCTGCTTGCCGCGCGCCGCGGCGCATCGGAATCGTCGGCTTCCCGCGAAACCCCCACGGCCCGCCTCTTGCCCGGACTACGCAAGCGCGTTTCGCCCTGGACAGTCGCCGCCAGTCTGGCCGTGATCGGATGTCTCCCCGCGCCTTCCCAGATCGTCGGCGAGCTTGCCGTTGCCGCGCGCTTGCCCCTGGATCAAGCGCAACCAGCTTCGGTGCTCGAACGCGCGGTCGCTTGGCGACCCTGGGATGCACGCGCGCTCGGCATCCTCAGCGTCGATCGCAGTCGCGAAGCCGAGCCCACGCTCGAGGGCGTGCGTGGGCCCCTGCTTCAGGCGCTGCGCTACGACTCGACGGATCTCTTCGCCCTCAATCAGCTGTTCATTCTGGACACCAAGCGCGGAGAAGGTGACCTCGGCCTGTTTTGGCTAATGCGCGCGGAGCAACTCGCGCCGGAGCATCCTGCGGTGCAGATCAATCGCACCCTACTGCAACGCGAGGTCGCCGAGTTCCATCGCATTGCTGGCACCCAGATGCTGGCCGAGCAGATCCCGGGGGCACACCAGCACCTGCTGCTTGCGCAGTTGTGGCTGGCGATGAAAGAGATTCGGGAAGCCAATCCGGTGAAAGCCGCGAAGGCGCTGCGCGCCGCCTCGGTCTACGCGCCATCGGATCGTGCCCTATTGGAACGCGTGGCACGTGACCCGGAGTTGAGTGAGTCCAAAGTCCGGGCAGTCGTCGAGAAGCTGGCCCCCGCGGATGAGCTTCGCTACTTAGGGCCGCTGCCCAACGCGCGCGCAGACTGAGTGCTCCCCCTGGGAAACGAGAGAAGGCGGCTTCGTTTCCGAAACCGCCTTCTACTCGCGAGCAGCGCGAAGCTAGGCCCTCGCTTAGTTCACTTCGACACGGGACAGCTTGTAGTGCTGCGCCATGGCTTCGAAGGAAAGTTGATCTTCGCGGAAAGTCACGGAGCCTTGGTACGCCAAAGTCTGGCGAATCGAAGTGAGTTCGGCCGGCCAAATGCGCTCGGTACTCGGTTCGCGCGTGCCAACCAGGCGCGCCACGACAACGAAGGGATCTTCCACAAAGCTGTTCTCGAAGGGGCCGAGAATCTGGTTCTCGACGGCGTCGTCGAGCACGCGGTTGACCTGGCTGCGTAGCCAATCACTGACGTTGTCGTCGGCATCCCAAATCGGATCTTCGCCGGCGCGGCGGTTCCGCGAGATCCAGCCAAGCGTGCCCACTTCCAGACCGGCATCCGTGGACGCGGTCGAGAAGGCCTCGGCATCCACTTCGATGGCGTCGCCTTCGACTTCCGGTTGTGGGAAGCCTGCGATCATCGATTCGGCTGCCTCGGTGGCAAGCTCGGGCAAACGGCCCTCACGCCAGTAATCCACCACCGATTCGCGGATGTCCTCGAGCGGCGGCATTTCCCGTGGCTGCTGCTTGGTCGCGCGCGCAAGCACAGCAACCCCGTTGCCCATGACCGGGCTGGCAAGGAAGACGCCTTCGTCCACCCGCAGCAACTGGCCCAAGCCAACCGCGCCAATGCGGGGAAGCTCGGCGAGCTGGGAAGCGGGAACCGGCTCCTCAAACTTCAGAGCCTCGACGCCACGCTCGGAAGCTAGCGCCTCCAAGTCACCAGATTCGGCTGCATCGCCTTGCAGCATCTGAGCAGCGCGTTGCAGGCTCCAGTCCTCGCGGACACGATCCCCCAGCTCTTCGCGCGAAAGGAACTCGCCCAACTCTGGGTCCGGCTCGGTGCCTTCTTCCGGCTCGGGGCGCGTGTACAGCATGCGCCGGTTGAAGCTGTAGAAGGAATCCAGCATCTCCTCGGTCGGCTCTTCCTCGGTTAGCCAGCTCTGGACCGCTTCGGTCTGAAGCGCGTCCTTGGTGATCAACAGAGCTTCAAAAGCAACCGCTTCTTCGTTCTCGAGATCGCGGCGCTGCGTGAAAGTGAGGCCTTCGTCGTAGAAGGTTTGGAGTTCTTCCTCGGTTGGCTCAAGCGCCTGTGCAGCTGCCTCGAAGTCGCTGGCGTACCACACGACGTACTCAAGCTGCATTTCTTGATAGCGCTCACGGAACATCTCCAGCACATCGTCATCGGTCGGAACCTGACTACTTGCCAGCATGCTTTCGAGCGTGGGGACTCGCAGCACATCGCGCAGCAAAAGCTCGAACTGCTGGGCTGAAGTGAATCCCAAGTTGCGTACCAACTGCGGGTACTGACTTGCGTCCGGAACCATGTTCCGAATTTGGCCGAGCAGCACGGCATCCGGAACGGTCAGGCCAATGTCATCGGCGAGCGCGCGCATCAGCGCGTAGACCAACTCGTCTTCGGTATCTCCGCCGCGCCCGATTTGGCCGAGCAGGCGCTCCTCCCATTGCATCATGTTGGCAGCACGCGCGAGATCCTCGGAAGTGAACTCGATCTTGCCGCTGGGCAGTTCCGCCGTGGCTGCAATCGCAGGGCCACCACCGAATGCCTTATCGAAAGCCGACATCATCGGCCCCGTGACGCTGAAGATGACCAGACAGAAGATCGCCACTCCAATTAAGAAGAGACGCCTCCGACGGGACATCGGCAGGGGGGACAGATCCTCGTCTTCCGGGATCGTGGTTTTTTTAGCAGTAGGCTGAGACTTGCTCATCGCGGATGAGACGCCACCACGGGCGAATGCAGAGTCTATCCGCGCGCCCGCGACTCGGGAACCATCCGCCGCCCCGAAGCCCCTAGGAGGCCGCGGTTTCGGTCGAACTCTCGGCGGAACTTTCAGCCACTTCGCTTGCTGGCTCGATCGTGGGCTCCGAAGGCTGCGCTTCCGCTGGAACCGCGAGGCGGCCGGCCTCGGGTAGATCCTTCAGCTCACTCAATCCAAAGCGGTCGAGGAACTCCCGCGTCGTGCCATACAAGAAGGGACGTCCCGGCAGATCCGCACGGCCCAGAATGCGAACCAGGCGCAAATCAAGCAGATGGCGCAAGTGTGGCCCCGACTTAACCCCGCGCACCGCATCGATGTCGGCCTTAAGGATCGGTTGGCGGTAAGCCACCAAGGACAGCACTTCGAGCGCCGCCGGCCCCATGCGTTCCTTGTGCACCTTCTTACGCACCAAGGTGAGTTCGTCGGCGACGTCCTCGGAGGTCAGCAAGCGCCAAGCACGGCCAACCTGATGTACGACGAGCGGCAGCTCGCGGGCGTCGATCCAGGCCTGCAAGGCGGGAAGGTGGTCGCGCGGTGCGAGCACTTCCTCATTGACCTCTCCGCCCTCGCCATCCGGCACGGCTGGGTAGAGCACTTCGCGAATTCGATCCTGAGTCACGGCCTCCGGTGAAGAAAACAGCAACGCGAAGAGCAGGCGCAGCTTGTCTTCCGGGACGGACGGCATGGCGCCCGTCTCGGGCGTCGAGGCTTCAGCGGGGGCGCGGTCGGACAAAACTACGGGCAGGGGTTTCGAAGGCAGGAAGGCCCTCGCGGGCATTGTAGCGGGCGGACATGGCCTCAAACCAGGCGCGCTCTTCCAGCGGTCCGACCGGATTGGCACGCAAGGCTTGAAGCAGCTGCGCGCGCGGAGGCACCGTCGCCAAAGGCGCCTCGAGAGCGAGCACCTCGAGCACTCTCCATACCGATTCGCCCGGCAGTTGAACCGGCCCAAAGACCTCGCCCAGCTTGAGTTCGGACGGCACCGCTGCGGTCGGAAGCCAACCGGGCGAAGCCTGAGGGAGCCAAGGCAGGCTGCCGTCCCCCGCCGGTCCGGCATCCAGCGAGGCGGACACGATCGCCGCCGCCGACGCGCCCGCGCGAATGCGTCGCAGCCAGTCTCGCGCCGTCGTCTCGTCGCGGGTGCTCAACATGCGAAAACGCACTCGCCCCTGTTGCAGCGACCAAGCGCGTGCGCACAACTGAAAGCGCTGATTGTCTTCGAGTCGCTGGCGCAGCAGCGCTATGGCCGCGGATGGGAACCGGTGGAAGCTGGGCTGCGCCAGCGACTCGAAGACAATCAGCGCTTTCAGTTGTGCGCGCGCGCTTGGTCGCTGCAACAGGGGCGAGTGCGTTTTCGCATGTTGAGCAC
>JBDQJC010000057.1:0-20059 GCA_040264055.1 Planctomycetota bacterium
CCGGCTCGTGCTGATTGCGCGTGCGCAGCTTGCTCAGGAAATCCTCGGTCGCGCGTTGCGCGTCGTCCGAGGCCAGGCTCACGGTCGTCGTTCCGGCCATCGTCTTGGTGTTTAGTCTTCGAGACTGAGCGTCTCCATAATGAGGTCGACTTGTTCGTCTTCCGTGCCGTCTGCATCTAACGGGCAGTGGTAAGTGACAAACAGCATTTGCATGCCAGCGCGAAGCAAGAAGACTTTCCATGCGGTGTCTTCCGAATCGAACGCCGTGCCGAAGCCGCTGAAGGCGCCGCACTCGATCGGAACGAGCGGCGCATCGGGACCGAGTTGCTCATCACTGAGCTCCTGCAAATCCTCGTCAATGAAGTCGCGATCGTCGCGAATCAACGCCGAGACCTCGAGCAAGCCGATCGGCTCTTTGGCCTGTAACTCGACGCCGCCCTCGGTCTCGGTGAGTTCCCAATCGTCCGGAACCATCAGGGACCAGCTCGGGCCGTCCGTGGTCGTTTCAGGGGTGGGCGTCTCGCTCATTCGGAGATTCTAGGGCGGCGGCGGGTTTGCGGAGGCTCTGGTTCGGATACAACCAAGCTTGGATGCGATTCGCCCCTTCCCTGCTGATTCTGAGCCTGTTCGGAGCATGCTCGCAAGCCGAGCCGCCCGAGGCCGAGGCCGAGGCCAAAGGCGGGAACCGCCCCAACATCTTGTTCCTCGCGATTGACGATTTGCGCCCGGAATTGGGCTGCTATGGAGCCCCGGATGCACTCAGCCCGGCCTTGGATGGCCTCGCGGCGAGCGGCTTCTTGTTCGAAAGGGCCTACTGCCAATCGGCGGTTTGTAATCCATCCCGTGCAAGCCTGATGACCGGCAAGCGACCCGAGACGATTGGAGTGCTTGATTTGCGCACCGATCTGCGCGAAGTGAGCCCCGATGTGTTGACCCTGCCACAGCATTTTCGTCAGCACGGCTACTACGCGGCCAGCATCGGCAAGATCTATCACAACATCTTTCCGGACGAGCCCTCGTGGGATGAACGGACCTACCTACCCGGATTCCCCTTCGATCCCGATGCGGTGTATGCCGGTGCAGAGGGGATTTCCCAGCAGCAAACGAAGATCGCCGCACGCCTTGAGGCGGGACGACCCTTCCGCAAAGATCGGCTCGGCGAGATCTACGTCAAAGCGCAAGCAACCGAAGCGCCCGATGTTCCCGACAGTGCTTACTACGACGGCGCGCAAACCGATTGGGCCGTCGCAAAGTTGCGCGAACTCGCAAGCAGTGAGCAACCGTGGTTCTTGGCAGTGGGCTACTACCGGCCGCACCTCCCGTTCAATGCACCGAAGAGGTACTGGGATCTGTACGACCGCGACGCGATTCAGATCGCAAAGGATCCGGCGATTCCGGTCGATGCCCCCTCGATGGCGATGAATAATCTGCGCGAGCTACGCGGCTATACCGACTTCACGCAGCTGGGGCATCCTACGGAGGCCCGTATCAGCGAAAACGAACAGCGGCGCCTGAAGCATGGATACCTTGCGAGTGTGAGCTATGTCGATGCTCAGATTTCTCGACTGCTTGGCGCGCTCGAAGACCTCGACTTGGCGGAAGACACCATCGTGGTGGTTTGGGGTGACCACGGCTGGAAACTCGGCGAGAAGCATAGTTGGGGCAAGATGACCAACTTCGAGATCGATACACGCGTGCCGCTGATTGTGCGTGTGCCGGGTACCCATGCTCCGGGTGGACGGACCACTGCGCTAGTCGAGTTTGTCGATATCTTCCCGACCCTTTGCGAACTTGCAGGCCTGCCTGTCCCAGCTGACTTGGAAGGCTTGAGCTTCGCGCCGCTGCTTGACGATCCGGACCGAGCTTGGAAGACCGCAGCGTTTAGTCAATACCTGCGCAGCGGGATTTGGGTCGGTCCGAGCGGGGGCTCCTTCCACGGTCGCACCATCCGCACGGAATCCTTTCGCTACGTCGAATGGCGCACGCTGGAAAGCGACGAACTCGCTGGCGTCGAACTCTATGACTATGCTCCGGGTCCAGGCGAATCGCGCAACTTGGCCGATGACCCCGCCTACGCCGAGACGCGCGAACAACTCGCTGCCGCCTTGCAAGATGGTTGGCGCGGAGCATTGCCATCACCATCGGATTAGATCCGGCGTCTTTCGCGTGAAACAACAAGGTATGGAAGAACTCAGCCGTCGATGCTTCCTCGCGCTGCTCGCCGCCGGCCCTTTGGCCGTGAGTTGCGCCGGGCCGCGCGTGGGGCCGGGTCGTGGCCTTGTTGCCGACCCTCTGCGGCCGCGCGGCGAGACCGAACCGCCCGACTGGCCGACGGAAGCGGATCCGCTTGATGACTTGCAACTGTTTGCCCGGCCTCAGCTGGGTGACGAGCAGATCGTCGACCGGGTCGCGGGGCGGCGCCGAAGAAGTCTTGCGCTTGGCTCAGTCGGCGGGCTTCACGCCAAGCGTCGCGGGAGTGCGCGCGCATCGGCCGAAGGTTGCGGTCGTCGGCGCAGGGATCATCGGCCTGACCGCAGCTTGCCGCTTGAGCGAAGCCGGCTTTGATACCCGCATCGTCTACCGTGAAACCACCCCGGATACGGTTTCGGATGTCGCTGGCGGGCAGTGGGCGCCATCGCTCATGGCTTGGGGCAGCGGAGCCGCAGCCGGCCCGCGCCGCGAACGCATTCTGCGCGACTCGCTAGCGCAGTATCGATCGGAAGTCGCGCTCGATGTCGGTGTCAGTGAAGTGCCGAACTTTGTCGAGGATGGCTACGGCGCCTCGATTGTCAAGATGGCCGGTGAGTTCTTGCCCTCGGCGACTCGTTGGGAACCGTTTCCGATTCAAGACATGCTGACCTCGGGCACCCAGGTCGACACCCTGCTGATCGAACCGCCGCGCTACTTGCGCGAACTCTGGCATCGGCTGCGTCGCGCAGGAGTTGACGAGCAACGGGCCGAGCTGACTTCGAGTGCTGACTTTGCAAAGCTGGGCGTTGATTTTGTCGTCAACGCAACCGGCTCGGGTTCACGCGAACTGTGCCAGGACCAGCTAATCACCCCCATCTGTGGACAACTCGTGCACCTGCGCACCCAACCACTGGGCTATCTCATGAGCCATCGCGGCGGCTACCTGTTCTCGCGCGGCGATGTGCTGGTGCTTGGTGGCTCGGTCGAGCGTGGCGTCGAACGCGCCGAAACGACCGAAGCAACTTGCGCGCACATTCTGCGCCGACATCGCGACTTCTTCAGCGCGTAGACGGCTGCGACCGGACAGCCCTTGTGGCTTAGGCTTGCGGCTCTTCGACTTCTTCGAGCTGGTTCGCGCGCGTTACGAAGCAGAACCAAGCGCTATTCGGCCCCAAAAGTCGCGCGAATCTGCTCGACGAAAGCTGGAGGCACCTGAACGGTATGCACACGGCCCTCGATGAGCTCATCCGCCGTCCAAACCTGCGACGACATCATCTGCACGCGTCGTTTGGAATCGCCTTCGAGCGAAGCGGACCATTCCAAGGTGTACTTCCCCGGCTCGGGCAAGACGGCGGTCCAGCGATCTCCGGGGAAGGGGCCGACCTGGCGGATCCATGCGAGCTTGGTCGGTGCGACCAAATGCATGGACCAGTCCAAGCGCCTGGGGATCTTTTCGGCCCCGGCGAACTTCCATTCCAAGACCAGCGAGGGTTGCACGACGACAGCACGCCGCCCGGCACCTTCGTCTTCGATCAGGATCGGTTGCATGTCTTCGAATTCAACCCAACCTTGCAGCGTTCCGCCCTTCGGCATCGGAATGCGCACGTATCCATCGCTGATCGCACACTGCTTGACCGCGCTGCCATTCCTGAGTCGGTAACGGAATGCAGGCTTCAGCTCTTCCAATTCCGCGGGAGTCACCGAGCGACCATCCGGCCACGCAAATTCAAGCTCAAGCCAATCGAGATCACGATCGAAATCGATCCTCAGAAGTCGCGGGTCGGAAGTTTCTCCGTTGGCTGGAATCTGAACACGGGGAATCCGCATGAGCTCACGCTCCCCGATCTGCCCAGTAATCACCACATCGACTTCTCCTGCGAGCATCGAGCGGACTTGATAACTCGAGATTCTCGCGCGCAGCCGGCGACTAAACAGTCCCCATGCAGTGGGGTGAGGTGCCTCGCCGGGCCGCACCACCCCGATGCGAAGATCTTCCATGACAGGGTAGTTCTCGATCTCGCAATTCAAGACGCCGGCAGCGGGCATGCGCAACTCATGTTCTTCTTGATCGGTGTCGATCTCGACATAGAGGGGCGCATGGTCCGAGTGATTCAGCCGCACCCGAATCGAGTCGAACTCGGCTTCGGGAAAGCCCCGGCCATAGGGACGGTAGGAGAAATAGTCGGACCAATCTCGGCCGGTCAAATACAGCTCGCCCGCGGCATTGGTGCGCTGGTCGTAGTAGTCGAACCTGCGAATCCATGTTCCTGGCAAAGTGCGTCCGGGCAAGAAGTACTCGAAAAAGACGCTCGCATTGGAAACCGGTTCGCCGGCGACATCGACCACGCGCAAGCGCATCAACGGGGGGAACGATCCGAGCGTGAGTTCGCCTAAATCCGATTCGCCTGTCGCGATAATCACGAGCGGGTCCACGCGAGCCATGGCGGAGTGTTGAATGGGCAAGGACTCCAGCTGCGGGGAAAGCCATTCAGCTTCTGGAATAAACCGCACACAGAAGTCTTCGATCTGTGCAAGTTTCAACTCGACGCCAACGCGGGGCCGCGGCCGTGCCGCGAATCGCCCGTCCGCCAAGATCTCGTACTCAAAGTGCACCATCGGCAGATCAGGATGCGAAGTGCGGGCCGTCATCGAAAGCGAATCGCGATCGAAGGCATAGGGGTAGGGAGTGCCGTCCGCAAAGACCAAACTCCCGCGCAGCACGCCCTCTTCGAGTCGATCCAACACGGGCTCGGGCGGCGCAACGGGCTCATTGCCCCCCGTCGCAAGCCGGTAAAGCGACTGCAGGAAAATGAAAGCCAGCCCGGCAAAACAGGCGCCTAGGAAGAACTGCGAACGCACCGCTGTTTCTAAGGGGACCGGAGAGCGTCAAGCACGGCCTTCGGAACCGTCAGCTCGATCGCCTCCTCCCCATCCATCATAGCTTGGCTGATGCGCAGGGTTTGCTTCGGGCCTCGCAGGCCCGACAGTTCTCGCATTGCAGATGGATCAGCTCGGAACGAGTCCACCGAGTTTTTCTGCCCAGCGGCACGGCAAGAAGCGCGTGCCAAGCACTGTGCAACTCGGTACGACGCGAGGCGCTACGACTCCCTCGGGAAGACTGCGGGCGCGTGAATTCCTGCTAGACCCGACCTCAGCGAGTCAGGCTTGATCCGCGCGCTCTCTTTTTTTGCCTTCCCCCTCAACGCCCCCGCCCTGTGCGGAAGAGTTGCGCCATGACTTCGAGGACGGGCCGAGCCATTCGGCGGTGCGCGGATCCACCTCGAAGCTCATCATCTGACGACCATCGGACAGCCTGCCAAATCCCGTGTGCTGTTTGCAAACTTTATCTCGTACCCAGCCTTCCGCGTTGCTCGCTGCGAAGTCCGTTGAGCTTCCGCTCCAAAAGACCTCGTCGGGATTCTCGCGCCAAAACGACAGGAGCTCTTCCGCTCGCCAACGGTTTCAGTTGCAACCGCTCCCGATTTTGTCGGGTTTAAGTCCGACTGCGCGTCACTCGCAAGAGTGAAGTAGAGCGCGACGGCTAGGAAAACAATCGCGGCCAGAAGAAGGGGGACTTGCTTCGGCATACGAGAGGCGGTTCAGCATAGCCAACAACCGAGGGGCTTCCCCTGCAGAGCTCTGAGGTCGCTCTGACGAGTAGTTGGCGAGGAAGGCCGAAGGGAGCAACTGAGCATGGTGGAGTTCGATTCCAGGGCCGCCGGTAAGTGTTTCCTACCACCGCGGTTCCTTTGATCCGCGCGCGCAAAGTTAGGGGCTTCCGAAGCGCGAGCCCGCCATGACCGATCGACCCACCAGGCGCAGTTACAATCCTCCGCGAGATTCGCCATGACTGACGTCGAGCACATCCTTAAAGTTGCCCAAGCAGCAGGTCGCCAAGCAGCGATCGTTTGCCGCGCGGTGCACGCCAACACCCCTGAATCGATGGATAAGGGCGACAAGTCGCCGGTCACCATCGCCGACTATGGCTCGCAAGCCGTCATTCTGCGCCAGATCGCCGCGGCCTTTCCGGACCACGGCGTGATCTCAGAAGAAGGCAGTGAACACCTACGCGAGTCCGCCGGCGAAGACGGCACCGCGCTGATCGTCAAGCTGGTCAACGAAGCGGCCGGCGTCGATGCGAGTTTCGAAGAGGTCTGCGGCTGGATCGACCACGAAGGCGAGGCCGACGCCGAATACACTTGGGCGATCGACCCGATTGATGGCACCAAGGGTTTCCTGCGTCGTCAGCAGTACGCGATTGCGATTGGTCTGATGCGCGACGGCGCGCCGTTTGCCGGCGTGATGGTCTGCCCGAACCTGCCGGTCGACTTGAATCAACCGGACGGCCCGAAAGGCGTCATGTACGTCGCGGCGGAAAACCTGGGCTGCCAGCGCGTGCCGCTGGACGGTGGCCCGACCACTTACGCAAAGGCGAGTTTGTCCGAAGACCCAGCCACTTGGCGCGCGCTGGGTTCGGTTGAATCCGCGCACGGCGACCCGAAGCTGGTCGTCAAGATGATGGAAGAAGCGGGCATTGCCGGCGGCTTCGTGCGCTACGACAGCCAAGTCAAGTACGGCATCATTGCCGAAGGCGGCGCCGAGATTTACCTGCGCCCGCGCAGCAAGCCCGACTACCGCGAGAACATCTGGGACCACGTCGCTGGCGTGATCTGCTGCCAAGAAGCCGGCGGCGTCGTGACCGATGTCGACGGCAAGCCGCTCGACTTCACGCTCGGCAAGAGGCTGCTCGAAAACCGCGGCGTGCTCGCTACTTCTAGTGAAGCGACACACGCCAAAGTCGTGGCAGGAATCGCTGCGGCCGAGAAGGCGCTAAAGGCCGGCGCCTAGTCGATCACAGTCTCGTTTCGCTCGAGCAAGAGTGGCTTGAGTGTCTTCGTCCAGTGCGCGTAGCCTGCGGCGTTTAGGTGCAAGCCGTCACTCACGAACCAGCGCGGGTCGGGGCGACCACTCGCGTCGAGCACGCCGCTCGCGGTGTCGACGAAATACAGGCTCGGGTCCACCGCGCAGCGCGCTTCGATGAGCCGATTCGCCTCGTGCACGATCGCGAGATGCGCCTCGCGGGCCGGCGTAGGCGTGATCGCCAAGTAGATCAACGGCGCATCGCAGCCGAGGCCGCGCACGCGAGTCACCAGTTCATCGAAACGCGTGGCGACCCAGTCGGCCGAGCGTGGCGACCCGCCGGCGATGTCGTTGGTGCCCGAGAACACCACGATCTGCGAAGGATCGTGATCGGCGATAACCTCCTCGGCCCAATACACCGCGTCGTAAAGGCGTGACCCACCGAAGCCACGATTGAGGACCGGAAAGTAGTCCATGTCCTCGGCCAGCGTCTTCCAAAGGCGAATGCTTGAGCTGCCATAGAACAAGACGGGCCGCACTTCCTCACTCGGCGGCAAAGCCGCAAACGCCGCGATATCCGCGGCCCAAGCCTGTGGATTTTCGCCTTCGGGAATCGGCGGCAGCTCGGCGCGCGGCTCCCCCGTGCCCGACGCATGGGGCGGGGCCGCGCAGGCCAAGGTCAGCAGGAAGAGCAGAGCTGGCTTCATCGCGCACACTTTAGCCGCTGGCCTATCCAGCGAAGTCGGCACACAGCTCGTTGACAACCAAATTGGGATCAACCGCTAAGCTCGATGTGTGGGCCGACTTGGCCCCCTCCTGATCGCATGCTCAGCGTCGCCACCCTTCTGCTGTCCATCCTTGCGCAAGCGCCCATGGCCCCGGCTCCCGTCGAGTCGCGCGACCAAGCTTTGACCGCGACGCCGCCAGCCCACAGTTGGGGGTCGAATGTCCTTGCTGAAGAATCACGCGCCGTGATGCCGCGGCTCAAGAAGTTGATGCGCGAAGGCTTGCGTCGCACCGAACCCGAAACCAACTTCGTCAAGCGGATCACCGGCGACACCCTGTTTTCCGGTTCGTATGACTGGCACTCCAATCTGTTTGCGCACTGGGCGCTGCTGACCATTGCGCGCGTCGAAGCAGACAAAGAACTGCGCGATTGGCTGCTAGAACCGATTACGCTCGAAGCGCTCACCGCCGAACGCGAACGCTTGATCCAAATCTCGAAGCGCGACCGCGCGCTGCCGACTTTTCCCTACGACCAAGGTTGGTTGTTGCTCTTCCTCGCCGAGCTGGAGAAGCAGTACGAGGAAATACCAGACGAACTGCGCGCCTTCCGCCTTGAAGTTGAAGTGCGACTTCTCGATTGGCTCGAAAGCTCGGAGTTTCCGGCTCAGGTTTCCAGCCGCTTCGAAAAGGGCCGCTACCCCGGCTTCTATCGCTCGTGGCTGTTCTCCTTCTTTCAAGTCCACCTTAGTCAGCCGGTCAGCAAGGAGGCCACCCAACGCCTCGCGACACTGCAGCGCGAACGCCTAGTCCTGGCATTGGAAGACTTGCTCGCGCAAACCGAAGCGCACCCCTTTGACTTCTTCTACGTCCCGGCGATGCCGACTTTGGTGCACGCCGTCGCCCCCTTCGAGGGCGGGCCACCGAAGCTGGTGACCCCCGCGCTGACGCCACTGCCCGAAGAAGTCAGCCTGCGCGATGTCCATGTGCTGGGCACGGAAATCTCGCACATGTGGCCACTTGCCGCGCAAGCGCAGGCGGGCAACACCCAAGCCAAGACCGAGCTCAATCAGCGCATGAGCCGCTTCCTAGCGCGGGAAGACCTGTGGGCCGAAGACTTCACGGTCGTGACCCACTGGGTGCCGCAGTTCCTATGGCTGACCTTCTGGTTAGCCGACGGCCGGCCTTAGTCAGACGGCGTCGTAGGCATCCAAGTGAAGTCGACCAAGACTCCCTTATGGTCGCTCGGCCAGGGCAATTTGCTCAGTGCAAATGAGTCTTGCGTCTTCGGGGCTGCAAGCTCGTTGTACACGTAGTACTGCGGCGAACCCACGATCCACGCGCGGCTAGGCTTCACGCCCTGCCCGTTGTGATAGATGAAATCGATGCGATCGCGTTCGTCGACCTTGGGCGCCCAGCTCGTGGATTCGCGCTTCCATGCTGGCGCCGGCCAGGTCGCGCCCGGGTGGGTCACTGGGTCCGGGAAAAGCTCGCGCCAGCTATCGCGGAAACCCGCCTTCTGCAGCATCTTGCTGTTCTGCCATGCGATGGCCACGCCGTTGTGGCTAAACAGATCGCGAGTTGCTTCCGTCCAATCGAGATGCGAACCCTCGTTGAAATCGCCCGCCAAGATGACAGTCCGTTTCGTCAGCTCTTGCTCCTTCACATAGGCAAGGAATGCCTTCAGAGCTTCGTCGCGCGCCGAAGCGAGATCCATTGCGTGCAACTTCTTCGGGTCGGTGACTGGATCCGGTTCACCATCGCCATCGGCGTCGATCATCTTGAAGCTGTTGCCGTCATATCCACGCGGAAGATAGATCGCGTAGTTGCGATAATCAAGATGCGCCGAGCAGACCACGGCTTCGCGCCCGTCCTTGCTACGCAAATGAAAGGCAATGATCGAACCGCGATCGAGCTTGGTGCTGTCGGCGACGACCTCGGTTTTCACGATCGGCCAACGACTGAGTAGACCCACGTCCCCGCCACCAAACTTCCCGTAGAAGGTCTCGCCCTTTGCCGCCAAGGCTGCGAGCAAGCGGTCGTGCAAGTCGGCGCCTTTGTAGTTGCGCACCTCACTGAGCGCGACCACATCGGCCTTCGATGCGATCACCACGTCGACGATCTTGTCGAATCCACCTTCGACCGAAGTGCCTTCCTGCCAAATGTTGAACTGCATGACGCGCAGCACGCCTTCGGGCTTTTCGATCGGTTCCTGCGCCAGCAGGGCATGCAGGACGATGAATACGGTGGAGAAGCAGAGTGACATGCACGCGCGCCAACACGACGCCCGTCCAGTCTAGAACTGCAGGCGGAACTGCACGATGAACTCTGGCTCGGGCAGGCCCGGGCGGTCGTCGAACAGCGGAACTTGCACGCCGGCCTCGAGGCTCCAGCGACCGTCGCGAATCAGCTCATGCCCAGCGAAGGAGCTCAGTAGCTTGGGGCTTCCCGCGACTCCTGGTAGCGAGTCGCGCTCGGCGCGGATTCCCAGGCTGGGAAACTCGCCAAACACGCCGGGCAAGGAAGGCTCGGCGGCCGCATCGGGCTGCACGAGCGGGCGGATCAGCAGTTCGTCGAGTTCGCGGGCTTCGAAGAGCGAGGTGAGCTCGGGCCGCACCACAGGGAAAACTCCATTGCCCAGCGCGCTTCGATTGAGGAAAGCGCTCGCGTCTACCGGCGTCAACTCGGCTCGCGAGCGCACAAGACCGAAGGCTCGCTCCTCACTAGATGGTTCGATTGGCTCCGAAGTGGCGTGATTCGACGCTTCGACACCCGCGCCTCGCGCTCCGAGCGCGGTCGCGAGAATCATCAGCAGCACAGCCACAGGAGCCCACATCTACCTGCACATCGGACGGCCGGATCCGCTGGCTGAATGGGCGGGAACCAATGTTGCTCCAGAGCCCTAGACAACAATCCCAAGAACTTGTTAGAGGGCTCCCGCCATGCTTCAGAACCTTTTCTTCGCGATGGCGAATGGCTACTGCTCTTTCTTGCGCACGAGGCTTGGTGTCCACCAGGTCCAAAGCAGGGCCGCGGCGTAGGCGGCGCTCCATTGCCACGACCAGCTATCCCATTCCTGGCCGCGCGAAATCGGCAGCGACATCAAGAGGAGGCCACCAAGAATGATGCGCTGCAGCTTGGTGTGCTGGGCGCGTTCGGCGCGGCTGCGATCGTGCAGCCGGCGGCCGGTGCGCAGGCCCGCTATCGCCTGCACCCAGAAGACCATCGCAAGCAGCGCCGGAAGCGCGAACCAGTATTCATCTAACCCGAGCGCAAGGGCGTAAAATCCGAGGCAGAGAACTGCGCCCAACCATCGCATCAAGCGATCGAAACGCACGTCTTCTGGTCTTAATGAGCGGTAGAGCGCGTACAGGCGCGTCTCGTTCTGGTTTCCACATGCATCACATCGTGCACCCATCGACGAGATCGGGGCCGAACAGAATAAGCACGCATGGGAAGCGCTCACACCTCCATCGTATCCGCGACCTTCCAGTAAACTGAGCGACCTGACGTCTCCAACCGTCGGACCTCCACCATGGCCAATAAGCCCATTTCAAAACAAGAGGCCCTGGACTATCACTCCCAGGGTCGCCCCGGCAAGATCGAGGTCGTATCGACCAAGCCGACGAATAACCAATACGATCTTTCGCTGGCCTATTCACCCGGCGTCGCCGAGCCCTGCCGCGAAATCGCGAAGGACGTTTCGAAGGTCTACGACTACACCGCGCGCGGCAACCTGGTTGCGGTGATTTCCGACGGCTCGGCGGTTCTTGGCTTGGGCAATATTGGCCCGGAAGCCTCGAAGCCGGTCATGGAAGGCAAGGGCGTGCTGTTTAAGCGCTTTGCCGACATCGACGTCTTCGACATCGAACTCGCGACGCAGGATGTCGACGAGATCATTGCCGCCGTGAAAGCCATTGCCCCGACCTTTTCGGGCATCAACCTCGAAGACATTTCGGCGCCGCGCTGCTTCGAAATCGAGAAGCGCTTGCAAGCCGAGCTGGATATCCCCGTCTTCCACGACGACCAGCACGGCACCGCTCTGATCACTGGCGCTTCCTTGCTGAACGCCTGCGAACTTGCCGGCAAGAAGCTCGACGAAATCAAGCTGGTCATCAATGGCGCGGGCGCCTCGGCGATGGCCTGCGGGCGCTTTGCCATCGGCTTGGGTGTTAAGCCGGAAAACCTGACGATGTGCGACACGACCGGCGTGATCTTCCAGGGCCGGACCGAGCGCATGACGATTTACAAGGAAGAGTTCGCGGTCGAAACCGAGGCGCGCACTCTCGCCGACGCCTTGAAAGGCGCCGATGCCTTCTACGGGCTATCCGTCGGCAATGTGATGTCCGCCGAAATGCTGCTGTCGATGGCGCCGAATCCGATCGTGTTCGCGATGTCGAACCCCGATCCCGAGATCCCTTACGAGCTTGCCAAGGCAACTCGCAAGGATGTGATTATCGGAACGGGGCGCAGTGACCATCCGAATCAGGTCAACAATGTGCTTGGATTCCCGTTTGTGTTCCGCGGCGCGCTCGATGTACGCGCTTCGCATATCACCAACGAGATGTTGTACGCCGCGGCGCATGCGCTCGCCGATTTGGCCAAAGAGCCGGTGCCGACGCAAATCGCCCAGGCCTATGGTTTGGAGTCGCTGAAGTTCGGGCGCGACTACATCATTCCGAAACCGATCGATCACCGGGTCATCCGCAGGGTTGCTCCGGCGGTCGCGCA
Source organism: Planctomycetota bacterium (assembly GCA_040264055.1). Lineage (GTDB taxonomy): Bacteria > Planctomycetota > UBA1135 > UBA1135 > UBA1135. The sequence continues at coordinate 12,505 of JBDQJC010000057.1, forward strand.
GGCTGCCATCGATAGCGGCGTCGCGCGGCTCGATTTGGACATGGCGGCCTACACCCGCGAGCTCGGCGAAGGGCTGGGTGCGCACCGCAACCTGATGGCCGAGATCGTTGCCAAGGCGCGCAAGGCTGCCAAGCGCATCGTCTTCCCCGAAGGCGAGGCCGATCGGGTCGTGATTTCCGCCGGCGCACTGTGCCAAGAACGCATAGCGACACCGATTCTGCTCGGTCGCCGCGCCGTGATCGAAGCGCAGGCCGAACTGCACGGGGTCGACCTGGGACACACCGAGATCATCGACCCGGCAAGTTGGGGCAAGAACGAAGAGTACGCCCAAGACCATGCACGGCTACGCGCGCACCGCGGCGTCGATCTTGAGAAGGCGCGCGAGCGCATGCGCGATCCGCTTTGGCTCGGCCCCAGTATGGTTCGCAACGGCGACGCCGACGGCATGGTCTGTGGCGTGACGCGTGCTGCACGCAAGACGATTCAGACCATGTTGCGGGTGATCCCGCTCGCCGAGGGCGTGCGCCGCGCTTCGGCCCTGAGCTTGGTGTTCACCAAGTCGCACGGCATCCTTGGCTTTACCGACACCGCGCTCAACATCGAGCCAACCGAAGAAGAGCTCGCGGAAATCGCGATGCTTGCCGCGCACGAGTTCGAAGCCATGGGCCTGAGCCCGCGCGTTGCCATGCTGAGTTTTTCGAGTTATGGCGGCACCCCTCACCCAGCCAGTGACAAGGTGCGGCGCGCTGTCGAGATCGCGCGCAACGAAGCGCCGGGCCTCTTGATCGACGGCGAGATGCGCGTCGACTGCGCCCTCGACCCACTCGTGCAAGAACGCTACGGCGCCTGTCAACTCGGCGGCGAACCGGCCAACGTGCTGGTCTTCCCCACCCTGCAGGCCGCCAACATCAGCTTCAACCTGGTGCGCTCGCTCGCCGAGACCACGACCGTGGGTCCGATCTACCTCGGCCTATCGAAGCCGGTGCACGTGCTGCAACCGCACTCCGTCGGCGTGCAAGATGTGGTCCGCCTGACCGCCTTCGCCGCAATGCAAGCCGCGCGCAACGAAGTCGAGTTGCGGATCGGCGCGCACGCCTAGTCGGGCAACACCAAGCGGTGTTCCGTGCCTTCTGGCGGGACCTCGATGCTCGCGCTCACCCACGCGCCGTCGATGCCAAGGCGCGATTCGACGCGCACGGTTCCGACAGGAACCTCAAACTGCGCGGTTTCGCCCAGGTAGACAAAGGGCATCGCTTGCTTGGATACCTGCACGTGGTCCTTCTTGATGCGCCAGAATACTTGGGTGTCGGGGCCGGGATCGTTCGCAAGCGTCAGCTGCAGTCGGGCTAGCTTGCCCGAATAGACCTCGACGATCGGCGACTCGCCCAGGGTGTAATCCCCGCCTTCGGTAAACGCGCAACGGTAGAAGCGTTGGCCGATGCGCAGACTCGTTGTTCCCAAGTACGGCCCCTCAAGCAGATGATTCTGCCCGTCGGGTAGCGGTAACAAGTCGCGGTCGGATCGCACGCCGAGCGAATCCGTTGTAAAGAGGAAGCCGTGATTCTGGCCACGGTTTGTCTCTTGAACGATCTCATTCGGAACGAACACCCGCACGCGTTCGACCAGGCGCACTAGCTCGGGCTCTTGCTCGGTTCGCCCTTCACTCGTCTCCACTCTCCAAGCCGCGACGCCCGCAGGCAAGTCATTCAAGTGCGCGAGCACGGCGCGGTCAGCGGGCACCCGCATGCGATAGACCTGCTCAGCTTGATAGACGTATTCCGAGGCTTCGATCCAAAGTTGCACGCCTGCATCGAACACATCGACGCGAAACCGGTCCGGAAGCGAATGCGGGAATACTTGCTCAGGTTCCGAATCAAAGCGGAAGTAGTAATCGCGATACAGACCTTCGAGGTCGAGCACCGGCTCCCAAACAAAAGTCTCGTCGGGCTGCAGCTCGCGCGCCGTCGAGGTCTTCCCAAGTAGATCGCCCCAGCGACTGTAGGCAGCCAAGTGCAGCACTTGCCCCGCTGCAACACGGACCGAGGTGTGGAACTCGCCGGTCGTCGGGTCGGCGTCCGAACTTGCCGAGTTCGCGTCGCCAACGATCGGATAGATGCGCGCCGCTGGCTCGGTAGCCGTCACCCGCAGCAGCAGCCATTTCGAACTTTCCATTCCGACCAACCGCGCCCGCATTTGCACGGTCGCGCCAGCCACCTGCGACTTGAAGACATCTTCTTCGCCGTCGACGACGAACTCAGGGGCCGAGTCCTCGTCCGTCTCGGTCGCAGGTGCCTCGACCCTTTCACGCTGGGCCGGTTCTGTTGGCGGTTCGGAAGTCTCGTCAGCCGGCCCACGGATTGCGTAGATCCAAGCCCCCACCCCGAGCGCGATCAGGGCGGCGACAACGACGAGGGTTCGTTTCGACATGAACAGGATGGGCGCGACGCTGACGCGGGCGGCGGAGCCTACTCAGAGCGCAGGTCGGTGATCAGCTTAAGCGGAATCGAGTAGCGAAGGACCGTCGGGCGGGCCGCAGACAGGTTTATCGGCGGACCGTCGCCACGGGTGTAGCGGAGTTCAAACTTGTCGTCGACGAGATTCGGGAAGGCCGTGCGGACATCGGCCTCGGTCGCGACGGCGATCCCGTTGACTTCGAGCAGCGTGTCGCCGGCGCGCAGGCCGAGCAGGCCACCGCAGCCCTGCGGGTCGATCGCCGTAATCGTTGCGCCGTCGAAGTTGGCCCGGATCGAAAGCTCGGCCGGAACCTGTTTACGTTCGACGCAATAGCCGAGCTCGCCAAAGCGCGTTTGCCAGTCAATCGGCTGCTGGCTCGTCGAAAGTTCTCGAAGCGGCTCGACGAGATCTTCGCGGCCGAGCTGGATCAAGGCATCGACAAGATGTTCGACGCGCGCCTGCGGGTTCTTCTTCCAACGCGGATCTTCGTAGAAAGCGCGCAGCAAGTCTTCAAGCGTGGATCCGTGGTCGGCTCGGCGCAGACGGTGATCCAGCCAAAGACCGAGCACCAAGCCGCCGGAATAAACCAGATCGTGCGCCGCTCCACCCTCGAAGAACACCGGCCCCCCGGCAAGTTGCATCGAGGTCTGCGCGGCGAGGTGGGCCGACTCTGCCTCGGCCAACTTGCCTGCGAGCGTGGCTTGCAAACTCGCGTCATCGACCATCCCGGCACGCCACGGCACGAAATGGGCGAAGTAGTCCGTGAAACCCTCGGCCAGGAAGCGCAGCTCATCGGTCGGCTGGCAGCGCGCGCGCATCCAGGTATGGTGAAACTCGTGCGCAATCAAATGCGTCATGCTCGCAATCGCAAAGTCGACCGGGAGGTCGGGCGCAACATAAAGCGTCATCGATTGAGTCTTGGGCGAACCGCCATAACCGCCAAGTTGCGGCTCGCCGAACAAGAAGAGATAACCGTCTTGGGGAGTGGTGTCGAAGTGCTCGAGCATCGCGGCCACGATCGGCGCGGCTTTCCGCACCACCCCGTCGCACAGTCTGTCCTGCCCAGGCGCGAACGCGATTGTCAGCTGCATGCCGCTGACCTGCTCTTGATGCACATCCCAGTTGCCAATCGCGATCAGGTCGTCACGCAGCGAACCCAGATCCGGCGGCGCGAAGCTGCCGTCTTCTTGCGCCGGCCAAGGTGCGTGCACCGCCCAAGCCTTTGGCACTTCAAAGCGCACCTGGATCTGAGCCGGATCGAGAAACGCAGGCGCAACCACCATCGTTCCCATGACGAGCATGCCATGGTCAGAGCGCAGGTAGGGATATTCGTACTCATCGCGACCGACGACCTGGGGGGCCGAGCGGTGCTCCAGCGGAACCGTCCATTCCACGACGACCTCGCTCGCTCCAGCCGGGTCGAGCGTCCACTTGTACGGGCCCTCGCGACTGATTTTGGCCTGAGACCTCAGGTCGCCCACAAGCAAGGGCTTCGGAAGCTGGGCATAAGCGAAGCCCTGGGGCATCTCGAGCGAGAACGGGCCGACATCCGGCTCGAGTCCCGCCAATTCCAGCCGCGCCTCGACCCGATTCTCGGTCGGATCCGCGATTGTGAAGGTGTATTGCCCGCTTTGCGCAGCGAGGAGCAGCAAGATCCCTGTCAACATGACCGTGAGGATACGCAACAATCCCGGCTGGCGTTGGCGATCCGACGCCCCCCGGCGTTGGCGATGCTGCGCTTTTCAAGATGACCGACCTCGACTCCATTCCCAACGACGACGATGGCGATGTGCTGCGCCGCCTGGCAGAAAGCGGCAACGACCTCAACAAGTTCATGGTCATCGACTTTCATGTCATCGTGCCCGATCAGGAAGTTGGCCTTGAGTTCGCCGAGGCCGCCAAGCAAGCTGGCTACAAGGCCGAGCTGTCCTACGATCAAGACGAAGACGAGTTCACCGCTTGGTGTTCAAAACTGATGCTCCCTGACTACCAAGCCCTGATCGACGCTCAAGTCGAGCTCGCCGAGTTGGCGCTGCCCTTTGGCAGCACGCTCGACGGCTGGGGCACGATCGGCAACGCCGAGAACTGAGAATGATGACGACCGCGATGCCCCCACGCCCTGGCCGCACTTTGCTCGGCCGAGAAATTCGAGCCTCGAATGACGACCCGGAGGCGCTTGGCGAAGCCTGGGCCGGCTTCTTTGAACGGGGCGCCACGGCTGGCATCCCGGGCCGCCTGGATGAAGATGTTTACGCGGTGTATAGCGACTACGCCGGCGACGAAACGCAGCCCTATACCTATTTCATCGGCTGCGAAGTCGAGGCCGACGCGCCCGTGCCCGCGCGCATGGTCAGTCGCATCTTGCCCGATGCCAAGTTTGAAGTCTTCGTCTCCGAGGGCAAGCAACCTGCTGCCTTGATGCAGACCTGGGCCGAGATCCACGCGGCAAATCTCGATCGCAGCTTCGAGATGGATTACGAAGTCCATCTTGCGAAGCAGGCAAACCGCGTGCTGATCTACATCGGTGTGAAGTAGCCCGGTAGCGCTTCCGCGCGTGGAACGCGTTGATTGCCATAGAGAAGAAACCAGAGCGGCGTGGGCGAAACGGATTGGCGCTGCCCTGCAAGTCATAAACGTCGGTTGCGATCAAGAAGCAATCGAGCAGGGTCGAGTTGATTGGCGGACGCCAGCACGACGACACCAAGAATGAGGTGCGGCAAGGTCTTCACCGTCGCGCCGGCAATCAACGCCAAGCAAGCGACGCCGGCCAGGACCGCAGCTCCGGGGTCAATCGAGTGATGGGCCGAACTCACCCATCCAGTCTAAACCGCGCGGTGAGCGCCGCGTGGTCGGAGGGGAAGCCCTCACCGTGCGATTCCAGTACCTGCGAGGCCAGCGGCGTCATTGCGCCGCCTTGGAAGTAGATGAAATCGATGCGATCCTGCTGTTGCTCGGGGAATCGGGGCGTCCAGGTGCGGTCGCGCATACGATCGACGGTCGGGTTCACCATGCGGTAGGAATCCATGTAGCCCGCGTTCATGATGACGTGACTGGTCGGCCAATCGATCCGATAGTCGTCGAACTGCGCACGCGTGGCCTCGGTGTAATCAAGATGCGACATGCTGTTGAAGTCGCCGGCGATGATGCGCGGTGAACTGGCGTACTTGGTTGTGGAAAGCTTCTCGTCGATCAGCGCGACGATTTTTGCGAGGTCGGCCGCCGAGGGTGCACACGCGGCAAGTAACTCCGCGTCGGGCCGACCCAAGCGCGTGCCAACTTCCCAGATTTCATAGGCGTAGGGAAGCCAGATGGAATAGAAAACGAGCGGCTTGCCGTTCGGCAACTCAACCACCGCACCCACGCACTTAAACTCTTCGAAGACGGAGACATCTTCCAGAATCGGGTAGCGGCTGTGGATGGAAACATTGGTACCGCGCGGCAAGAAATGAAAGCCAAGCGCTTCGCGAATGATCTCACCGGAGCCATAGGTCTCTTGCATGGCGACCAAATCTGCTCCGCTCTCGCGGATGACCTCGATGGTCTTGCGCACGCCGACTTCTTCCCCGTCTTCGCGGCCACCGTGCCAAATGTTCCAGGCCATCGCCGTGAACTCGATCGTCTCGGTGGACTCGACCGGAGCTTCCAAGCTTCCGCATGAGATTGGGGAAGCCAAAAGAAAAAGTATCAGGCCAAAGATTGCGCGCACTCGCGCAGTCTAGCCCGATTCGCCTTCTGCATGCTCGCCGTGGCGCAGCTCAACATGCCGCAACTCCCCGCCTTCGTGCGCGGCCCAAGCCAGCAGAAGCACGATGACCCAGCCCGCAATCGCGATACCCAACTTCACGCCGCGGCTGGGGGGAGCCCCTTGCGCATAGCCCAAGAACGCAACCACGCAACCGAGGCTGAGCAAAATCATCGCGGCAAACACACCGCGCCCGAGCAGCGCATGTTCTTCCGATATCGCGCGCGTCGCCGCGTCGACCTTGCCCGCGGATTCGAGCATCTCGAAGGCAATCGGGCCGCTGTAGTAGGAAATCACGGCGCTCACACCAAAGCCGATGATGAGTAGCCAGCACAGCTTTTGCAAACGCTCATCTTTCCAACGCAGCGCAAAAGCGTAGATCAGCAACACCACCGGCAAGCCGATCACCGGAAGGTGCGACAAGGCTAGGTGGAGCTGCTGCGCCGACATCGTTTCCTAGTCCTCGCCGGTGCCGATCGCAGCCTTCGGGTCGACCCCTTCTTCGAGCTTCGAGTAATCGAGCTCGGAACCCTGCTTGCTGTGCGGGATCATGTAGACGCCACTCATGACGATCGCGGCCAGGATCACCGTCACGCGCGTCACGGTTTCCTTGGGCTTCGATTTCAAGCCAACCACGGCGCAGGCGAGCACCCAGGTCAGCCACATGATTAGCGACTTATTGTCGGTCAGGTCGGTGCCGTTCGGGAAGCCCGTCCAATAATGACCGAAGGCATACTTCTGCACGAAGGGTCCCAAGATCATGGCGCCGGTCGTCAAGCAGAACAGCGTGGTCCAAACGAGTCGGCGCGTGCTTGCCGAACCGGTCACCGCGGCCAGGCCCGCGCGCATGCCAAACAGGATCGTCAAAATCATGAAGGCGATGTGCGGATAAAGCACGGTCGTTGGAACCGGATCCTTGTAGCGAATCACGCAGGTCTCGTCGCCCTCCGGCACACGAATCGGCGGCTGATCATCGTCGAGCACATCGACCATCAGGTAGTACTCGAGCTTTCCTGCGGCCGGCTGAATCGGCAAGTCGCCGGTCAAGCAGCCGACGCCCTTTTTCTTCTTTGTCTCCGAGTTGGAGCCCTTGCCCCATTTTTGGTCGGGGTGCCACAACATCGGAAGTGGCGCGTAGGGCTCATCCAATGGGTAGCGCCGCCAATTCAGCGTCGCTTCGATCTTGCCCTCGGGCCCTGGCATCAGGATGCGAGCCTTCTCGCTGGTTTCCTGCGAGCGCAGTAGCGCGTACTTCCATTCCACACCGTCCGCCTCGATCCAACCGCGCTTCGGGTAGGTCGGCCCGGTCGCACGCTGATAGATCATGGCCGAAGCCGCGAGCAGGAAAGCGAGAACCCA
>JBDQJC010000058.1:0-20049 GCA_040264055.1 Planctomycetota bacterium
AGCTCGCGAGTTTGCGCTGGAAGAAGGCATGCTTCTTCGCCGCCAAGTCGAGGTGGCGCGCGAGCGTGTCCACCTTGGGGTTGCAGATCGATTGGAGTTGAACGCGGCCGAGCTGGCGTACAGCCAGGTGGGGGCGCTTTACTCAGGCTTTGAAGTCGCCGCGGGTCGCACGCGCTCCGAGTTGGCGCGCAAGCTGTCGATTCGGGACACGTTGGCCGACACGGATCTCATCGATTCTTTGAAGGAAGCGGCGGGGGAAGGAGTCGACCACGGCCTGATGCGTTTCTTGGTTTCACGCGAGACGGTCGAGACTGGACTTGAGTCGCGTCTCGATCTTCAGGCTTTGGCCATGACCTCGGAAGCACTCCGTTCGCGCATCGATTGGGAGGAATCCCGTATCTGGCCGCAAGCCTCCGGCGGGATCGCGTTTGAATCAACCGATGCGGGCGATGAAATCGGGCCAGCGCTCTCGATGCAACTTCCGATTCTGGATCGCAATCAAGCCCAGATTGCGCGTGCGGAACTGCTCTTGAGCCAATCTGAACTCTTGCTGGAGCAGGCGTGCATCGATGTCGAGCATGACATCCGCGATGCCGTGCAGCGCTTTGTGAAGGCGAGCTACAACCTTGACGGCGCACGCCATTCTCTTGTGGCAGAGGCGCAAGACGCGCTAGAGCTTGCTGAGCAGGCGCGCGCCGCGGGTAGCGCGACGACGGAAGCCGTGCTTGCCGCACGCATGCGCCAGTTATCGGCACGCCGTGTGCTCTTGCAGCTCAAGCTCGAGGTGGTTTTGGCAAAGTCCGCGCTCGAACGCGAAATCGGTCAGCCGATCTCGTCCGCATACAGCGGCAGCGACAAGTAGCGTTCACCGAAGCTGCACCAGGTCGTCACGATCGTCTTGCCTCGCCATTCCGGGCGTTGGCCAAGCTTGATCGCGGCGGCCAGATTCGCGCCCGTGCTGACGCCGCCAAAGATGCCTTCTTCACGGGCCAAGCGCCGCGCCCAGGTGTAAGCCTCTTCGGTGGTCGCGGTGATCACGCCATCAACCAATGATTGATCGAGGTTGTCGGGAATGAAGCCAGCGCCAATGCCTGGCAGGCCGTGTGGCCCGGGTTCGCCCCCCGAGATCACCGGCGAGTCGGCTGGCTCGACCGCCCAAAGGCCAACTTCGGGCTTCTTCGAACGCAGGTAGCGCCCGACACCCGTCAAGGTGCCGCCGGTGCCCACCCCGGTGATGAAGGCATCCACTTCGCCATCGCAAGCTTCCCAAATCTCGGGCCCCGTGGTCGCTTCGTGCACAGCGGGGTTTGCGGGGTTTTCAAACTGGCAAGGCTGCCAGCAGTTCGGCGTTGAATCGACCAATTCTTGGGCAGCGGCAATCGCACCCTTCACTCCTTTGTCGGCCGGGGTCAAGACGATCTCCGCACCCAGATTGCGGAGCAGTCCACGCCGTTCCAAGCTCATGGACTCGGGCATGGTCAAGATCAAGGGGTAGCCGTGCGCGGCAGCGATGAAGGCCAAAGCAATCCCGGTGTTGCCCGAGGTGGCTTCGATGATCGTCATGCCAGGTTTTAAGGCGCCGGTTGTGATCGCGTCGTCGATCATGGCGCCGGCTATCCGGTCCTTCACGCTGGCCATCGGATTGAAGGGCTCAGCCTTCAACAAGATGCGTGCGCAGTCAATTGGCAGGATGTGCTGCAACGCCACAAGCGGCGTCTTGCCAACGGTTTCCTGAATGGTCGAAACAGAGAGAGTGCTTTGCATGGGGGCGTGCGCAGGTGCGTGCGCAGGCCGACTTTACGCTAGGATCTCCCGTAACTCGGCAGGATCTCCCGCGGAATCACGATGAAATTGCCCTCTCGACTTGCTTGCCTCACTGTATTCGGCGCTTTGGTCATGAGCAGCGGCGTCTACCGCAAGCTGAGCCGCTCCGATGGCTGGCCGGCGTTTTGGTTTGGAGTCGTCGTGGGGGCTGGCGTGCTGCTCGGCGCGTGGCTGATCCGCCGTGGCAAACCGGCGTTGGGCTACTTTCTTGGCGCGCTTGGACTCGCCTTTGTCGTCGGGTGGTTTGGCTATGAGTGTTTCATCAAGAAGCCCTGGGCCGAAGTCGAGCCGCGCCCGTTGGCCGTGCTGGCGCTTGGGGTCGTGGTGACCGCGCTCTTGCTGGTGCCGCGCCGCGACGCGGCCTCGGCTTCAAGTTAGTCCGACAGCTCGATGGGAAGGTCCGGATTTCCGCGGGCTTGCCGCAGTTCCGCTTCAAGCCAGGCACGCGCCTCAGCTTCGGCTGCAAAGGTCCGTACATTGCCCTGCTGGATCTCGGCGATGGCAATGACATCTGCAGCCGTGGCCGCGCAGTCTTCGGAGTGCACCACAATCGCGACTGCTGCGCAGCCCGGGAAGGTCGAAATGCGCGCCTTGGCTTCGAACTGGATCGGGTTGGCGTGGCGACAGTGCCCGAGTAGGACATAGGGTTCACTGGTCTCGTCGCGGAAGATTCGCTCGAGTTCGTAGCAGTGTTCGAGGTTCACCTCGAGTCCCGCGACGAGTTCGACTTCAATCCAGTTCTGCGAGGCGAGGAAGACGCGTCCGAATGATGGTTGGAGGTTCGTCATGCCGAAGCGCGGCATTGTGCCGATCGGTTTAGAGTCTTCAAGGATTCAAACAGAAGCCTTGTCTAACCCTTGCGGAAGATGCTTGGCCAGGGAGACTTGCGTATCGCAATTTGCTAATCCCAAACAGAGATTTCGCGTTGGTCGATGGTGAACTATGCTGAAGCGGTGCACGCTTCTCCCGCGTTGACGGCAGATCAGCTCGCAGCCTTTGCGCGTGATGGCTATTTGGTGATCGACGGCTTTCTGAGCGAGGCCGAAATCGCGCCTTTGGAAGCCGTGTTTGACCGCTTCCTGCAAGGCGATCCCGCGCTGGTTGACTCGATGGGGCAGGACTTTTGCGATATGAGCGGTCCGTATGACCGCGCCTTCGCCGACTTCAACATCGTCAATGCGGTACTGCCTCGTAAGTACGCCCCCGAGTTAGTCGGGAATCTGTTCGAACAGCGGGCCCAGGCGCTGGCGGAGCAGATCATCGGACCAGAGGCGCAGCTCGACTACGACCAGTTCTTGTCCAAGCGACCGGGACGAGAGCAGGCGGTCTTCGCTTGGCATCAAGATTTGGGCTACTGGCCGACGGGCACACCCGATACGCGGACGACCACTTTCTCGCTAGCGCTCGATGACGCCAACCCCGAAAACGGCTGCTTGCAGGTGGTGCCGGGTTCGCACCTTGAGCCGGAACTCAGGCCGCACCGCCCGGCGTTTCGCACCGACCCCAAGACCGGCCTGCGAGAGCAGGCGCATACTCTGACGATCGACCTGACGGCGGAAGACCAGGTGAAGTTCTTGCCTGTCAAACGAGGCGGCATCACGATTCATAACGAGCGCATCGTGCACGGCTCGGCGGGCAATCCGAGCCCGAACTGGCGTCGCACTTACATCCTGGCCCACCGCCCGCGCGCGACCGTTGCATTCGAACGCTCGATCGGGTTTACGCATTCGCACAATGACGAGGTGGCCTGGGAAACGTACTTGGACGCCTTGCGCTAGGCTTGCGCATATGCATCGCCGCTGCGGCCAGGTTCTCCTCATCCTCTGCGTCTTAAGCGCAGCGAATTGCTCCGCGCCGAAGGCAGAACAGGATGCACGCAGCAAACCGAATATCGTCCTCATTCTGGCAGATGACCTCGGTTATGGCGATGTCCATGCACTCAACCCGAGATCGCGAATCGCGACTCCGTATCTGGATCGGATTGCCAATGAGGGCGCCAGTTTTGTCGATGCGCATACGCCGTCTTCGGTTTGCACGCCGACACGCTATGGCTTGCTGACCGGACGCTACTGCTGGCGCAGTCGACTCAAGCGCGGGGTGTTGAATGGCTACAGCCCCCCCTTGATCGAAGCGGGTCGACCGACCGTGGCAAAGCTACTTCAGGCGGGCGGCTATCAGACAGCGATCTTTGGAAAATGGCACTTGGGGCTGTCTTGGCCACGGGTGGACGAAGAAATCGATTTCACGCAGCAGGTCAAAGGAATCCCGAACGAGAATGGCTTCCACACTAGCTTCATCATTCCGGCTTCGCTTGATTTCCCCCCGTATGTCTACTTGCAAGACGGCCGGGTCACCGCCGAAGTGAGCCGCGAGCAGCCTGGCCAGGGTTTCCCGGCTTATCTGCGCAAGGGGCCTATTGCCGACGATTTGGTGATGGACGACGCGCTCGATCGCATCATCGAAGAAGCCAACGCGTGGATCCGCGTGCAGGCGACCAGCGAGGATCCGTTCTTTGTTTACCTGCCCTTGACGGCGCCGCACAAGCCAGTCTTACCGCAGGCACGATTCCGTGGCGCAACCGACTTGGGTGACTATGCCGATTTCATTGTCCAGGTCGACGCCGCGGTAGGGGATGTCTTGCGCACGCTCGAGGATGCCGGTGTCGCTGACGACACTTTGTTGATCGTGACATCGGATAACGGCTCCTTCATGTATCGCATCGATGATCCAAGCCGGCCCAGCCACGAGCAAGACCTCACGGTGCAGGGCTACCACCCTGAAGTACACCGTGCGAATGGCTTGCTGCGCGGAACCAAGGCGGACATCTGGGAAGCCGGGCACCGCGTGCCGTTTCTGGTGCGGTGGCCGGGCGTGGTTGCTGCGGGTCAGACGCGAACCGAGACGATTTGCCTGACGGATTTCTATGCGAGCTGCGCCGATCTCGTTGACGCCGCCCCATCCCAGCTCGGTGGAGAAGACAGCTTTAGCCTGCTGCCTTTATTTGACGCTGACGCAGGCGACTTTGTTCGTGCTCCGGTGATTCATCACTCGGCCAGTGGTGTGTTTGCGATGCGTGACGGGGGATGGAAGCTCGTCGCTGGCAATGGCTCGGGGGGGCGCGAGCAACCCAGGGGCACCCCCTTTGGCGAGCCCTATCAGCTCTATCAGTTGGACCTGGATCTGGTTGAATCGGTCGATCGAATCGCGGATGAAGCAGGGCGGGCACAACAGATGGCGACCCGTCTCGAAGCAATCCGAGCAGCGGGTTCCAGTCACGGTTTCGAACAACCGCGAAACTGACCGCAAGCACGATCAAGCCGACGCTGGGCGCGCCGATTATCCTGGCAGCATGACCGAAATCGACTTCGCCTGGCAAGACCGCATTGCGCGGGCTCGGCAGCTGTTGGAGGAGCGGCTGGACGAGGAACTGAGCCTGGACGAACTCGCCACCGCGGCCGCCTATTCGGTCTTCCATTTTCACCGCTTGTTTCGCGCCGCGACCGGCGAGACGGTGCGTCAGTACACCCGGCGGCTACGCCTCGAGCGAGCTGCGCACCGGTTGACGGTCGGGCAGGATGACATCCTGCCGATCGCAATCGATGCCGGCTACACCAGTCATGAAGCCTTCACCCGCGCCTTCGTTGCGCGATTCGAAATCACGCCCTCGGCCTTCCGTGAAGCGAGGCGCGAGGTTCAACAACACCGCATTGCACCCATGCAAGACATCGAAGTTCGCATCGAACAGCGTCAGCCCGTGCGCGTCGCTTTTGTCCGCAACGTCGGACCTTACAACACGACCGGCGAGGCTTGGGCCAAGCTGATGAAGTGGGGCTGGACGAAGATGATGTTTAAGCCGCCCGAGACTTTTGGCCTTGGCTATGACGACCCGGATGTCACACCAGCCGAGCAGTGCCGTTACGACGCCTGCATGGTGATCAAGGACAAGACCAAAGTAAAGCCGCCGGTCGAATCGAAAGACTTTGCGGGCGGAACCTATGTGGTCACGCTGCACGAAGGGCCGTTCGAAGAGATCAGCAATACCTACGCCAAGCTCTTTGCTCGCGTGGCTTCAGGCCCGATCGAGGGCAAGTCGTGGGCGCTCGGCGACCCACCGTCGCTTGAGAAGTACTTAGACGACCCACGCAAGACCAAGCCGGAAGACTTGCGCACCGAAGTGTGGATGCCGGTCAGTCCGGCTTAAATCGCAGGGGGCGCCTGGCCAGGCTCCCAGTCGCTGGCTTGTAGCTCGGTCAGCCAGGTGAGCACTGCGTCACGCTGGTCGTGGCACAGCAGCATCAGCAGGTCGCCGGGCTGGGCCCAAGCGAAGGCTGTGCGGACTGCTTCGGGTTCGCTGGGTGCGTGCGTGAACTGATCTTCGCGCGCTCCTGCGAGCCGTAGCTCTTCTTCGATGATCGCTGGAACCTCGCCAAGCTCGCGGCCGCGCAAGTGGGCCTGCATCTCTTTGATGACAATCAAATCAGGCTGAGCGGCGCAAGTTTGTCGCGCGAGTTCGCGAATCGATGTTTCCTCGCGATCGCCGGCTTGGCCAAGTAGCACCAAGCGACGCTGAGCCGGAATCTGATTCATCATTTCGAAGACAGCATCGAAGCCATGCGGATTGTGCGCGTAGTCCACAATGGCTTGCACGCCGCCGATTTCGAAGTGATTCAGGCGACCCGGATTGTCAGCGACACTGTTTTGAAAGCTGCGTAGGCCGGCTTGTATGTGCGCAAGTTCAAGGCCTAGTTCCTGCGCAATCGCGACCGCTGCAAGCACGTTGGCGATGTTGTAACGAGCGGCCCCTTGCATCGTGACGGGGATCTCGTTGACGGGAAGAATGCTTTGCTTGTCGGTGCCCTGTTGCCAGTACACGGAGTCGCCATCGAAATAGCAGGCAGCACCGCCCTTTTCCAGGCTGCTGGTGACTCGTGGATTCTGCGCGTCGAGGCTGAACCAAACGACGGGTTGCTGGAGAGCGTCGCCGCGTGCCGCCACGACTTCATCGTCGGCGTTGATCACGGCAAGCTTGGCGACGCGGGTGACGACGAACTTTCCTTCGGCCAAGCCCGGTGTGCCGGCTGTCTTTGCATTCACACACCTGCAGTTGAATCGTGATTTCGTCCCGTTCAAGAATCGTCAGACCGAACCGCTCGCCGTCGATTTCCCATTTGTGGGTGAAAGTCTCTTTGAATCCAAGCTTGTCCCGGTAGTACGGCAGGGCGGCATCGACATCGGCCACCCAGACGTAAGGGATGACATTGCGCAGGTGCTGGGGAACTTTGGGCGGCATTTCAGGCATGATCTCGTTTTACCTTGAGCGCTTTGTTGGCGTAAGAAACTTGCTGCGATCCATGAGCGACTCCTAGGAATCCTGGCCGATGCTGCCGGCGTCGCTACGATTTCAGGCCGAGTTGAAACCATGAAAATCCGCGCCGCCGTTTTAGAAGAGTTTGGAAAGCCCCTGGTTGTGCAAGATGTCGATCTTGCGCCGCCGAAAGCGGGCGAAGTCTTGGTCAAGATCAAGGCCTGTGGCGTCTGCCACACCGATTTGTACACCGCCAGTGGGGTCGACCCCAGTGGCTATTGCAACTGTGTGTTGGGCCACGAAGGCGCCGGCGTCGTCGAAGAATGTGGTGAAGGCGTGACCAGCGTCAAGCCAGGCGATCATGTGGTCTGTTTGTTTTCGCCGGAATGTGGCGAATGCGTCAACTGCCGCAGTGGCAAGACCAACATCTGCCTGGCGATTCGCGAGATGCAGGGGCAGGGCTTGCTGCCCGATGGCACCACGCGCTTTTCGCGCGAAGCCGGTCCGTTGCGTCACTTCATGGGAACCAGCACTTTTGCCGAATACACCGTGATGCCCGAGATCGCCTTGGCCAAGGTCGACCCTGCGGCCAACTTCGATGCGATTTGTTTGCTGGCTTGTGGCGCGACCACCGGGATTGCTGCGGCACTTTGGAAGGCCGATGTCGAAGCCGGAAGTTCGGTCGCCGTGTTTGGCGCCGGCATGGTTGGTTTGGGCGCCGTCGTCGGCGCGAAGCTGCGCGGCGCCGAGCAGATCATGGTGGTCGACCCCAGCCCGGTGCGCCGCGAACTCGCCAAGCAGTTTGGAGCGACCGAAGTGCTGGAAGGTGGCGAGGATATCGTCGATCAGATCGTCGATCGCACCGATGGATTTGGTGCCGACTACACCTTTGAAGCGACCGGCATCACCGCCGTCATGGATCAGGCGGTTGAATCGGCGCGCATGGGCTGGGGCTTGTGCACGGTGCTCGGAGTCGCGGGCAAGGGCGAGCAAATGAAGATCACACCGCGCTTCTTGATCACCGGCCGCAAGGTGCAGGGCGGTAGTTTCGGGGGCGCCAAAGGTCGTACGCACGTGCCGCAGCTGGTGGATATGTATGTGCGCGGCGAGCTGGAACTGGATGGCTTCATCTCGCACCGCTTGACGCTCGACGAGGTCAACCGCGGCTTCGATTTGATGCACGCACAAGACGGCATACGCTCGGTCATCGAGTTCTAGGCGATGTTCGGCGATATCCGCAACCCGCAGGGCGAATTGCTCGACTACGCCTTTGCCGAAGGCGAAGGTGGTGGCGATCAAATCGTCGTCATCGGCCACGGCGTCACCGCGAACAAGGATCGTGAGTGGGCGACGACACTTTCCGGTGCATTGAATGCCGCTGGCGTCGCGACCGTGCGCTTTTCCTTCTCCGGCAACGGCGATTCCGAAGGAGACTTCCGAGATTCCTGCCCGACCAAGGAAGTTAGCGATCTCGGCGCAGTCCTCGATGCCATCACGGCGAGCGATCGTGATTGGGCGATTGCCTATGCTGGCCACTCGATGGGCGGTGCGGTTGGCGTACAACGCGCTTTCATCGATGCGCGTATCGAGATGCTGATCTCGCTCGCCGGCATGGTCGACACCGCGGACTTTGCGAAGCGTAAGTTCGGCGATGTCACGCCTGGCGAAGGCTTCATGTGGGACAAGCCCGAGTGCCCACTTTCACAGGCTTTTCTCGACGACATGAACTTGATCGGCTCGGTCGAAAAGTTGGCCGAGCAAGTGCAAGTGCCTTGGCTTTTGGTGCACGGCACCGCCGACACGGTCGTTCCGCCCGAAGAATCCGAGCGCATGGCCGAACGCGGCGCCGACACCGAACTCATCACCCTCGAAGGCGCCGACCATGTCTTCAGCGGCGATGCCGCCGCGCTGGTGTCCGAAGCCGTCGTCGAGTGGCTGACGGATCCGGAGTAAGATGCGACCGTGAACTCCAAGCCCCGTTCTATGACCGCCGAGCGTTTTTGCGTTGGGAGTTACCGATCTGTCCGAGATCGTTTGGTGCTCCGCCATGGGCGTGCTGGGAATGAGCGGCGTGCTTTGGGTTTCGCGGAAGTTCTATCGTGAATCGTGGTGGTCGCTCGTCCTTTGGTCGCCGATTAGCTTTTCATTGATCTGCGGTGCTTGCAGTGCGGTGACCATGTTTACCATGGGTGCGATCCATGGCGAGCCGATTACGACTCTTCCGGGGCTTGCGGTCATGGGTTTTGCGTTTGGCCTCTTCCTCCTCTTCGTCGCAGCCACCTATTCGTGGAAACTCGTATTTCTCGCCTACTTCGGTTCGCTCGGTACGCACCTCGTCCTTCGCTATTTGGTGCGGCGAGGCGAAGCAAAGGCTCGGCGATCTTTCGCCACCGACGAGCTGCTGCCTAGTGTCTGACCGGCACGGTGTGGTCGCGTTGAGCTAACTCGCGGTCATAGATTTCGCCGCGCCGAACGGGTCGGTGCGCTTCCGTCGCCATGTTGATCATCAGGGCGAGGAACTCGGGCCTCTGCTCGGCAAGGTCTGTGGTCTCGGAAGGGTCGGTGGCCAAATCGAACAGCTGCCAAGCGGCATCTTGGCTTGGCCGCACCGCCTTCCAATCGCCGCTGCGCACGGCCCGCTGGCCGCGGTTCTCCCAGTACAGGTAGCCATGCTCAGCCTGCTTGCCCTTGCCGAGCAAGGTCGGAACAATTGAGATGCCATCGGTCATCGCCGGCAAGCTTGCGCCGGACAGCTCGCAAAAGGTTGGCATCAGATCGGGGAAGTAGCCCAGATGATCGCTACTGCTTCCTGCCTGGATCTTGCCCGGCCAGACCGCGTATGCGGGGATGCGCAAGCCGCCTTCGTACAACTGTCCCTTCTGACCACGCCACTGCTGGCCGCTGATCGGATCAACATTCGGGCCGAAGAAGCCGCGTGGGCGCTGGTCGGTCTGGAAGTAGTCTTGGCCGCCGTTATCGCCGCTGAGCAAGATCATCGTGTTGTCGGCTAGGCCCTGGGCTTCGAGTTGCTTGCGCAGTTCGCCGAGTTGGCGGTCGACGAGGTGCATCATCGCGGCGTAAACGCGCGCGTCACGATCGGTGCGCTGACCAGCCGTCCACGGCTTGTCGCGAAACAGCGCCCAACTCGGATCGTCTTCGGGGAAACCCCACAGGCCATGCGGCACGGTGTAGGGCAGATAAAGGAAGAAGGGTTGCTCGGCATTCTGCTTACCCAACCAGTCCATGGCCGCGTTGTGAATCTCCAACTGAGCATGGGTATCCCCAACATAGAAATCACCGGTATTGCCCGCTTGCGGAACTTCTTCGCCATTGCGGATCAGGTAAGTCGGGTAATAGGTGTGGGCGTGTCGCTGGTCGTAGTAGCCGTAGAACAGGTCGAAACCATGCTCGGTTGGAACGCCGCTCGTGCCGCGACCGCCGATTCCCCATTTGCCAAAACCAGCCGTGGCATAACCCGCCTCGTTGAGCAGCGTGGCGACCGTTGTGTTGTCGGCACGAATCGGTGCGTAGCCGCCATTCGAACGCATCGAAGTATGGCCCGTGTGCTGCCCGAGCATCAGCGTCGCCCGCGTCGGCCCACAAAGCGGCGCGCCGGCCAGGAACTGGGTCAGCCGCATGCCATCCTGCGCGAACTGATCGATGTTCGGTGTCAGCAGTTCTTTGTGGCCCTGATGCGAGGTCTCGTAGTAACCCCATTCATCCAGCACCATCAGCACGATGTTGGGGCGGCCTTGCTCCTGCACCTGCTTGGGCGAACTTGCCGGTTGTTGGGCCACGAGGCCTCCGTGGAAGGCCAGCAGTGAACAAAGGAGGAAGGCAAGGCGTCGGGCGGGTTGCATGGGACAGGGCCTAGGTTAGAGCGAATCCAAGCTGCTTAAGGAGTTCTTCAGAAGCATGGGTCAGAGTAGGCTTGGGCAACCCATCCCAAGTTCATGTCGCGTGTCCTGCTAGTCGAAGATGATGAGAAGTTGGCCGAGCAGGTGCTCGGGCAGCTGCGCGGCGCGGGTTTGGACGTCGATTGGGTCGCCGATGGACTCGAAGCGCTGACCACCGACCCGAGCAAGTACGGGCTGTGGATCCTCGACTTGATGCTGCCGAACGCCTACGGGCTCGACATTCTGAAGCATGTGCGCGAGTCCTCGGATGTGCCGGTGCTGCTACTCAGCGCGCAGAACGACACCAAGATCAAAGTGCGCGCGCTCGAGCTGGGTGGCGACGATTACATGACCAAGCCGTTTTGGCCGGACGAGTTGTTGGCGCGCGTGCAAGCGCGGCTGCGCCGGCCGGATGCGGTGCATGAAGATCGGCTCGAATACGAAGGCGTAGTGCTCGACCTGGCGGCGCGGCAGCTGTTGGTCGATGGCGCGTTGGTCGAAACCACCCGTGTTGAGTTTGATCTGCTGGCGCTATTCGTGCGTCGGCATGGCGCGGCAATCGAACGGCAGTGGTTGGTCGACCGCGTGCTCGACCCGAATCGCGATGGCAACGAACGCACGCTCGATGTGCACATTTCTCGGCTGCGCAAGAAGCTCGGCCCATATGGCAAGTGCATCGTCACAGTCTGGGGCGTCGGCTATCGCTTTGAAGGGGAAGGCGCGTGAACTTGCGCCTGCGCATCGTGCTTTCACTCGCAGTGGTTTCGGTGCCATTGGTCGCGGGCCTGACCTGGGCGCGCGGCGAACTCGACTATCGCGCTGAAGTCGAAGCGCTGCATCGATTGATTGTTGCGCGCATGGAGGACGGCCGCGCGGCTTGTGAAGCCAACCCAGAACGATTCCCGGCGCCGCGTCGTGCGCAGCCAGGTCCCCGCGATCGTCCGCCACGGCCGGGCGAGCGACCCGGTGATCGCTTTGGCCCCGAGGGTCGGCTCGGGCCGGGCGAATCTCGCCCTGCCAACGAGCCAGGGGGCGCCGAGCCACCGCAAGACCTGATCGATCGCGAAAACGCGCTGCCGGAACTCTTCGCTTACTACCCGAGCTTTGGATCCGCGAACCCGCGCGCGACGCGCTTTCCTGACGAGCTGCGCGGCGAGCTCGAAGCCGGTGCCACGCGCGCGGATGTGCGCGTGCAGATCGGCGATCGCAGCGGCATTCGCGTGGCGGCGCGAATGCCCTGGGGCGAGGGGCCAGCTGCGATCATCTTGATGACACGCTGGGGCGGGGGCCCGCAGTGGTTGACCAAGAATCAGCTGATCACAGCGATTGCGCTGGCGATGGGTTTGGCGATGGCGGCCTTCGTATCCGCCGGCCCGGTGGTACGCCGCGTGCGCCGCTTGACGAAAGAGATCCGCGGCTCGGTCGCTGATCGCGAGCTGACACCGGTTTCGGTCACCGGCAATGATGAGATTGCGGAACTCGCTCGCGGGTTCAACTTTGCGCAGGCGACGGTGGAAAAGCAACTGCGCACCGTCGAGCAACGCGAAGAAGCGCTGCGCTCATTCGTGGCCAACACGACCCACGATGTGATGATTCCGATGACCGTGTTACAGGGGCACCTGAGCACGATGACCGACCCCGATCGACCGGCTGATTTAGCCGCGATCAAAGGTGCGATCGACGAGGTGCAGTACATGACTTCGCTGTTGCAAAACCTCGCGGTCACCGCGATGCTTGAGGCCGGCGAGGATCGCTTCGTGGTCAGCGCTGTGAATTTGAATGCGCTCGTCGAACGCGTCGTCGCGCGCCATCTTCCGGTTGCCAAGCAAAAGCAGATCGAGATCAACCATGCTGTGCCAGAAATGCCGGTGATCGTGCAAGGCGATGTGACGCTGCTGGAACAGGCGGTCAGCAATCTGGTGCACAACGCAGTGCGCTATGGGAAGGCCGGCGGGCACATCGCGATCGTGCTGCGCGGGACGACCGATGCTGATTGGAGCCTCCGCGTCATCGACGACGGCCCTGGCATCCCCGAAGCTCAACTTGCCGCCGTCACGCAGCGCAGCTTCCGCGGCGATGAAGCCCGCAGCCGTCACCCCGATGGCCAAGGTCTGGGTTTGTACATCGCCCTCGAAGTCGCTCGCCGCCATGGCTTCCAACTCAAGTTCCGCCGCTCGGAGTTCGGCGGCTTGGAAGCGGAACTGCGAAGCGCCTAGTCGCCGAATCGGGCTTGCGCTTGGCTTTGATAACGCGCAAAGGCTTCCATGTAGGCGTCGGTCGATGCTGGATCGGCCGCAACACGGCGCGTGTTGCTTGCTTCAGGCATGAGGTCGACAGGATTGGCGCCAGTGTCCATGGCCGCAGCTTGCAGGGCCCCACCCAGCGCGGCCGACTCCGTTTCGCCGCCGAGCTGGATCGTGACGTTGAGCGTGCTGGCGAGGATCTCTTGCCAGAGTGGGTTGGCTGCGCCGCCACCGACCAATTGCACGCGCGAGGTTTTGAGGCCAAGGGCCTGAAGGCGTTGGAAGCCGTGCGCTAGCGCGAAGCTCGCGCCTTCGAGCGCGGCGCGGTACATCAAGCCGGGGCGTAGCGAGCCCGGTCGAATGCCATGCAGCACTCCGGTCGCGTGCGGCCAGTTCGGCGTGCGCTCGCCGGTCAGATAGGGGAGGAACAGCATGCCCTCGCAACCCGCCGGTTCCTTGCGCGCAAGTTCGGTGAGCTCTTCATGACTCATGCCGAAGGCCTGTTGCACTTCGTTGGGCACGGTCGTGCAGTTCTGCGTGCAGACCAAAGGGAGCCAACCACCCGTGGCGTCGCAGAATGCTGCGACTTCGCCGTTTGGATCGACGATTGGCTTGGGCGAATAGCCAAACAGCGTGCCGCTGGTGCCCAAGCTGATGACGAGTAGCTCGGGGTCGAAAGCGCCCGCTCCCAACGCCGACATCATGTTGTCGCCTGAGCCCGCCGAGACGCGCACCGCAGTCGACAAGCCAAGCAGTTCCGCGACTCCGGGCAGCAGGGTGCCATGCGCTTCATTGGCCGCCAAGATCGGCGGCAGCATGTCGGGAACCCGTGCATCGATCCAGGCCGCGGCCTTCAGATCATGCGTGCGCGCGACCGGATCGAAGATGCCGTTGCCACTTGCATCGCCGGCGTCGGTCGCGTGATTGCCCGTCAGCCGGCCGTTCAACCAATCGTGTGGCAGTTGCAGTTTCGCGACGCGGGCGAACAGCTCGGGGTGGTGCTTCTTCAGCCACACCAGCTTCGGCGCCGTGAAGCCGGGAGCCACCGCGCGCCCGGAAGCCTTGCTCAAGGCACGCGCCTCGGCTTCCGGTTCGACATCGCACCACAACTTGGCTGGGTGCAGAACCACATCATTCTCATCCAACACCACCATGCCGTGCTGCTGACCACTCACGCCGATCGCGCGCACTTGCGCTCGATCCACGCCCTCGGCAGCTAACACCTCCTGCGCCGCAGCCACGAAGCCATCCCACCAATCGGTCGGATCTTGTTCGGCCGCGCCGGGCCGCGGGCTCAGCGGCGCTGGCAAGGCACGCTCCGCACGCGCGATCACGCGCTTTGCGTGGGCGTCGAACACCAGCGCTTTGACGCCCTGGGTGCCCAAATCGATTCCGAGGTACAAGCTCATCGCTGATTTCTTCGCGGTCGACACGATCCTCTCACGATCATCGGGGAAGGCGGTACGTTCCGGAGCCAGAGTG
The DNA here is from genome assembly GCA_040264055.1 of Planctomycetota bacterium. Taxonomy (GTDB): domain Bacteria; phylum Planctomycetota; class UBA1135; order UBA1135; family UBA1135. The sequence goes on from JBDQJC010000058.1 coordinate 14,751, forward strand.
TAGACGCGGGGCCGGTCCTGAGATTTCTACGGAACCGCCGAAAACCGGCTGGGTTCGATCGCCATGAGATTGACCCACTTGATTCTCGGTGGCGCGGCAGCCGCCCTGCTCAGCGCACCTCAGGCCGCTGCAGCAAGCTCGGCGACGGATTCCGTCGACGCATTCGTTCCTGCAATTGAATTCGCATTCGATCTGCAAGATCCAGTCGACAAGCCGAAGACCGACAAGCCGAAGACAGGCGACGAGCCGAAAAAGCGCGGCAAGAAAGGGGATCGCCCCAAGAAGGGCGAGCGCAAGAAGAAGAAAGGTGGCGGCAACGGTGACAAGCCGCCTCACAAGCGTGGCAAGAAGGGGGATCGTCCGGGGGGGACGAAAGACCCGGAGCGCCCTGATCGCCCGTCATGACGGAGAGCTGATTTCGGAGGGAAATCAGAACGGCGGCACTCTTGCGAGTGTCGCCGTTTTTTTCGTGAATCAGCGTGAAGAAAGCCGTGGTCCTATCCGCGCACGCCGAGCAAATGCTCCATCGCGATTTGGTCGAGCCGTTCGTACTGGTGTCCGACCGCAGCCATGCCTTCGGGATCAAAGCTGGCGCTGTTGAGCGTAGCCGCGTTCGCCGAGGAGTAGCCCTTCGTCAAGCTGGCGACGCCGTCTGGATCGGCGTGGTTGGCCGCCAAGATCTGCTGCACCTCTTTGTCGGCATCGAAGATCTTCGCCTTCGCGGCCAAGATCTTGTAGGTGCGCATCGAACCGCGCGCGAAGTCCCAAACACCGTCGATGTCTTCGGTGCGGTAGGCATGCGAATCGAAGTGCAGCGGGCCAGTGTAGGCATCATAGCCGCCGGTGCCTTCGAGCAAGCGCACCAGGAAGAACGCGCCTTTCACATCTTCCGATCCAAAGCGCAAGTCCTGGTCGTAGCGACCGATCTTCTGCGCGTTCAAATCAATGTGGAAGAGCTTGCCAACCTCCATCGCTTGGCCGACTGCGTGCACCATCGACAAACCGGGCATGTTCTCGTGCGCAGTTTCCGGGTTCACGCCGCACATTTCCGAATGCTCAAGCGTCTCGATGAAGTGCAGCATGTGCCCGGTGGTGGGCAGGAAGATCTCCGATCGCGGCTCGTTCGGCTTGGCTTCGAGCGCGAACTTCTGGTCCCAGCCTTGGTCCTTGGTCCAAGCGCACAGGAAATCCAGGCATTCGCGGTACCACTTGATCGCATCGCGGCAATCTTTAGCGGCATCGGTTTCGACACCCTCGCGACCACCCCAAAACACATTGATCTTGGCGCCAAGTTCGACCCCGACCTCAATCGCGCGCATGACCTTCTGCACCGCATAGGCCCGCACCTTCGGATTGCTCGAGGTGAAGGCGCCATCGCGAAACACCGGGTGCGAGAACAGATTGGTGGTCGCCATCGGCACCGCCAAACCATGATCGGCGCAAGCTTGCTTGAACTCGGCGACAATGCGGTCGGTCTCGGCCGCGCTGCTACCAAAGGGCACAAGGTCGTTGTCGTGCAGGTTGACGCCATAAGCGCCCGCCTTCGCAAGCCCGGCGACGATTTCCGTCGGCGGGATGCTCGGCCGCACGCGCGGGCCGAAGGGGTCGGCCCCGGGGTTGCCGACGGTCCACAAGCCAAAAGTGAACCGGTCGTCCGGGGTCGGATCGTAAGAATCGCTCATCGAGTTCGGGGATGTTTAAGAGTTGTCGGCGACGGTGAGGCGACGGTATCCACCGATGCTGCGGAAGTAGAGCATCAGGAGGAGGAAGATGGCCGCCATCAAAGCGGGGATCGCCGAGTCGGCGACCAGCGTCTTGCGGTCACCTTCAATGCTCGCGGCTTGCACCACGCGCTCGGTTTCGGTCAAGCGCTCCAGCGCAGCAGCAGGGTCGGTGTTGCCAGCCTCCGCGAGCTCACTGCGCGCGGCGCCAAGCTTGTCATTGACTGCGCCTAGCTTCTTGCCGTCCAAGCCAAAGCGTTCGCCAAAGAACAGGAAGTTGCTTGGCTCCTCCGCTTTGTACTCGGCGTAGATCGCTGGGTTGGCCGCCTCGAGTGCTTCACCCGAGAAGCGGTCCTTGGCGTAACCCAAGCCTTCCGAGCCAACCAAACCACCGGCCAACATGCCGATACCGCCCATGATGCTGATCGCAATCGCGCCGGTGCGCGGGAAGCGGTCACTGGCCACGGCCAGCATGGTGGGCCAGAAGAAGGTCTTGCCAATCGCGTAGACCGCCAAGGCCATCATCGCGCCGACGAAGGTCTCGATGCCGCTGACCAGGTTCAGGCCGATCATCGCGAGCACCGAGCAAGCCAGCAAAATGCCGACCGGGGAAAGCTTCAGCTTCTTCTCGATGAAGTCCGCGCAGAAGCGCAGGAAGAACATGATCGCCGAAGTCCAGATGAACAGAATCTTGCCTTCTTCTGGAGTCAGGATGTTGCCGGTGATGTTCTGCACCCAGGAATCCGTGCCCAGCTCGACGGCACCCACCATGGCGTGCGCGACGAATAGCACGAACAGCAGGATGGAACCGATCGAGAACTTGGTCAAGAAGCCGATGCACAGCAGGAGCGCACCGGAGATGGCATAGGCTGCCGTGTTCCCGAGGCCAACCGCGCCCGAGAAGAACAGCGTCAGCAAGAAGCAGATCACTGCGCCACCGAGCAGACCGACATCCTTGAACATCTCGCCGAGCGAGAGGCCTTGCTCGGAAGCTTCCGACTTCGGCATGTGCTGGCCCATGAACATCAGGCCGTAGATCGCCGTCGGGACCAGGAACAAGCCGAGTTGCCATTGCCAGGACCAGCCGTCGGCACCGCCGAGGGTCCAGCCGATTGCCCCGCCCAAGACGAGGCCAAGCGGCCAACTGGCGTGCAGGATGTTCAGATAGTGAGTGCGGTTCTTCGGGAACAGGGTCGCGACCAAGGGGTTGGCAACCGCTTCCAAAGTGCCGTTCGCGTAGGCAAAGATGAAGGTGCCCCAATACAGCAAGCTGTAAGCAAGTTCACCCTGATCGGGTGTTGCACCCAAAGTGACGACCGCGGAAATCACGTGCGTCAAGAAAGCCAGCAAGACCAGCTTGCCGTAACCAATCTTGTCGCAGATCACCCCGCCGATGATGATGCCGAAACAGAAACCGGTCAGGCCGGCTCCGCCGATCGCGCCAAGTTGTGCAGCGGTGTAGTTGAACTCACTGCTCCAGTTGGCGAGGATTCCGCCGCGCACCCCGAAGCCAACTCCGGCTGCAAGGATGGCCGTAAACCCGGCCCAGAGTAGTCGCCCAGCGTTAGGGGTAATGCCGTCTTCGCGAATGTTCACTTGTTCGTGGTGGTGAGTTGGGGGGAGGGGGAGAGCTCGAACGAGAAGTTGCGGAAGCGGACCTCCGTCGGTCCGCCTGAATGCAGTTGTAGCGCCACGATGCCTTGCTGGGCGATTTCTGCGTCAGTGCGGTCCACGACTTGGTGCCCGTTTAGAGCAGTTTGGATGCGATCGCCGGTGATGAGGATCTCGTAGGTGTTCCAATCACCGCGCTTGACGTGTTCGGCGCCGCCGGCATCTTCCAGCAGGCCGCGGCCGTGCTCTTCGTAGAGCTTGCCCCACCAGCCCGCGCCGATATCGGCTTGCAGGCCTGACACCTCGCCATCCAGCGCCCGGCTGGAGCGAACTTGGATTCCGCTATTTCCGATGTCGTTGACCAGCTTGACCTCGACGGTCATGCGGAAGTCGGTGAAGCGCAAGGGGCCGACCGCCCAAGTGTTGTGGTCGATGCCGTTGGGCGCGCGGCCAATGATCTCGCCGTTCTCAACGGACCAGATCGCAGGGTCGTAAAGCCAGCCGTTCAAACTTGAACCGTCGAACCACTCGTTCAGGGTCGTGTCGTTGGCGGGCAGCGGTTGTTGCACCGGGCTTGCAAGGTAGGCAACCAGGTCGCGGGCGTCCGCATCAGACAAACCATCGAGTTGGCCGGCTGGCATCAGCGAAGTCGGCAATTGCGTGATGTCGAGCGTTCCATCCGGGCGCTTCGCCAAGTCGCTGCGGCGCACCGTTTCACTGAAGGCGCCATTGCGGAAGGTCAGCGTTTGTTCGTTCTGCTCGCTGATCATGCCGGAGACGACTCGGCCGTCTTGCATGCGCGCGACATTCAGCATGTACTGCTGGCCGAGCTCAGCGCTTGGTTCGATGAGGTTCGACAACAGATAATCGAGGTCAGCGCGATTCGAACCCGTGATGTCCGGGCCGAGCAGCTGACCATCGCCGAACAAAGTGTGGCAGGCGTAGCAGGTGGTGCGGTAAACCGCGCGGCCGTTGGAAAGGTCGGCGCTTGCGAGTGCCTCGGGCGTCAGCTTCTTCTTCCATGCGGCGATTTGTTCGGCGCCACTCGCACTGACTGCGGCAGAGCGCCCCCAAAGCACACCAAGCGAGCGAGTGATGTTCTCATCGCGCAGCTCGTTGAGTTGACGGCGCAGCGGCGCGGAATCGAGCAGCGTTGCCGGAACTTGCTTGGCGGCAATCGCGGCGAGCATCTGTTGTGCAGTCGCGGTTCGTGAGGCCAAAGCATGCGCGGCGGCGGACTGCTCGGCGAGCGTCCATTTCGCCATGGCCGCGAGCAAGCGCGGGGCGACGCGCTCATCGTTGACCGCGGCGAGTCGCGGCAGCACCTCGCTGCGCATCGCGCTGTCGTCAATCAAGTTCAGGACGAGATCGGTGTAGCCCGCATGCTTCGAGGTGCCGAGTGAATCCAGCGCCGCGACCCGGCGGTCGTGCGCCACCGAGCGATCGGCGGCGATGTCGAGCAGCGCTTCAGCCGCGTTCGGGTCGCCGAACTTCTGCGCCAAGCTCAGTGCTTGATCGCGCGCTTGGGCCGAAACCTGCGAACGATCGGGGTGACTCGGCGAGAGGAATCGCGTCGAGACCTTGTCCCACGAAGAGGGCATCTTGGTGTCGGGGCGCGAGGCGAGGCCGCGGGACATGGCGTTGAGCATGCGTTCGGCAGGCGCTAAGTCGGCCGTCGCAATCGCATTGGTCAGCGATTCCAGCATGGACGCATTGCCTTCGGCTAGCCGGCGGTAGGTCGAACGCTCCACGATGTCGTGCTGGCAGGACGCCTGGATCATTGCCAACGCGCGGCCAGGGTTCGCTGCGACGCAAGCTTCGAAGCCGTACCAAACCATCTTCGGCAGGTTGTGATCGTCGTTGTCTTCGCCGTGTGCCATCAAGGCCTCGGCCAAGGGCCAGCGTTGTGGAACGGTGAGGCGTTGCATCGCCGAAGCGACGGCCAAGCGCACGACCGGCGAAGGGTC
>JBDQJC010000059.1:0-19792 GCA_040264055.1 Planctomycetota bacterium
ATGCGGACCGGCGGGGATTTTTCCCGTGTCTACAAGACTGGAGTGCGCGTGCGCGGCTCCCTCATTCTACTCGTTGCGGCCCCGCGTTTGAACCCCGGGCCGCCCCGCCTGGGGCTTTCGGTCGGCCGTAAGTTCAGTAAGAAGGCGGTGGTACGAAATCGCTGCCGCAGGGTGTTCCGCGAGTCATTCCGGCTCGCGCGGCCCGAATTGCCCGATTTCGACCTGATTTTGATCCCGATGGGTGCACCCCGACCCGAAATCTGCATGCCTGCCTGCCGAGATGAGCTGATCGGACTGGCTCAGAAAGCGGTGCAGAAATGGGAGCGCCGGCAACAGCAAGAGGCATGAAAAGGCTGCTGTTGGGCTTGATCGGCTTCTATCAACGCCGCATCTCCCCCGCCTTTGGCGCGCGCTGCCGCTTTCATCCGAGCTGTTCGAACTATGCGCGGGAAGCGATACAATCGCATGGCGCTTTGAAGGGCTTTGGCCTCGCGCTGTGGCGCTTATTGCGCTGCCAGCCTTTGTGTAAAGGTGGCTATGACCCGGTGCCCTTGCGGAAGGATAAGGACTGATTTAACGCGCGCGTACGCGCACGCGAGTTAGCGCAAGCCGCAGGCCTTCAGCGCGCGGTCGCGTACTTCAGTCGCACGGGCACGGGCGGTTTCAGCCCCGGCAGCGAGGATGCGTTCGACTTCACCGCGGTCGTCCAGCAGTTCCTTGCGTCGCGCGCGAGCGGGTGCGAAGTACTCTTCCATGCCGTCCCGGATGACGCCCTTAAGGTGTCCATATCCGGGCGCGCCTTCGCCGCCAGCGCGCACTTTGTCTTTCCAGTCTTGCACCGTGGCTTCGTCGCAGAACAAGGCCATCAGGTCGAAGAGAAACAGCTCTTCCGGATCTTTGGGTTCTTCAGGCGCGCGGCTGTCGGTGACAATCTTGCCGACAACCTTCTTGAGCGCCTTGCCCTCTTCGAAGATCCAAATCGTGTTGCCATAGCTCTTGGACATCTTCTGTCCGTCGAGGCCTGGCACCTTCTGCATCTTTTCGGCCTTCGGCATGCGCATTTGCGGGCGGGTAAAGACTTCCCCATAGGCCTGGTTGAAGTAGCCGGCCATGTCGACCGTCATTTCAACATGCTGCACCTGATCTTTGCCCACCGGCACCACGGTCGAATCGTAAGCCAGGATGTCGGCAGCCATCAAGATTGGGTAAGTGAACAGGCCGACGTTGGGTTTGACGCCTTGCGCCACCTTGTCCTTAAAACTGTGGGCGCGTTCGAGTAGGCCCATGCCGGTCACGGTCGAAAGTAGCCATTGGATTTCCGTGACTTCGGGCACGTCCGACTGACGGAATAAACAAGCTTTGGCCGGGTCGAGCCCCAGCGCCAAGTAGGTGACCGCAGTCTCAAAGACGAACTCGCGCAGCTTCTCCGGATCGCGATTCGAGGTTAGCGCGTGGTAATCCGCGATGAAATAGAAATGCTCGCCCTCTTCCTGCAGCAACTGAATGTGCTGCCGGATGGCACCGAAGTAATTGCCGATGTGCAGCAGGCCGCTCGGCTGAATGCCCGACAGGTAAGTCTCCATGGCGGGCAGATCCTAGCAAGGCGGAGGGTACGCTTGCGTTGTCCAAAACCATCGCGATGCCCGACCCGATTGAAATCGTTGCGTATCGAGCCGAGTGGCCCGTCTTGTTCCAGGAGCTTGGCAGGTCGCTGAGAGGCGCGTTGGGAAACACTGCCATTCGCATCGACCACATCGGCTCGACTGCCGTACCCGGTTTGGCAGCGAAGGCAATCCTCGACGTTCAAATCTCGGTCCCAAGCTTTGAGCCGCTTGAGACTTACTGTGACCCTCTCAAGACTGTTGGCTTTGTGCATCGGCCCAATAACCCAGATCGCACGCAGAGGTGCTTTCGCGAACGCCATCGGAACCGCAGGACGCATATCCATGTCCGTCGAGTCGGCAGTTGGTCGGAGCAGTCCGCGCTGCTCTTTCGCGACTTCTTGCGCAACCATCCAGAGGAAGCAAAGGGTTACGCGGACGTGAAGCGCGAACTCGCAGAGCGCTTCCGTTTGAACCGCTTGGCATACACCAACGGCAAGGGGCCCTTCATCTTTGAATGGATGCAGCGAGCAAATCAGGGGAGTCAGCTCGTCGGGTGGTCACCCGATCCGTCTGACGCCTGAATCGCGAGCCTTCGCTCGCTGGATTCCCTCACCAGGAGGAGCCTAATGCGAAAACCGATGAGGTCATTGCCACCGAACTCGGGGCGGAGGATTCGCACCTAGCCCCGTCTACGCGACGCGTTCGTCGGTCACGCTGCTCTCAAGCGCATCCAGCCAAGTGGCCAGCACCTGCAATGCGGCGTCACGGCCGTTCGTCCAGTTCGCTTCGCGGGAAGCGGCGTCTTGCGGGTCCGGAACGAGGGCCTCGGTCTCGCTGCGTGCGGACCAGAAGCAATTCCCCCAGCTCGTGGCTGCGCAGACGCGCGCCCAGCGCGTGCCAATCCGTTCCATCGCCCAAATCGCACCGTCGCGCGCTTCCGGGTTGCGGATCAAGGCCTGCAACTGTTCGGTGGCTACTCGGGTGGCAGGCAGCGCCTGGTCGACCCAGCTTTGGCCAATCAAGCCGAGGCCCTGCATGAACTCGCGGTAGATCTCGTGCGAATCCGAAAGTGCGGCATCCAGGGCCCGTGCAACACGGCGCAGCACGCTGTATTCGCTGACGAAAGTGCGCACCACACACGAACCACGGTCGGATCGCGTCAGACGATCGAGAAACACATGTTGGCTGGCAGAACTGGCTGCGAGCGGGCCATCGAGAGTGAGCTTGGGGCAGGACACTTCCCCTCCTTTTCGGCTCGATTCGCCGTCAGCCTGAAGCCCCTCCCGCTTCTAGGCCTTAGGACTCGCCATCCCAGTAGTCGCGGACTTCCGCTTTGGGCATGAACTGGCGGATCGTGCGTCCGCTGGGATCGGCCCCGGGAGGGCCTCCTAGCACGCCGACCTTATTGGATTCGGGGTACTCGACGATCTCGGGCGCAACCCGCGTGCTGACCGCCAACACGGAGATGCCGCCTGGCCCACCCACGATCTGGTGCTCGCTACCCGGCCCCGGCGGGCAGGCGATCACATCGCCGACGCGCAACGCACGCTCGCTTGCGCCATCGCGCAGCGTGCCCGCGCCTTCCATCACCAGGAACATCTCTTCGTTGGCGTAATGAAAGTGCAACGGGAACGGCTTCTTGCCCTCGGGGATCTTGATGATCTGGTAACCGAGCATCTCGGCACCCAGCGCACGCGCGATTTGGCCACACTCCGCCTCGAAGCCATCGCCATGACCGTGCTTTTCAAAGCTCAGCTCGTCGAGGTTCATCACTTTGACTTTTTCACCACTCATGATCTTTCTCCCCACTGGAAGTCGATCGGTTTCTCGATTTCGGCAAGCAGACTTTGATGCACCGGGCAAGTATGCGCCGAACGCTCCAAGACTGTCCGCATACGTTCATCGACCTCCACCGGCACGACGACTTGCACGGGCAAGCGCGCGATGCGCCGCGGCAGATCTGCGCTCATGTGCTTCTGCACCGTGACTCGCGTGCCACTCAGATCGACATCATGCTTGTCGGCTTGAATGCCCAAAATGGTCAGGATGCAAGCCCCCAACGCGGTGGCCACCAGGTCCGTCGGCGAGAAGCTCTCGCCGCGACCGTGATTATCGACCGGAGCATCGGTGTGCAGCTGCACCCCGGAAGGCCCATGGGTTGCTTCGCAACGAAGCTCGCCTTGGTAAACGATGGAAATCTCGACGCTCATGCGACGCCCATTCTGGCAAGCCCGGGCCGTGATCCGCTCGATTTCTATTCTGAATCCAATTGCGAGGCGGGGCTTACAATCGACCCATGATTACGACCAACATCGAGACCGTTCCAGGGCGGACCGTGCTCGAGCACTATGGAATCGTGCAAGGCAGCACCATCCGCGCCAAGCACATCGGCCGCGACCTCGCGGCGGGACTCAAAAACCTCGTCGGCGGCGAGCTGCGCGGCTACACAGAGTTGCTGCAGGAAGCCCGCGATGAGGCCTTCGAACGCATGCTCGAACAAGCCCGTGAACTCGGCGCCAATGCCGTAGTGAATGTGCGCTTTGCGACTTCCTCGGTCACTTCCGGGGCGTCAGAGATTCTTTGCTACGGCACCGCGGTGCTGGTTGAGTAGGCCGGGATGTATCCCCTCCTTCAACTTCTCATCCCACTCGGCCTCCTGGTTCTCGGCTGGTCGGTTGGCAGCTTGCTTGAAGCGCGCCACTATCGCCGCATTGGGCAGCGCGAAGCTCAGCACCACCATGTGCCGGTCACCAACGAGCGCAAACTCTGGAACCCCGAGTTCGTCGTCGCCGAGTCGCGCTTGGTGCGTGGCCAGGTCGTGATCTCAGTGGACTACTTCAAACGCTTTCTGGCAGCCCTCCGCGCATTGTTCGGCGGAGAAGTGCACTCGTATTCGAGTTTGCTCGACCGCGGCCGACGCGAAGCTTTGCTGCGTATGCGTGAGCAGTTCCCTCAAGCCGACATCTTCATCAATCTGCGCTTTGAGACGAGCACGATTTCCTCGGGCCAAGGCCGCGCGATTGGCACGGTCGAAGTGCTGGCCTATGGCACCGGTGTGCGCTACGCCGAATCGATTCGCCCACCGGCCGTTCCAGACATCCCGGCCTAGTCGCAACACGATGATCCGATGAAGTTCATCCCTCGCCGCCTGAAGCGCACCGCCGATAACTCGCGCGGCAAGTTGCGTTGGAAGGACTGGATCAAGGGCCTCGGCTCGGTCGCAATCGTGTTGGGCATCGTCTACTTGCTGCTTGGCTTTGTCGCCGATTCTGTCGCCAACTCGGTCTCGGAAGAAACCGAAGCGCGCTGGTTTAGTTGGATTGAACTGGGCGACGCGCAAGCCGAGGACAATACCGGATTCGCGCGCGCACAGGCTTGCTTCGATCGACTCATCGGTGATCCTGAGCTCAGGCCCTTGCCGTATCAACTGGTCTGGCTTCGCGATGACGCCCCGAATGCCTTCGCCTTGCCCGGCGGCCTCGTCGGCGTAACTCAAGGTCTGCTTGATTTGGTCGATAGCGAGATTGGCATTGCCTTTGTCCTGGCTCACGAACTCGGCCACCACCAGAATCGGCACGCACTCAAGCGGCTCGGACGCATTTTGGTGACTCATGCTGCGGTCACCCTGGCTTCCGGTGCCGCCAACCTCTCGGTGCTGGACAATGGGCTGACCTTTGCCGGCCTGGCGCACACCCGTGGCCAAGAACGCGAAGCCGATCGCTTCGGCCTCGACTTGGTGCATCGCACCTACGGCACAACCGAGGGCGCTTTTGAATTCTTCGAAGTCGTCCACGAAATCCAAGGCGACGGCAGCCGCCTCGGAAACATGCTGCATTCGCACCCGCTTACCGAGGATCGAATCGCCGATTTGCAGGCCCGCGCCGCTACCTTGCCGGTCACCGCGCCGCGTGAACTCCACGCGCCGCAGCGGTTCTAGAGTCCAGATGAGCGCCCTCGACTCCCCCCAGCAGTTTGCTGCGCGTTTCGCCCTGCCTGGTCCGCCGAGTGCGGTGCAGGTCTATCCAGGCGGACACATCAACGACTCGTACTTGGTCGATTGTGCAAACACTTCCGACCGATTCTTGCTGCAGCGGATCAACGGCGATGTGTTTCCCGAGCCGGGCAAGATCATGCAGAACATCGCACGGGTCAGCGAACATGTGTTTGCCAAACTCGGCAGCGAGCAGGCTTTCTTGCAACTGGTGCCAACCCATGACGGCGCGCCCTTCCTGCAAGACGAAGATGGCGATATTTGGCGGGTCTACGCCTTCATTGAAGGCGCGACGATGCACGAATCCGCTGCGTCCCCGCATGAGGCCGCCGAGGCGGGTCGTGCCGTCGGCGAGTTTCAGTTGCTGCTCCATGATCTCCCTGGCCCGCGCCTGCACGAGATCATTCCGAACTTCCATCACACACCAAGTCGTTTCGCACGCTTGCACGAGATGGTGCGAGCCGATGCCAAGGAGCGCCTGAGCCAATGCCGCGAAGCCGTTGACTTTGCGCTGTCTTGCGAGCCACTTGCGCATCGGATTGTCGATGGAATGCAAGCAGGCGAGCTTCCCGAGCAAGCCGTGCATAACGACGCCAAGATGAGCAATGTCTTGCTAGACGCAGCAAGCGGACATGCTCTTTGCGTCGTCGACTTGGACACGGTCATGCCGGGCTCGACGCTTTATGACTTCGGCGACATGATGCGCACGATGCTCTGCGCCGCCGCCGAGGATGAACGCGATCTGGCTCGGGTGCGAGCCGATCTCGAGATGTTCCGCGCACTCGCAGAAGGCTACCTCGGAGCCGCGCGGCCCATCTTGAATGAAGCCGAACTCGGGCTGCTCGTGCACTCAGGCATCCTGATTACGCTCGAGACCGGGGTGCGTTTCCTCAGCGATCACCTCAACGGCGACCGGTATTTCCGCGTCCACCGCGAGAATCAAAACCTTGATCGCGCGCGTGCGCAGTTCGCCCTGGTTCAGTCGATGCAAGACCAGCGCGCGGCACTCGAGGGGATCGTCCAGCAGTTGCTGCAAGGCTCTTAGCCTTCGCGAAGCTGCGTCTAGGTCCAGCGGAAGCGGGCTTGCTCGGCACGCTGCACGATCTCCGTCTGCAACGCCTCGGCAAGGTCGAAAGCAAGTCGGCGAAGCTCGAAATCGTGCCCAGTGCTGCCGCCTCCGGCCGTATCGACGTACAAACTGGCTTGCCTCCAGCGCCGATCGAAGAAGCCGTGGTAGACATCGACGCTTTGCACCTTCTCCATCAACAGAAATGAAGTGCGCCGAGTTAGCCAACCATCGCGCAAGGCCAGACGCGGGCCATCGAGTGCAAAAGCGCGATGCCGATGCGAGAAACCGGCTCGCCACCAAAGCACGATCAGCGGCAACGGCGCCAGCCATAACGAGGCATCGGGAAGCTCGTCCGTAAAACGCCAAACCAAGACCAGAGCGACAGCAAGCAAGACGCCGATCCGGACTGCCTGGCGACGAGCGCGGTGCAGCGCGGCACGCGGAAATGCACGCCACTGCGGTTCCTCGGCCGCAAGCCGCGGCTCGATCTTGCGCAGCAGTCCGGCAAGTTCAGCCTTGGGAACCAAGGGTGCCAGCCAACTTTCTTCCTGTTTGTCCTCGTCTTCAAAGCCCCCCTTGCCCGCCGTTCCTACCCGCACCCGAATGCGGCCCATCCAACGGTGAATCAGCGATTCATGCACGCTGACCAATTGAATGCGGCGGCGCGGAACCGTCGCTCGCACCTTGGTCAACAGGCCACGTCGAATCCGAAACTGATCATCGACCAGACGCAACTCGAAAGCATGAAACATCAGCGTCGTGCCGATCAGGCTGAAGAGTGTCAACGCGAGAAAGACCGCGACAGCGACCAGTAATCCGTCCAGCCAGCCATAACCAAAGCCACCTGCGTCGACCCAATCGCCGATGCGCTGGCGCAGATCGAAACGATCAAAAAGATCGAATTCCCAGGCAAGGCCAAAGAGCACACCGAGCGGGATCAAACTGCGGCCAGGGTCGACCGCGATGCGGGCCAACTCAGCAAAGTTCAAGGCGACAATCGGCGGAGCTGGCGGCACAGGCATCGGCTCGCCAAGCGGCTCGGCCGTCGCATCCAATTGCGTCGGGTCGAGCCCTGCCTCGGCGGCTGACCGCGCCGCGGCACCGAGCCCTTGCTTGGATCCGGCGATCCCCGCCGCGTATCTTCCGCGCGCCACCGCATCGCGCAAATCCCGCTCAGCCGAGCGTGAGAGCACCACCAGAGTTGCTTCCGCACCCGAGCCACTCGCGGTCTCCAACCGGACTTCGCCGACATCGAGCAAGCGATGCAGCGGCCCCTGCACCAGGTCGATGTTCTGAATGCGCGTATACGGAATATGTCGCTCGCCCCGGAACCAACGCCCGGTCGTAATCACCAACTCTTCCTCTGTCAGCCGATAGCGCAGGGTGCGTAAGCGGTACCACTCGACCAACAGGGCGGGCAAGATCGCGAGCGGCAACCAAAGCTGCCATCGGCCACTCGACGAGACAAAAAAGACCAGCAGCGCCGGAACCAAGAAAGCCTTCAGCAGCGGGAATAAGCGGAACAGCAAGCTGCTGCAATGCAGCCGGTGGGCTTTCTCCGCAGGATCAAGCGGCGCAAGCGGCTCAGACTCCGTCATCGCCCCCGCCGTCCAGCAGTTCGTCGCGTAAACGCAACGCGAGTTCGTGCGGCAAGCCAGGCACACTGATCGTTGCCGCTTCGGTGCCAGCAACGTGTACCTGCAGCGTGCCTAATCCAAAGCGGCGCTGAACCGGCCCCTGCGTGACATCGGTGTACTGCACACGCGAGCGCGGCACCCTGACCTGGCGTCGCTTCACCAATCCTTTCCAGAGATCCAGGCTCTGATCCGTCAGCCGCCAACCACAGTACGGGTATTCCCATGCCGGCCATCGTTGACCAAAGTAGGCCATTGGAAACACAAGCAAGACCCAGACGACGCTTAAGGCGATCAGCCCCTTGAGCGGAATGATCTCTAGGAAGAACAGCACCAGCAGAGTGATCGCACTGGCCAAGGCAAAAATAATGACAAAGATGCGCGAGGCAACGCGCTCCGCCGGGATCCAACGCGGATCAAAAGCCTGTCGGCCTTGAGGAATCGCTTCGCTCTTAGGATCGGGTTCGGTCAAGGGGTCCATGTGCAGGCGCGTTTCGATTCTAAACCTTCTCGACCCGACGCACCCGCACATCAACACCCGAGCTGAACAAGGTATGGGCAGGATCGCCGCATCCATCCGGGAATCCTGCGAGTGCGAGTAGTTCCGGGTCAAAATCGCCACACTCGGCATCTTGCAACGGATAGGGCGAGTGCTCAACCTCGCCGGTCAACAAGACCTGATGCTGAGCCTGCCAAGCAAACAAGCGGTAGCGTTCGACCAGAAAGTGTTCGAGGCTGCCAGCTTCCGCCTTCCGAACTGGCCCCTGTCCTCGATAGCGAAAGCGCGAGGACTGCTCGGTCGCGTTTCGATCCGTGCGATAGTCCACCCAGCCCTCCGCAGAGATCTCGCAGCGCATGCGGGCCGTGAAATAGGGCAAGGAGAAGAATCGGCGCGCCGCCCAAACGGCGAGACGACGGTTTGCGTCGAGCGAATAGAACCAGACTCCAGCGCGCCCGTGCTGATCGCGCACATAGGTGCGCACATTGGTTTCGAGGAAGTAGGAAAGGTGCGGAGCGACCGGTAAGAACCGCGGCCGAATCGCACGCATGCGAAACGGGACCAGGCCAAGCCACGCCTGTCCTTCATAACAATCCACCGTCAAGCCCGGTGGCAAACTGGCTTGTACCTGCTCGGCCTCGATCGGCCAGTGCAAGAACAGCAGATCGCGCCACTTCTGATACATCACGACCGAGCTCACGGTTGTCCTCCGGTGAGTGGCGGCAGAGCCGTCGCCCCAGGCTTGGGGATCGAGGCAAAAATGCGGCGCCATGCCCAGCCCAGAGAATCACTGCGGAGTCCAACTCGTTGCATCCGGTCCGGAATTTCCTGCCAAGCGCCGTGTTCGTCGCGTTCCGCGACGCGGAAACGGAAGACATAGCTTGGTTCCATGCCCATGCGCAGGTCGGCGAGCACGAGTGCGTCGTCTTCGTGACTAGCAGCCCAAGCACCTTTGGTGAACCAATCCACGCGTTGCACCGCCCAGGAGTCAGGCAGCTGCGCGGCTTCCTCTGCATGCCGCGGAAAGGCGTACCAATCGGGCGGCGCGCCGTCGAGCAAGGAGTCAAAGCCTTCGAGGTATCGATCGCCGTCGATCGCAACCAGCCGCCACAGCATCGTGTTGAAGGGCGCAGCGGTGACCAACAATTGGCTGGGCTGAATCCCCCGCCGAGCCAGATCTTGCTCGGCGAGCGCTCGTGTCCATTGCTGAGCCACGATCGACCAAAGCAAGTAGGCCGTCGAGACGCCGAGGCCAAGTCGATTCCAGCGCTGCGCACGCGTGCGGCTGCGCCAAGCCACCAGAATGCCAAGCAAGAGTGGCAGGGTGTAGAGCGGGTCAATAATGAAGATCGAGCCGAGCCCGACCGGCGCCCCGGGCAAGGGCCAAAACAGCTGCGTCCCATAGATCGTGCAGGCGTCGAGGAGGGCGTGCGTCGACAAGATCAGAAAGACAGCGGAACACATGCGCGCAAAACTCAGCGCGGCGAATCGGCCCCGTCGCAGCAACCAAGCTAAAGGAGCCGTGGCCGCCGCGTGCATCACCAGCGAATGGCTCCAGGATCGGTGGTAGCTATAGTCTGCGATCGGCCCGCCCATCGGGAAGATCACATCGAGATCGGGCAGAGTCCCGAGCGCGCCCCCCAGCAACAAAGCGCGCGCACCAAGTTGTTTCCCGATGACGGCATGAGAGACCGCTGCCCCGAGCGCAAATTGACTCAATGAGTCCATCGCTACTGGGGAAAACGCGGAAGCGGCGCGAGATCCGGCTCGAGAAACTTAGTTTTCGCGCGTGGATCCATGCGTCGGGCCGGCGAATAGAACAAACGCAATAACTTGCTCGAAAGCAACTGCGGGTGCGCTTCGCAAAAGGCCTCGGAATCCTTGGTTTCCATCTCGGACTGATAGGCCCGGCGCGTCACGTCTACCAGCACGAAGAATGCGTGGGTCGTCGTCTCGTGATAGCCCTGGGTCCGGGTGTCGGAGATTCCGAAGGCCTGAAGCAAGCGCGGCAGGCCCTGGCGCAGGCGCCCGAGTGCGTTCTTGAAGCCTTCGCGATCGAGCAGGATCCAGGCCAGACGCACATGGGCGCGGTGCGTGAACTGCTCCAAGCTGAGCTCGGCTGCCTCGAACGCCGCGAGCAGCTCGTCATCGCTCATGGCTTGCGAATTACGTGCGCTTCTTCCAGCTGCCGCTTGTATTCACGCAAGGGTACCAGGCCCATTTTTGCGCGACGTTCATCGACTTGGGCAGTGGCTTCAATCGGGTGGAACTGCAGCCTTCCATCGATGAAATCCGCTTGGGTGCCGAACACCTGAGGCAAGCCTTCAGCAATGTGAACCCAATCTGTCAAAGCCGCAAGCAAGGGACCATCACCTTCCCCCTTGGCCCATGCTTCTTGCATCAAGTTCAGGCACTCACGCTGAAACCGCGGATCGTGGTCGGCGTTCATGACGACTTCGGCCAAGGCGACCAGCCCATCTTGACCGACCAGCGCCCGGCTCGGCCAACCATAGGCGGTCAGGATCTCTTTCAATCGGTCCGCATGGCGCTGAAACAGATGGCGCTGCGCGTAGATATCCGTCAGGCGCAGATTGACGATGCCCTTCTTGATCAAGGATTCCTCCATTGCCTGTGCATCCAGCTGCATCTCGATCAGTTCGACGCGCAGTTCGGGCGAACGCACCGGCTCGGTCGAAGCAGCAACCCGCGGCCCGGCACACGCTGGTAGGAGCACCAAGAACATCAGGAGCAAGACCGAGAGCGCGCGAGCGTACCAACGGTCGCAGGCGTGATGTCCTCCGCCAAACATCGGTGCGTCGAGCTTGCGAAAGCCATGCTTTTCGTAGAGCCCCGTCGCTTCCGACATGGCCTGCACGGTTTCGAGATAACACTGCCGAAAACCCGCTTCGCGCGCTTTCTCGAGGGTGTGCAACATGAGCTTCTCGCCTGCTCCACAGCCGCGCGCGGCAGGCAGCAGGTAGAGCTTGCGCAACTCGCAGACCGCCTGTTCTTTGGGACCGTGCGGACCAAAACCGCAGCCCCCCAAGACAGCCCCGGCATCCTCCCAAATGAAGTAGCCATGGCCAAGCTGCGAGTAGGTCTGGTGCAAATGATCCATCTCAGGGTCGGTCGGGCTATACCCCGGACCGGTGCAGCCGTAATCGGCGTAGACCTCGCGAATTCCCGCGGCCACGACCACGTTGTCATCGGGTTGAATCGGGCGAATCGGCACGCTTCTAATCTAGCGCGGCGGCGATCGCCTTCGACACCCCGGTGCTGGCAGCTTCTGGGTAAACCCGCACGCGCGGGTGGTCCAAATGCGGAGCTGCTGGGTCAATCACGTGAATCTGGCAACTCGGGGCGGCAAACTCGACCAAGGAGGCGGCTGGGTAGACGACCAGCGAGGTCCCAACGACGAAGAGATGCTGCGCGGCGGCGACGATCGGGATGGCCGCCTCGAGAGCTGGAACCGCCTCGCCAAACCACACAACATGCGGACGCAGCTGCCCTCCATCGGGGGCTCGGTCGCCGAGCTGGATATCGCGGTTCCCTAACTCGTATAGGGTGTGTTCATCGCTCACGCTGCGGGCTTTCAACACTTCGCCGTGCAAATGATGCACACGCCCCGACCCAGCCCGCTCATGCAGATCGTCGATGTTCTGCGTAATGATATGCACCTGCGCCCGTTCCTCGAGCCTGGCAAGCTCTTCGTGGGCTGGGTTCGGCTGGGCGGCGCGAACCTGAGCACGACGCTCGTTGTAGAAGCGCAGAACCAGCCCTGGATCACGCTGCCACGCACCGGGGGTCGCGACATCCTCGATGCGATGCTCCTCCCAGAGACCATCGCCATCACGGAAAGTCCGCAGGCCGCTCTCAGCGGAGATTCCTGCGCCGCTTAGAACAACGATTCGTGGCTTCTCGGCCATAGCGTGGCAGTCTAGCGCACTAGACTGGAGTCATGCCGCGCTCTTGGCTCGCTGCCCTCGCACTTGGCGTCCTCGCTGTGCTTTCTATTTTCGTGCTCTTGCCGGATGGCGAGCCGAATCTGCTTGGGGATCCGGTCGCTCAATCTATAGCGGACGAAGCCGAGGCCGAGGCTGTCTCGATCGGCGAAGCCCCTGCAGAATCGGCTGGCGATCCTGAGCAAGCAGAGCGTGCAGAGATTGAAAGCGAAGCCGCGCCGGAGCTCGATCGCGTCGAGTTTGAATCCTATCCAGGCGCGAATGGCACGCTAGTCACTGTGCTCGATAAGGAAAGCGGAGATGCCGTCGAAGGAGCGGAACTGTTGGTCTGCTTGCGCGAGGAGATCGAAGAGGACGCGCTGGAAACGGCTCTCGTTTCAGGAACGGAAACGCTCGAGAACATCATGCGTAAGTATGGCCACCGTTATCGGACCGGAGCCGACGGCAAGGTCATGGTGCAGCCGCTGACCGAGTATCCGATGCTGTACGCACGGCTTGGAAATCGAAGTGGGTTCGCCTACCAGATCGAGCCCGGCGTCACGGAGGTTGAAGTGCTGCTCGAACGCGACCTAGGGATCAAGATTCAGGTCGTCGATGACAGCGGAGCCAGCGTCGCCCGGGCCCCCGTCGCCTTACGCATGATCAGTGACGAATACCAATTCGCACTCTTTACGCGCGACACCAATGAGAAGGGAGTGCTGACGTTTGAGAATATGCGCCCCTATCTCATGTCGACGATCGGTGGCAATGCTCGGCTCGAGCTGACCGTCGGAGCGCTGGTCGACCCAAAGGAACTGACCGATCAACAGCGCGTCGTTTTGAATGATGCCGCGTTTGAAAAAGGCGAGGCCGTGCTCGTCCTGCCGCCCACCGGGCGTGTTCTCGTTCGCACGACTTTGCCCGATGGCGAACCCTTTGATGGCGAAGGCACAGTTCATCTGCGCAACAGCGGCTCGTCGGCGCAGAGCTTCGGCCCACCGACCGGGATGAGCCGTCCCTTGGTGGCAGGGGTAGCCGAATTCCCTCATGTCGTGCTTGGTCTCGATTTGGTGGCCGAGGTGTTCGTCAAGAATGCGCCTGGCCCGGACTCGGGAAAGGGCCCTGGACCAACCAGCGCGCATCAAACCGCCGAGATCGCGATTGAACGCAAGCTTCGGCCGATCGTGCGCGCCCGGCTACTCGACGCCTCCGGAGAGGCCTTGCGCGAGGCCAAATTCGAAACGCGCTTGATCACGCGGCATAGCGGGTCGAACCGCAATCGCGGAAGTAGCTCCCGGACCGACGCCGATGGATGGTTTGAGCTCGAGTTTGAGGTGCGCCCTGCGGATGCAGGCCCCGACTATCAACGCAAGTTGCAGCTGGTCTATATGGCGGACGACCGGAGTGAAAGCGAGGTCGAACTCGATCTATCGCACGCACTACGGCTGGGCGTGAACGACTTCGGAGAGCTTCAGCTTGCACCAAGCGCCATCGTCTTGCAAGGCCGCGTCGTGGATCAGTTCGGCGAACCTATCGCGCAGGCCAACGTTCTGCTTCAGCAAGCTCGCCTTGGTCGCGACAACGAGATCCGAGGCTGGCGCACGATCCATAGCCTGCAAACGCGTTCGGCGGCAGATGGCCGATTTGTCTTACAAGGGGAACTTCCGGATGCGCCGCACTTTCGCCTGTCTGTGCAGGCCAGAGAATTCGAATCCTACGAAGAACCGATCCAGCCAGTTGGTCAAGAGATCGAAGTGCTCTTGAATCCGGGAAGCTTCATTTCAGGGTCGGTCCTTGTCGATGCCGGCATCGATCTCTCCCACTTCCAACTTAGCTTTGTCGAAGGCGAAGACAACACGGATTGGGTTTCACTCCAACCTGTCGCTGGATCAGAAGGTGAAGCTACCTTCAAGTTTCAAGCGCATCCCGATATTCCCTATGCGCTGGTGCTCCAAAGCGAAGCGGGTGAGCCGCTCTACGAACAGTCGGGAATCAGCACGCAACGCGGCGAAACCTCGACTCCGCCTGGCTTGCAGCCGATCGATTTGCGCGGCCGCTTGCGCGTGATCGAACTAAAAGCAGTCGACAGCGTCGGCAACGCTGTCGACGCGACCTTTATCCTGCGCGCAACCGAGAAGAGCTGGAATTCAAAACAAGCGCAAGACGGCGTTTTGACGCTGCCGGTGGCCAAGGAGTTGTTCGAGGTGACTGTACAGCACCCCAAGCACGCATCCGTCACTCTGCAGCAAGTGAGCCAAAGCCAAGTGATTCGGCTAGAGCCCGCGCTCGAAATCACGGTAAGCGTGCCGCAGAGATTCCTGCAGAAAGATGCCATCGCGCTCTCGGTGCAGATGTATCCCACCAGCCGCGGCCGCACGCGAGGTTACTCAAACACGACTCGCCAAGATATCGACGCACGGGGCAATGCAACGCTCTACGCGCCTGAGCCCGGCTCTTACCGCGTTTCCTTAAGCCTCTTCCATGAGGACGGAAACCAACATCGGTCGCGCTCCATTTCGGCGGGCACGATTGAAGTCAGTTCGCATGGCTCGGTTCATGTACTCGAAATCGATGCCGATCGATTTGAAGACGCCGTCAGCAAACTCAAGAAGGACCCATCATGATGCTCCGCCTCGCCCCCCTTCTGCTTGCTGCGCTCGGTTTGCTTGCTGCTCCCGCCCAAGCCCAATGGAAAGTGGGTGATCGCTTTCCGGTGATTTCCTTGCCCGCAGCTGAAGACACTAGCTTCAAGAGTGTCGCGGATTACCGCGGAAAGCCGTTACTGTTGCACATCTATGCGAGTTGGTGAGCGGGTTGCCGACGTCGTGTGCCAGGTTGGCACGCAGAAACGAAGGACTTGGTTGCGAGTGGCAAACTGCGGGTTGCCGGCATTCTGCAAGAGCAGCACGCCGACCGCGCGCTGCTGTTTCATCAGTGGAAAGCAATGGATTTCCCCTTGATGGTCGACTCGTTCAACGAACTCGGCGTCAAGGTCGTCCCGATTCACGTTTTGCTCGATCCACAGGGCCGCGTGGTGGCCGTGAATCCGAAACCGCAAGCTTTGCGTGATTACCTCGCGAGCGATGCCGCAAGGGCGGTGGGCGCCGAGCCGGTCCCTTCTCCGACCCCGACCGACCCGCATGCCCAGGAACTGACCCCGGAACAACTCTTGTCCGCCGGCACGACACGATTGACCTACGGGGTTTCGGAAAACCAAGCCATCGCACACTTACGCCGCGCGACAGAACATCCTGCCACGGCCGCCCGAGCCTGGTTCCGGCTCGGAGTCGCACTACGGCATCGCTTTGAAGACGGCGGCGCGAGCACAGACTTCGCGGAAGCCGTGAAGGCTTGGAGCTCGGCTCTGGCTCTCGATCCCAATCACTACATCTGGCGACGCAGGATTCAGCAATACGGTCCGCGTCTCGACAAGCCTTACCCCTTCTACGACTGGGTGCCGACCGCGCGGGCCGAGATCAAGGCGCGCGGCGAAGTGCCGCGAGCATTGCGAGTGGAACCGGTTGGGGCGGAAATGACAGCCCCGCTTCCGCGCGGTCAGGCGGCCTCGACACCAAACTCGGAAAGCCCGATGCCAGACCTTCCCGAGGGCGCGAACAAGATCACCCACGACGACGGCCTGATTCGGTGCGAAGTAATCGTCGTTCCGGATACGCAAGGCCGAACAGCGGCCCGCGTGCACCTTTCTTTCGAACCCAATGCGCTGCGCGCGGCTCATTGGAACAACGAGGTGGAGCCGGCCCGCGTCTGGCTCCAGCTGCCCGAGGGCTGGAGCAGCCCGACACCCTTCCTTGAGCTGCCTCATTCGGACCAAGAAGTGAGCTCGGAAACCCGAACTGTCGAGTTCGAGCTGCGCGGGCCCAAAGACAGCACGCACTCCACGATTCCGATCGTGTTGCTCGCCCACGTCTGTGAAGGCGTTGACGGAACTTGCGTTTACCGCCGGATCGAAGTTTCGATCCCGCTTGACGCGCTGCACTAAAGGCAGCGCGCCACGTCGGGATGCCTAAGGAGCCTGCGGTTTCTCGCGTAGGTACATCCACACGTAGCCGTGACGGATGTACTTCGGCGCGTATTTCTGCTGCAGTTCGAGCAAATTCGTCAGCCGATCCACATCGGCTGGGTCGAGCGCAGCCTTGGCCTCTTCATCCTGGCCGTAGTAGGCCTGAATCACTTCGTTCATCGTCGCGAGTTCGCGGCGAACTTCCTCGCCCCGAGCGCGATCCTCTTGACTGAGGTGAGAGTCATCGGAATAGGCTGTGTGATCCCCGACCAATAGGTCGAGATAGCCGTCTCCGTTCAAATCGCCAACCGCAACCTGCGTGTCGGTCGCCGGGCCCGTCCCGCGCTTGCCTTGATGGGCCTCAAGCAAGACTTCGGCCTGTTCGAAACGCGGCTCATTCGCAGTGCCGCGATTGCGGACCAGATAGACCGCGCCGGAATCGCTTCCGCTCAAAATGTCCCAGAGCCCGTCACCATCCCAGTCGGCGACGATGGGCATCGAGTATCCCGACGGGATCTCGATTCCAATTGCCTTTCCGACTGCGGCAAAGGCAGGCTTCTGCGCGCTTCCTTCATTACGAATGAGGTACAGACCACCTTTGCTGGTGCCCTGGATCAGATCGAGATCGCTGTCACCATCCCAATCGACGGGAGCCACGGAAAGTGCGTGCGGTTGATCCAGTGCGGTCCATTCACTCGCTTCGTAATTCCACCAAGCTCCGAGGATGAGCTCCTTGCCATCCTTGTTCGTCAGCATCACCGGAGTCTTGTACTCGCCTGCGGCGGTCGCTTCCGCCCAATAGGGACGACCGTCAAAACTCCCCGAAAGGAAGTCCATGTTTCCATCGGCGTTGAGGTCCGCAAACTGCGGAGCAATGCCGATGCATCACCAGTTCGAGATTTCGATCTCGCGTCCCTCTGCTTGCAGCCACTTGGGCGAGCGGAAGGCCGGTGAGTTGGGCTTGCCGACATTCATCGACAACAAGATCTTGCCCTGAAAACTGCCGACATACAGATCAAGCAAGCCATCGCCGTTCGCGTCGTGCAAGGTGGGCCCGGCGTAGCCAATTTGCGGCCCCATATCGATCGGCTGCCCCCCGGCATGAATCATGACCGGTTCGGAAAACTCAAATTCGGCGGGTGGCGGAGCCTGGATGAGCACGGGGAGATCCCCGCGTCTTTCCGGGACCTGGCCACTCAGGCCAGAGCTGAAAAACAGTGCGAAGGCGGAGGCGCCCGCCGTGAGTTGCATGAGTCGGTTGGAATGCATGGGAATCTCCCAGGTCGCTGTGGGTCGGGCTCATCTTAGCAAGCAGCCCGGATTTACCAATTCTGACTAGACGGGGGCCCTCTTGCGACTATTCTTCCGCGCCGAGTTCACTCTCCACAACCTCGCATGAACTCTCTCCTCTGTGATTGTCGTTTGATTCTTGCGTTCGACGTCGGTTTTGAAATCGACTTAGAACGCTCGGCGCGCATTCTTGGTGCGCGCGGCTCCACGCAGTCCGTCGCTCGCCCGCGACGCGTCCGGGTCGCTCAAGACACTCCAAGCGCCGCGCTGCGCGTCGAACGCCGAGTCAAGTCGATCGCCACGCCCGCAGGGAACACGGCAGCCCGGGCCCAATTGACTCTGCACCGCTTCGGTGTCATCAGCCTGACCTATCGCTTGTCGCTGGAAGGCAGCCTTGCGGATCTCCGCATGGCCAGCTCGCAGCTTGTTGAAATCGAGTCTGTCCGTCAAGCCGCCGAGGTGCAGTTGAAGGAGGTCATGCTTGAGCTTGCCGAGGCCATCAAGCGTCCCTCCGCACCCCAAGTCGTCGAAGACTATCGGGTCTATGCCGTGCGCGGCAATGGTGCCGATGTGGCAAAGCTCGAAAGTCAACGCGAGACGCTCGCCGGAGTGCTGCGTGGCGAACTGATGCCTCTTGCCGAGGACGAGATTCAAGATGCCCTCTGCGAAACCTATGCGGTGCGCTCTGGCACCGCCATCTGGATCGACTGGCTTGCAGCGATCATGCTGGGCAATGAGCTTGAGCACGAGTTTGACGTACTCGAACTCGCAACAAGTGAGTTGGCCGCGATGCGTTTTCTCGACCGTCAACTACAGCAGGTCATGGATCGGAGCTATCGAATCGGCGGCAACAAATCCGGCAAGAAGCTCGCGCTCTTCCCGATTCTGCGCGACGAACTCGAAGCATTGGGAACCGTCGGCGCCGACCTCGCACTCCTACGCGAAGTCGCGGATAACCCGCTCAAGCTGATGGGCGACCCCTCGCTTGCTCGCCTGCACGACGCAGCAGCTCGGCGCTTCCGATTCGATGCCCGCGATCAAGCGGCGAGCCGCAAACTAGATGCGGTGCGGGAGGTATTTCACCTGCTAGATCACCGCCGCGAGGTGCGCCGCTCTGAGGTACTCGAGTGGATCATCATCTTGTTGATCGCCGTCGACATTGTGTACCTTGTGATCTAAGGCACTCTTGCTTCGAGCTCGCTCAGACCGCCGGCAATCGCGCGAAGGAAGACCCGGCGGACTTTGCCCGATTCGCGTTCGCTGCTTGCAAACGTGGTGAGGAAGAGAATGTCTCCACCTCGCTGTGACGATGCATCGGCAAGCAAGGAGAGGTGCGGCTGGCGACCATCGGCGAGTTCCGTCGAGCCGAGTTGCAGGGGAAGCAACTCGGCATCGCGGCGGTTCAAGGATCTGCCGGTCCCGTATCCAAGCTTGCCCTGGCGATGAAAAAACACGCCCACGCGGCCACTGACATCGCTGACCGCGATCGGACTCTCTTGCCCCTCCATGTCCTCTGACCAAGGCCACGGGTAGGCGGAGGCAGGTTGCACATCGACCTGATAGACGCGTGTTCGGCGTTGCTTCGAGGATCGGGCGGCGACGCCATCCGCCACCAGCAGCAGACTGTCGTCGCCGAGGACATGGAGCTGGGGGCGGCGCAAGAACTCCTCGCCTTGCGCATGTTCCGGCTCGAGTACAAGACGCTCCTGCGCAACGGGTGCCGGCCCGTTGCCAAGACTGAAG
>JBDQJC010000060.1:0-19737 GCA_040264055.1 Planctomycetota bacterium
GGTGCGCCGGCCGGCGGGGGGGGGCGCCGGTGGGCTGGGCCTCCCTGCTTCGCTGCTCGGGGGGGCGGGGGCCGGCGAACCACCCTCCATGACCGTTCCGTGCGGTTGTCGCCGCGCTTTTTTGGCGATTGGGGTGTTTGCCTGTGCAGGAGAATTTGGCCTTGCTTGAACAAGGCTGTCCCCTGGAGCCACCTGGTGAAGCTCCGATTCGGGCTGCAGATGTGGAGTGCGGCTTTGGGTTCTGGCCACGCGCACGGCGCGAAGCTGCGAAGCAGGGAGGCGAAGCCGACCGGCGCAGCGCCGCGCGCGTGGCCAGAACCCAACCCAACATCCACCACCTAAGCCAAAATCTCAGTCACTGGACGCCCAGCCACATCCGTCAACCGGAAATCCCGACCATTAAATCGATAGGTCAGCTTCTCGTGATCGATCCCCATCAAGTGCAGGATCGTCGCGTGCACATCATTCACCGAAGTCTTGCCTTCGGTCGCTTGCCAACCGATGTCATCGGTCTCGCCGTAGCTGGTGCCGCCTTTGACGCCACCGCCGGCCATCCACATCAGGAATCCATCCGGGTTGTGATCTCGGCCGCCGTTGCTGCCTTGTGACATCGGCATGCGGCCAAATTCGCCGCCCCAAACGACCAAGGTCTCGTCGAGGAGGCCGCGTTGCTTGAGGTCCGTGAGTAGACCGGCGATCGGTTTGTCGATTTCCGGACAATGCACATCCATATTGTCCTTCAGGCCAAAGTGCGCGTCCCAGCTTTCCTGCTGGTGGCCGCCACCTGAATACAGTTGGATCGTGCGAACACCGCGTTCCACGAGGCGACGCGCGGCCAAGCATTGCTTGCCAAAGTACTCGCTGCGCTTGTCGTTGAGACCGTAGAGCTCCTTGGTCGCATCGCTTTCTTGATCGAGGTCGATCGCCTCGGGGGCCGAAAGCTGCATGCGACTCGCCAATTCGTAGGACTCGATGCGGGCTTCTAGGTCGCTTTGGCCTGGATGGTGATCCAAGTGATGCTTGTTGATCTCGGCGAGTAGATCGAGCTGCGCACGTTGGGTGCGTTCACTCACATCGTCGGGGCGCGCCAAGTTCAGAATGGGCGTGCCGCCGGCTCGGAAAGGCGTGGCCTGGAAGCGACTCGGCAAGAAACCGGTTCCCCAGTTCTGCGGGCCGGCGATCGGGCCGCCGCGCCAGTCGTACATGACAATGAAGCTCGGCAGTTCTTGCGTGACGCTGCCCAAGCCATAACTCAACCACGAGCCGACCGAGGGAAAACCAACGCGGGGGAGCCCCGTATTCAAATGCAGCAAGGCGGGCGCATGGTTATTGCTTGCGCATTGCACGGCCTGCAGAAAGGCCATGTCATCGACGTGCTCGGCCATATGCGGCAGCATGTTGCAGACCCAGCGCCCTGACTCGCCATGCTGCTTGAAGCTGTACGGCGACTTCATCAAGTTGCCGTTGTCCTTAAAAAAGGTGTCAATATTGGCTGGTGGCGTCTTGCCGTCGAGGCGATCCAAAGTCGGCTTCGGATCGAAAGTGTCCATGCCACTTGGACCGCCATACAAGAACAAATAGATCACCGACTTCGCCTTAGCTGCGTGGTGCAGCCCGTTGCGGGCGATGCCTCCGCCAGAGCCAAACGGCTTGGCCGCGTCTTGCCCAGGATGCTGCGCCAGAAGTCGACCATCCATGCGCAACAGATCTGCGAGCGCGAGCGCGCCGAAACCACCTCCGGCGCGACGCAGGAACTCGCGGCGGGAACTGGTGACTTGAGGGGGGAGGTCGCGCATTAAGGAAGGTAGAGGAACTCGTTGAGATTGAACAAGACCTGGCAGAAGTCCGCCAGGGATTCATCTGTCAGGAAGGAAAGCGAGGCTTGCATCTCCATTTCAACGGGCGGGCGGCCCAGCGCGATCTCAAAGCCACGGGTGACGAGTGCGTGACGATCGTCGCTGCCAACTTCCGCTTCCAAGCGTGCGGCAAAGTGCTTGGCTTGATCGCGAATGAACGGATTGTTCAACATGGCCAGAGCCTGGGTGGGCGTCGTCGTGCGATTGCGCCGGGTGCACGATTGGGTCGCGTTCGGCAGGTCGAATGTCTCAAGCGTCGGGACCAACACCGAACGTCTCTGGAAGATATAGACCGTGCGTCGCCAAGTCGCTGGTCCGTCGACGACATCCTTGGGCCACTTGGTGGTCGAGCCAGTCGCGATCGCATCGGAGTGAATCCAAGGCCGCACGCCCGGTCCACCCATGTCGCGGTTTAAGGTGCCGGCCGCGGCCAAGATCGCATCGCGGATGGCTTCGGCTTCGAGTCGGACCGGCGGCCGATAAGACCAAAGCAGGTTGTTGCCATCGATTTGTTCCAGGGCCGGAGTCCATTGCCCGGCTTGGCGGTACGCCCGCGAGAGCAGGATCTCCCGGTGCAAGGCCTTGCGGCTCCATCCCGAGTCGATCAGTCGTTGGGCGAGGTCTTCGAGCAGAGCCGGATGCGTTGGGGGATCGGCCATGCGACCAAAGTCGCCCGGGGTCGCGACGATGCCGCGGCCAAAATGGTGATGCCAAATCCGGTTTGCTTCGACGCGGGCGACCAAGCGTCCGGCACCGCGTTCGACATCGGTCATCCAGGCGGCCAGCGCGCTGCGTTGCCCACTAGATCGCCCGTCCACGCGCGGACGCACCGGAAAGCCCGCTTCTTCTGGGTTGGCTGGCCCCAAGACCTGCAGGAAGGCGAGTTCAAGCTCTTCACCCGGGTCGAGTGGATTACCACGCCGCAACAGCCAGTTCTTTTCTGGCGTTGGCCCCTTGTCCTGAATGCTCAAGACCGCCTGCGGTGCCGCGGGCCGGGTCTCGCGCACCTTCTTTTCTGCGGCACGCAGTGCGTCGCCGGCCGCCTTCTCGGCCTCGGTGGCCTCGTCCCGCAGTTGTTCCGGCGTGACCTCCAACACATGGCCATAGGTGTCGCGCAAGCTTTGCCAGCGGCTTTGGAAGACGTGATCCGCGAGCGAAGTATCGTCGCCGCCGATCGTCACCAGATCGATCAGATGCAGATCGATGTATTGCCCACCGACCGTTTGTTTGCAGTGCACGGCAAGCACATTGCGTTGCAGCGGTCGCAGCAACTGAATCGCCTCCGGGCTCAGCGGAACAAACTTGTAGTCGGTGGTGTAGCCCTCGGCTTCGTAAATCAGTTTGCCGTTCAGATAGACGGAGACGTCTTCGTCGTGGTGGATCGCAAAGCCATAGTGCGACATATGCAACCAGCGGTGTTCAAACTCGCGGCGCATCCAGATCGAATCGCTCTTCCATTCGGTCCCGACGCGTGCTCCAGGAGTTCCAGCGGTGCCAAAGCCAGGTGCGCCTTCTGGCCACTCGCTGACATCAAAGTCCGGCAACATCCAATCGTCGGCCGGCTTGCGCAGCGTGTATTTCCAAAGCGCAAGGTCGGGGTCGCTGTCCTGCAGCAACAGCTGCGCGGCTTCTTCGGTCAGTTCGAGCTGGCCCAATCGCCGCTCCACAATGGCCGCTTTGGTGGCCTCTTCCCAGGCCGCAATCGGTTCGCGCGCCGCCGCAAGCCGCTGATCGTAGGCGCGCTGTTGCTCGCGGTAGCTGGCCAACTCGGTCGGAGCCAACATCGGGTGCTTGGTGGTGCGCGTGTTCTTGAACGCGCCCAGAATCGCGTAATAGTCGCGGGTAGGCAGCGGATCAAACTTGTGATCGTGGCAACGCGCGCAGGCCAAGGTGACACCGAGCATCGAAGAGCCCATCGTGCCGACGATGTCATCAAGCTCGTCGTAGCGGTTTTGAATCGTGTCCTGGTTGCCGATGCGCGGACCGGCGGTCAGGAAGCCCGTTGCCGCATGCGCGGCGGGATTTTCGGGCTGTAACTCGTCGCCCGCGAGTTGCAAACGGAGAAACTGGTCATACGGAAGGTCTGCATTGAAGGCTTCGATCACCCAGTCGCGATATGGCCAAGCTTCGGGTCGCTCGATATCAAATTCGTAGCCACCGCTATCGGCATAGCGCGCGGCGTCGAGCCAATGGCGGCCCCAACGCTCGCCATAGGCTGGGTCGGCGAGCAATCGTTCGACCGCTGCTCGATAGGCCGCTTCGGGGTCGCTTTCCCATGCCAGCAGAAACTCGTTCATTTGACCCGGAGTCGGCGGCAAGCCGGTCAGATCGAGCGTGATCCGGCGGAGCAGTGGACGGGGCTCGGCCTGCTCAGAAAGTTCCAACCCGCGTTCCGCTAGCGCGGAACTCAAATGCGCGTCGATACTCAGGCCCGTGTCGGCAGCGAGCGGGGCAAAAGACCAATGCTCGCGGTCCTCGTCGCTGATTTGCATGCCGCCCTGCTCGGCGATCGGTTCGCTGTACGGGGCGCCGAGTTCAATCCAACGCCGAAGCGCCGCGCGATCTTCGGCCGATAGCTGCGGCTCATCCTTCGGCATGAAGGGTTTGTCTTCATGGTCGACCAGAATGAGGAGCTCGGAAGCCTCCGGGTCGCCAGGAACCACCCAGGCCCCATACTCGCCTTCGAAGAGCAAGGACTCGCGCGTCGACAGGTCAAACTCGCCCTTCGACTTCTGCGGGTTGTGGCACTCGACACAGTTTTTCTGCAGGATCGGGCGCACACGCTCGTCGAACAGACGCAAGCCCTCGTCAGAGGCACTCGCTTGTTGGGCAGCGGCAATCAGAAGGAGGGGGGCAACGAGCACGACAATTACCTCGAACGAGGTGAGTCGAGTCTAGCATTCGATGCCGGCTGCGATTTCAATCGAAGCGCACGATGCGATGGGGATGTTGCGGGCCACCGACGACCAACACTTGACCCGGACCGGCAGGCGTCACGGCGTGACCGCCGGGAATCTCGAGCGGCTGCCAGCTCTGGCCGTTGTCGGTCGACCAATCGGCGCCGTGTGAGCCGACCGCGACCCAAAAGCCGGGGCGATCGGGGACCGCGCAGACCGCCGAACGGAATCCTGGAAGAGCGGCTTCATGGACCTGCCATTCCGATCCACCGGACAGCAGCGCAAAGGTCGAGGGCCGTTCGGGCTCGGCGTAGTCGCCGCCAACCGCGATCACCAGCCCGTCGGGACCCGCACCGATTCCAAACCAACCGCGCGAAGGGCTGCCTCCTAGATCGGGCGCGCCGGTATCGAACCACACGGCGCCAGCGCTTTCGGTATGCCAAATGCGTGCGCGACTGCCGCCAGTGACCAGCCAGAACGCCCCGGGTCCGGTCGAGATGAGCGCATTGCCGCTCGCCGCAAAGGCGTATTCGCCTTCTTCCGCGACCGGGCTCCGCACGCGTTCGGCGCGGTTCCAGGTGCGCCCGTTCCGGCTGGTGAAGATCGTGAAGGAGCCGCCGATCGGGTCGCCCACCAGCATGCCGACGCCCTCCGGGTCGAAGGCGAGTGAGTCAAAGAAGCCCAATTCATCCGGGTTCGCCAAGACCTCTTGCCAGACTTGGCCCAAGCTCTCGGAGAAATACAGGCGAGAAGCTTCGGCTTCGCCCGCGGCCATCGCAAAGATCTCTCCGTCGAGTCGAATGTCGATGTCGCGCAGGTCAAGCTCGTGCGCGCCGAGGGGCAGACTTCTGGTCCAAGATCCATCGCCGAGTCCGCGGTGCAAGACGGTGCCTTGCGTGCCCGAGGTCCACATCCGATTTCCGGTGCCAAAGCTGGCGCCGCGGAAAGATTGTTCAAGCCCGACCTCCTGATCAAGCACGGAATAGGGCAGATCGGACTGGATCGGAGTCGAGCCGCAGGCCGGAAGTAGCAGGCTCGGTATCAAGAGCAGCCAAGGGAGGGGCTTAGCGAGGAGGGCGCGCACCCCTCCAGGATGCACGAAACCGTTCCAGAGCGAAAGCGGGGCGGTTAGGCTCTCATGCATGGAGCAATCGGCACGCCCCGGGGGCCGCGGCCAAACCATCGCCTTGGTCGTCATTGCGACCATCCTGGTGGGGTGGGTGCTGCATGCTGGCGCCTCGATCCTTCAGCCCATCGTGATCGCTTTGCTGCTGGCCAATGTGTTTCAGCCGGTGGTGCGGGCCTTTGAGCGACGGCGTATTCCCGGCCCGGTCGCGGTGGTCTTTCTGTCCGCGATCTTGGTTTGGGCGATTTTCCAGGTCACCATGTTGGTGCAATCCAACGTTTCGGTGCTGCTCGGCCAGACGACGGTGACCGAACAGCCAATCCTGGACGACGATGGCAACTTTGTGAAGGACGAGAATGGCAAGCCGATGCTCACCCGAGCGACGACTTGGACGCGGATTTCGAAGAACCTTTCGGACCGCATCGACAAGCAGAACTACATGTCCGAGGACGTGAAAGACTCGCTGAAGTCGGCTTTGGAGTCTTTTGATGTGCAGGGTGCGTTTGCCAGCCTGATCGGCGGCGGCATCGATTTCAGCCGCACCTTGTTGATCATTCTGATTTACATGGCGTTTATTTTCGCCGAGCAAAGCATCTTTAAACGCAAGATCATGGCGATTGCGGGTCCGCGGCACCGGGAAGCCGCGAGCGCACTCGACACCATGAGTCGCGGCGTGCAGCGCTACTTGTCGATCAAGACTCTGATCTCGCTGCTGACCGGTGTGCTGTGTTACTTCCTGCTGGTTTTCACGCAGGTTCCGTATGCGGTCATCTTTGCGCTGCTGACTTTCTTGCTGAACTACATTCCGACTTTTGGCTCGATCGTGGCCGGCATTTTGGCCGCCTTGACCGCGCTGGCAGTGCACGATTCGATCGTGCCGGCGGCGATCGTTGCAGCAGGCTACGTCACCGTCAACATCGTGCTCGGCAGCATCGTCGAGCCGCGCATTCTGGGTCGCGAGCTGAATATTTCGCCCCTCGTCATCATCATCTCGGTGGTGTTCTGGGTCGGACTTTGGGGCGTAGTCGGGGGCTTCCTGGCCGTGCCGCTGACGGCTGCTTTACAGATCGTGCTGGCCAACTCCGATCGGGGTCGACCGATCGCGATTCTGCTCTCGGGTGCGCCGCCGTCCGACGAAAACAGCGAAGCGAAGCGCTCGCCGCGATTGGCTCTACGGCGCCGAAAGTCAGAGTCGTAGGCCCCGTCGAAAAGGTCGCCGTGCCTATCCGCGCCAAGCGGCCCAGCCCTGTGTCGCCGAAGAGTGCAGTTCCGTCACCTTGAGCGCGGCGAGAATTGCATCGGCGTTGTGCGGGCGCACGCCGCCACCGGGCAAGATTTTGAGTTCATCGGAGAGCTCTGCCGAGAGCTGCACCAGTTCGGCGAGCAAGGGCAAATGCTGTTCGACCTTGCCCGGGCGGCCGGAAGTCAGCACGCGCTGGAAGCCCAGCTGTGCCAAGTTCGCGAGCGCTGCGTGGGGGTCGAGGCAGTGGTCGAAGGCTCGGTGAAAGGTCAGCTGCAATGAACCCTGCGTCGCTTCGATGAGTCGGCCCAGTTCCTGATCCGGAATCTCGCCCTTTGCAGTTAAGAAACCGAGGACGGCACCTTCTACCTTCATCTCGGCGGCACGCTCGAGGTCGCGAGCGAGTTCCTCCCATTCGCCGTCTTGCAGTACGAAGTCAGTGGGGCGTGAGCGAACCATCGCCATCAAGGGTAGATCCGATTCAGCTCGGATCGCATCCAGGAGCGCTGGATCGGGGCTGAGGCCGTCAAGCTCGAGCGAAGCGCAGACCTCCAATCGATCTGCGCCGTCGGCAATCGCAGCGCGCGCTCCGGCGAGCGAGTCGATGCAGACCTCGAGCTGGATTTGCTTCCGATTCATAATGATCCGCGAGCTCGTCGAAGGGGGCGAGCTATTGCGTTGCGGCAGGACCAAGCACCGGCTGCAGCCAAGCTTGTTCAAACTCGCCTTCTTCGGCGGGGTTGGGGTGCAAGCGATCCGAGATCACGACCGCGCGCACGAAGAGTTCATCGCCGGTGCATTCGTAGCGGGCGATGGTTCCCGCCTGCTCACTGAGCAGCGCACCGATCTCGTCCCCGCGCGTCCCGATGAACTGCACGCGATAGCTGACCCCTTCTTCGGGTGCGACCTCGAGTTCAAAAGCATCTGCATCTGCGTGGAATCGCACCAAGTCGACTCCCGAGCTGCCGTAGAACTGTCCGGCTTGCATGGCCTCGACGATCGCGTTGGCTTCGAGGGCAGTGGCAGCGACCTGCACGTAGCCGCGGCCCGGGTTGGAGCGGCCGAGCTTCATCTCGTGATAGTGGTGCGCGTCATCGGTGGCGACGCCGTACATCAACGGTAAGGAGGCATCGCGAAGACGGCGCGTGTTGACGAAATCCCACATGCGTTCGGTCGCGGGCCGTTCGGCATCGCCGCGGTTGTGAACCGAAGGGTGGCCGTTATAAACCTCGAAGAACTGCAGGCTAGGAACCGTCGCAAAGTCCTCCCAACCTAAGCTCCAGGTGAAGTTTGGATGGTTGAGGTGACTGAAGACCGGACGCCCTTCGGTGGCACCTTGGGCGGCAACGGCATCCACATTGCGGCGGACGGTCTCGGTCAAGGTGTCCCCGTGCTGCGGCTTGATGACCTCGGTCAGATTGATGCCGTTGACGTGCACATTGGCGCCCTCAAAACTATCGGTGATCTCTTCTCCGGTGATCATCAGAAACTCACCAGGCGCTTCGAATCGCGCCCGCAGTTCCTCCAGTGTTTGCAGACGCATTTCCCGTCCGCCATCGGCGCGGTCGCGGACCTCGATGGACTCGGTACCAAACTGATCTTGCAGTTGGGCAAGGCGCTCTTCAGTCAGTCGCGAACCATCTTTCACCTCGAACCAGCGCGTGCCAATCGCCATGGTGTTGTGCTCACTCAGCACCAAGAAATCGAAATCGCGTTCGCGGTACCAGGCGGTGGCCAGTTCGGGCGCCGCATCGCCGTCGCTCCACAAAGTGTGGGTATGGGTGTTCCCGCGAAAGAACTGCATGGCTTCCGCCTGCGGTTGGCCGCCGCATCCGGTCCAAAAGCCCAGCCCAAGTGCGGAGAGGGCGAGCAGGCCAGGGAGTGCACTCAAGCCAAACAGGCTGGTCAGAGTGCGAGGAGCGGGGGAATGGGGCTGAGGCATCACGGCAGGGCGAGCGCGGTTAGCGGTCGTACTGCACGAAACGATAGCCGATGCCTTGGTGTTCGCCGCCTCCGAGTTCCGCACTCCGCCTCCATTCGTCAGAGAACGGCGCCAGGAAGGTGTCGCAGCCAAAATCGCCTCGCACTTCGGTCAGATAGATCCGTCGACAGTGCGGATGCTGAATGGCCTCGCTGTAAATCGAGCCACCTCCGATCACAAACACCGCTGCGCCGCGCTCGGC
The DNA here is from genome assembly GCA_040264055.1 of Planctomycetota bacterium. Taxonomy (GTDB): domain Bacteria; phylum Planctomycetota; class UBA1135; order UBA1135; family UBA1135. Next base: position 9,303 of record JBDQJC010000060.1, read on the forward strand.
GGCCGATCCGAGAGCGGCCTCAAGGGAGCTCGCGTGTGCGACACCGTTGGGTAGGTCCAAGCGAGAGCGGCGGCTCAGGACTAGGTTGTGGCGGTCCGGTAGAGGCCGGAACTTGGCTGGGATGGAGTCCCAAGTTTTGCGGCCCATGATGACCGATTGGCCGCCGTCGCCGACCGTGATAGCGCGAAACCACTTCAGGTCAGGAGAGAGTCGCCAGGCGAGGTCGCCGTCCCGGCCAATCCCGCGAGCGTCGTCCATCGCGACCACCAAGGCAAAGTCGGGGCAAGCGAGCGGCGTCGGCAAGGCGGGGAGATCAGTCACAGCTGCAGCGGCGTCGAGCCGTTCTTAAACCGCGACTTCGAAGCGAATGAAAGGGTGGTGCTCGTAGTTGAGCAGCTGAATGTCTTCGAATCGAATCTCGTCGAAGGGCTTGTCGGCGATTTTCAGCTGCGGCAATGGCAAGGGCTTGCGGCTGAGTTGTTCGCGCACGCCATCGAGGTGATTCTCGTACAAGTGCGCATCGCCGATGGTGTGGACGAAAACGCCCGGCGTCAGCTTGCATTCCTGGGCGACCATCGTGAGCAAGAGCGCATAGCTCGCAATGTTGAAGGGGACCCCTAAGGCGAGGTCTGCCGAACGCTGATAAAGCTGCAAGTCGAGTCGGCCGTTGACAACGAAGAACTGAAAGAACGCGTGGCATGGCGGCAGCTTCATGTCGGGGAGGTCGCCGACATTCCAAGCCGACACGATGATGCGGCGGCTGTCCGGATTGGTCTTGATCGTGTCGATCGCTTGTTGGATTTGATCGATCCCGGTGCCGCCCCAGTTGCGCCATTGATGGCCGTAGATCGGTCCAAGGTTGCCTTCCGAGTCGGCCCAAGCATCCCAAATCGGCGTGTGCTGCGTCAGGTCCTCGTAAATGTTGGTCGAGCCCTTCAAGAACCACAGCAGTTCGCGCACGACTGCCGGAAACAGCGTTTTCTTGGTCGTGACCAGCGGAAAACCCTCACGCAGGTCGTAGCGGCTCTGCGTGCCAAAAATGGCGCGCGTGCCGGTACCGGTGCGGTCGGTCTTGGTCTCGCCGTCCTCGAGGACTTGGCGAATCAGGTCGAGGTACTGCTTCATGGGGGACGGCAAACAGCCGCCCCCGATTCTACGCCTCGGCCCAGTTGCGGATCCAGGCCCAAGCGGCCGGAAGCTAGTCCTCGTCCTCGAGTTCGAGCAGGAAGCGCAGCGAGGGGTCGTTGAGCCCCATTTCCTTTGCCAGCGCGATCATGCGCTCGCCCTCCTCGGATTGACCGACTCGTTTGAGCGTGCGACCCAGCCAGAAGGTGTAGGCCGGCTCGAGCGGGTCGGCTGCGACGGCCTTACGGAACAGTTCCGAGGCCTTTTCGTACTCGTTCTTACCGTAGAGCAACTCGCCTAGTGTTTGCAGCGCGACCGGATTCTGCGAGCCCTCTTCAATCGCCTCGGTCAGCAAGCGGCGACCGCGAATCTCTTGACGCGGGTAGCCGCGCAAGGCGCGCATACCAGCAGCTTCCTTGGCACGCAGGCCCTCGACCTTCAGATCGTTGTCGATGTAGTCGTGCCACTCCTTCTCCAGTGCATTGATGTCGTCTTGATCCTTCAAGCCCATGATGCGCGTGAAGGTGTTCCAGACTTCTTCGCCGCGCACCATGCGCAGAGAAATCGAGCCAATGCTCGCCGATTCGCGGCGCACTTTCTTGTCGCCGGAGAGCGCGAGAACGAACTTCTTGAATTTCTTTTCGTACTTGGGCGTCTTCATCAGGAAGTGCGCCAGTGTCCAGCCCCAGGTGTAGTGCTCATAGACCTGGTCGGCGGCAACGAGTTCACGCAGCCCCCAGTATTTTCCCTCGGCGATGTCGGTTTTCACCTCGACTAAGCGACTGGGTAGGACCAAACCAACCGTCAACTTCTTCTTCTCGATGTCCCAGTGTGCGCCGCCGTAGTACTCGGCAATGGCTTCGCCCGGGAAGTGCGGCATCTTGAACTCGAGGTCGATCAGTTTTTGCAGATAGTGATTGGCTTCGTGGAACAAGACCTCGGTCGTGAAAACCGGATCTTGCCGCATGTAGAAGAAGTTCAGCTCCATCGGGTCGACGAAGCGGAAATAGCCCAGCACGCCGCGCGAGACGCCGCCGATTTGCAAGAAGTCAGACTCGGTGACATACATGCAGATCTTGAGCCGCGGGTTGTCTTTCGGCGGCTTGACCTTCCAGTCCTTGGCAAAGGCCGTGAAATAGGCTTCGAGCTGGTCGCGATACACCTCAAAGACGTGCGGTGGCACGGTGTACTCAAACTCGAAGTGCTTGGTCTTGGCCATGCCGCGATTGCGCCAAAGCTGACTTTCTTGGATCTCGATGAGTTCCGCGCGCTTGTCCTCGATCTCTTTGCGGAAGGCCTTGTCGCGCTTGTCGGCACTCATCCACTTGCCCTGATAGAGCATCATGCCCTCGGCGATCTTGGCTTTCTCGTCCTCGTTCTTCGGCTCAGGGGGCGGGGCGTCGAGGTCGAGGGAATCTTGAATCAGGTGCCCAGGCACCACGACCTCGCCCGCAGCAAAGCGAACGGTGACCTCGCCAGCGGGAGTGGTCGCGAGGTCTACATCAACAAAGATGCGGCCATCCTTCAGGAGAAGCATGTCCTCGCCCTGCGACTGCGCGGAGGCAGGCAGGGCGGCAAGAGCGAGAGTGGTGAGAGTCGGGAGGATGTGCCGGAGCATCGAATGAAATCAGGAGATCGACTTGAAGTAGTTCTTTTCGAAGCTGGCCCAATCCTTGTCGGTCCATTCGCCAAAAGTGCGCTGGAAGGCCGCTTCGCGGATTTCCTCCGCTTGATCCTTCAGACGCTGCGCGCGCGCCTTGACCATCGCGGCTTCTTCTTCTTCGGTTTCTGGGGCCTTTTCGCTGCCAGTATCGTCCCGCTCGTCCATCTCTTCGAGGACGGCGGACATATTGAGGTAGTAGTCGCGAATGACGCTCTTGGTCAGCTTGTCTTTCGCGCCCTTGCCCGCAAGCAGGTAGCGCATCAGAGCGGCGGCTTCATAGCGTGAGTTCTCGGAATCGTAGAAATCATCGTCAGCCAAGAACATCTCGCGTGGGGTGTGAGCGGTTCCTGCTTTGACCTCTTCGCGCAATCCCATGCGCTCCCAGTCCGAGGCGTAGAGTTCGAGCTTCTTGCCCTTGTGCTTGGCGTAGGCCATGTTGTATTCCAGGCCGTAGCGCATCCAGGTAGGCATCGCATTCAGGAAGTCCGAATCGTGCTCGTTAATCCAGAACGAGGCGAATCGCTGCGTCATGCTCGAGTAGTTATTTGAACCGATGCCGACGGTGTCCTTGTAGGTCGCCATATCGTTGGTGGGGATCCAGCCCGAGGCTGCGCCACCAAAGGCGAAGGAAGCCAGTTCGTCCCAATCCTTACAGATCCGAATGACCGGGCGCGAAAGGTAGTCGTCCTTGTCGACCAGATACGGGAAGGACTTCTTGCACCAGGCGAACACCGCGTCGCCTTGCTCGATCAGTTTCTTGGCGTCTTTCTTGTCGGCGTGGTTCAGCACGATGAAGTGTTTTTCCTCGAGGACTTCCCAGTCTTCGGGCAGCGTGCTGATGGCCTTCTTGTGGAACTCGCGCTCGCGATCCTGGCGACGCTTCTTGCGCTGCTCGGGGGTCATTTCACCCAGCGTGAACTCCACTCCACCGGTCGAGGCGTCTTGCACGATCGAGCCCTCGGTGCGCTCGATTTCCTCAAAGGACTTCAAGGTCTTGGTGATGTCTCCGCGCAGTTCTTTCCAGGCGCTTTCAAAACACTCGATCTGTAAGGCGAAGTCAATGTCGCCGGTCTTGAAGACCCAGGTTGTAATCCGTTTCGGTCCATTCGAGCCCTTTTCCACTTTGACCAGATACTGCGTGACGTCGAGGCCGCCGATCTTTTCTTCGCTTTGCTCTGCAATGTAGAAACCACCCCCTGAGTAGGTGTTCTTGAGGAAGTCTTCGTAGTCCTTGTAGGGGTTGGTCAGATTGAAGCGAATGGTGACCGTGTCGCCATTCTCGTTCTCTTCCCGTTCGACCTCATCTTTGCGGTACTTCTCCGAAAGGAAGGCGATGACTTGGATCTCGGGCTTGTGCTCATAGGTGAGCTTGAGATCGGGGTCGGTGAAGAAGTGGGTTTTATCCGAAAGGAACTTGGCAATGATGTACTCCTCGTTGGCTTTGATCGGAACTTGGTTCCAATCGCGGGGGGTGCGGAGTTCATAGCCAAAGCGCTTGTCTTCGAACTTTTGAGCAGCGGCCGCGGGGGCCAACAGAGCAAAGCCAAGGAGTAGGAGAGAGAATCGAACGAGTCGGGACATCGGTGTACCTCTGGTCAGGGGCGAGGTTGGGAAAAACGGAACAGATTGAGCGTAGCAAGGGAGGGGCGCACCGCTCCCGTGTCTCTTTCTCCTTTCCCAACGAGGGTTTCCGCAGTTCGATTGGTGAAATTTACGACGAGCTTTTACGAGCACCGTGTCGCAATGCGCTAAGTTTTTGCTAGTAAACGACTTGCTGCAGAAATTAGCGACGTGTCACAAATTCGAGACTGGCGTGCCTCGCGTCGACTCTGTCTGCTGCAGCCAATTCGTCGTTGGACCAACGACCCATGGCAAATTGATAACCAAGGCAGCGACCGAGGGCCTCTGCGAGTCCATCGCAGTCTGGTTCTCGCCCCCAAGCGGCGATTTCGGCGGTCTTGGCCGGCGCTTCGAGGACTAGGCTGCCGTGAAAAAGCACCCATCCCGCACGGCGACGCGCTGCCGAACCCAGGAGCTTGCGGCCTTGCATGGAGAGGTCGAGCGGAGACGAATCTTCAAAGCACCAGGCGGAACCCGGGCGGTCGCTCAGCATCGCGGCATCGGAACGAATGCTCACGGCTACTTGCGCCTGCCGAGTCAACTCGCTCGCGAGCGCAGCGTGAATGGCTTGCATGGCCGCGGCGGGACCGCCGGCCAGCGCCCCGGTTTCGGGCGCACACAATGAATAGGTCAACTCGCGATCGTGCAGGATGGCTTTGCCACCGGTATCTCGACGCAGCACATCGATGCCCTCGGCGCGGTATTGATCGAGGGGCAAGGAGTCGGCGGCTTGAAAATAGCCCAGCGATAGCGTCGGCGTTGCCCAGCGGTAGAAGCGCAGGGTGGGCAGCTCGCGCGTGGCAAGCAGGGCTTCATCGCGTGCCATGTTCACGGCCCCGGCCAGCGCTGGATCATCCAGTCGCCGGGCCGGGGCCGCGTGAGTCGACTCGGGAGGAATCAACCGCAGACGAAACAGAGTTTCGGATCTTTCACCGCCCGCGCTTCATCCACCCGCGAGACCGGAGTGTTGCGCGGAGCAAGGTGCAAAGCTTCGTCGCCACGTAGCGCTTCTTCTGCGATTTGGATCATCGCCTCGACATAGGTGTCGAGCGTCTCCTTCGATTCCGTCTCGGTGGGTTCCGCCATGATGGCCTCGGAGACCACCAAGGGGAAATAGACGGTCGGCGGATGGAAGTTGAGCTCGATCAAGCGCTTGGCAATGTCGAGGGTATGCACGCCTTGCGCCTTCATTTCTTTGGTCGGGCGCGCGACGAATTCGTGCATGCAAATGCCATCGAAGGGCACACGCCAGTGGCCCCGCAGCTTGACGCGTAGGTAGTTGGCGTTCAGCACGGCGTTCTCGGCGACGCGGCGCAAGCCTTCCGCTCCCAAGCGTTTGATGTAGGCATAAGCTCGCAGCAGCACCATGAAGTTGCCGTGGTAGCCGCGTACTCGCCCGATCGAGTGGCTCGGTACCTCGAGGGCATAGCCATCCGCTTGCTCCACAACCTGCGGGGCAGGCAGATACTTGCGCAGATCTTCGGTGACGCAGATCGGCCCGGCACCCGGGCCGCCACCGCCGTGCGGCGTGCTGAAGGTTTTGTGCAGGTTCAGGTGCATCATGTCGATGCCAAAGTCGCCCGGCTTGGCGACACCCATGATTGCGTTGAAGTTGGCGCCGTCCATGTAGACGCGGCCACCCGCTTCGTGCACCAAGCGACAGATCTCGGCGATGTTCTCTTCAAACAGGCCGATCGTGTTGGGATTGGTGACCATCAAGCCAGCGATGTGCGGCCCGAGCTTGGACTTCAAATCCTCCATGTCGGTCAGACCGTCTGGTCCGGTTTTGAGCGACTGAACCTCGAAGCCCGCCAGCGTGCAGGATGCCGGGTTCGTGCCGTGGGCACTATCCGGAATCAAAACCGTGCGCCGGTCCGGTTGGTCTTGATCCGCCAACCAAGCACGCAGCACCATCAGTGCCGTCAGTTCACCTTGAGCCCCGGCGGCGGGGTGCAAAGTGACGGCCGAAAGGCCAGTGCATTCGGCGAGATCCGCCTGCAGCTGGTGCATGACTTTCAACGCACCCTGCACTTCGCCTGCGTCCTGAAGCGGATGCAGATGCGCCCAGCCAGGCTGCATCGCGATCGCTTCGTTGACCTGCGGGTTGTACTTCATCGTGCACGAACCCAAGGGGTAGAACTGCGTTGAGATCGCGTAGTTCTTCTGGCTAAGCCGCGTGAAGTGGCGCAGCAGATCTTGCTCGGCCATCTCGGGAAGCGCCGGAGGAGTGTCACGCAACTCGCTCGTGGGCAAGCCCACTGAAGCGGCGGCGCGATCAGCACCAGCAAACTGAGTGCAGCGACGACCCGGGCGCGAGTCCTCGAAAAGAAGGGGGACAGGGGTCAGATTCACAGTGCCACCTCCATTTGGAAGGTCTCGGCCGCAACTTGGGCGAGCCGCTCGATGTGTTGTGGACGCGTCTTCTCGGTGCAGGCCAGGGTGAAGACGCCATCCATGTCCGCATACCATTGCGAAACCGAGATGACCCCCGCGATGCCCGCTGCAGCGAGCGCGTTCTTGAAGCGCAGCACGGCCGCGTCGCCGCCGGTTGCGCGGAAGGCGACTTCATTGAAGAAGGCGCGTTCGGGGAATGCGAGTTGCACCGAATCGCTGGCGCTGGTCAGCGCCTCGCTCAAAGCCAGCGCGTTTTGCCGGCTGAGGCAGGCGACTTCTTCGATCCCTTGTGGGCCCAAGGCTGCCATATGGATGCAGCCCCGCAGCGCGATGAGCGCGTTGTTGGTGCAGATGTTCGAGGTCGCCTTCTCGCGCCGAATATGCTGCTCGCGGGTTGCGAAGGTCAGCGTGTAAGCGCGCCGTCCTTCGGTATCCAGCGACTCTCCGACCAAGCGGCCGGGCAGTTGCCGAACATACTTCTGGCTGGTCGCGAAGAAGCCAAAGTGCGGGCCGCCGTAGCCCATCGGCACACCGAGCGACTGACCATCGCCGACCACGATGTCGACGCCGGCTTTGCCAGGCGAACGCAACAGGCCGGTAGAGACCGGGTACAGCGAGCAAATTGACAGTGCGTCAGCTTGCTTGGCTTGGGCCGTCAGCTGATCGAGGTCTTCGATCACGCCAAAGAAGTTTGGTTGCTGCACCAGGACTGCCGCGCAGTCCTTGTCGACCAAGTCGCCCCAATCCGTGACACCATCGACGAGGGGGGCCTCGACGACTTCGATTTCGACGTGCTTGAGATAGGTCTGAATGGTGTGGCGGGCATCCGGGTGGAGTCCGGCCGAGACCACGACCTTCTTGCGTCGCTTGATGTTCGAGGCCATCAAGACCGCCTCGGCGCCGGCTGAAGCGCCGTCGTACATCGAAGCGTTCGCGATCTCGCAACCAGCGAGTTCGGCGATCATCGACTGGAACTCGTAGATCCACTGCAGCGTGCCTTGCGAGCATTCCGGCTGGTACGGGGTGTACGCAGTCAGAAACTCGGTGCGGCTTTGCAGGTGGTCGACCAAGGCCGGCCAATCGTGGTTGTAAGTGCCGCCACCCAAGAAGCACGGGCGCGTGCCGGCTGGGCGGTTCCAGGAAGCGAGCTCGGCCATGTGCTCGCGCAAATCGAGCTCGGTCAAGCCAGGCTCAATCGCCATCGGACCTTTGACCTGGATGTCTTTCGGGATCGGTGCGAACAACTCATCGACTGAGTTGAAACCGATCTCGGTCAGCATCGCGGCGCGGTCGGCGTCGGAGTTGGGGATGTAAGGCATGCTGCCGGGGTGTGCTTAGCTTTCCGACGCGACGATGTCTTCGTACGCGGCGGCGTCTTTCAATCCATCGAGAGCCGCAGCGCCCGAAACTTTGACTTTGATCAACCAGCCGCCCGCGAAGGGGTCGTTCTGGAGGCTGTCGAGCGAATCCGGAAGGGCTTCGTTGACCTCGACGATTTCGCCATCGACCGGCGAGTTGACATCCGAGACGGCTTTGACCGACTCGACTTCACCGAAGCTATTGCCTCGGCTGACCGCCGTGCCGGTAGACGGCAGGTCTAGATAGACCAACTCGCCGAGCTGTTCGATGGCGAAGTCAGTGATGCCAACGGTGACGACATCGCCGTCAAGTTGGGCCCATTCGTGGGAGTCGAGGTAAGAACGGTCGGAGGGACGCATGATTCTTGAGTTAGGGGGATTTCTGAGCGCGCGTGGCGCGATTAGTCGCGCGAGCGATGCGGGACGAAGGGCAGATCGGTGCGTTCGACAGCGAATTCCTTGCCGCGCGCGCTGACGGAGAAGGGGCCCTCGGCTCCCTTGCGCACGTAGGCCGTGGCAATGGGTTTGTCGAGAGTGGCGGAATAGACCCCACTGCAGACCATGCCGACTTCTTCGCCGGCGGCCAACACAGGGTAGCCCTCGCGTGGAACGCGCTTTTCGGCCGTCAAGCCGATCAACTCGGTGACGGAATCGCCCTTGGCTCGCAGGGCCTCTGCGCCGATGAAGTCGCGCGTCTTCCAGCCTTTGATGGCGAAGCGCAAGCCAGCATCAAAGGGAGTAATGGCTTCGTGGATCTCGTGGCCATAGAGCGGCAAAGCGGCCTCGAGCCGCAGCACATCGCGGGCGCCGAGCCCGACTGGAGCAACGCCGAGTTCGAGCAGACGGTTCCAGACCGGGACAGCTTGTTCGGCCGAGACAAAGATTTCGTAGCCGTGCTCCCCGGTATACCCGGTCCGAGCAATGAACAATTCACCGAACGGCGAAGCAGGCCAGGCCAAATCGAGGAAGCCAGGGGCGAGATCGGCTTGGCCGGTGAGCTCGCGCAGGATGCGCCATGCCTCGGGACCTTGCAGCGCCAGGATCCCACCGCCGTCCTCGGTGATGTCTTCAAAGGAAGTCTCTGAGATGCGTGAGACCAGCGCCTCGCGGTCGCGGACCCGATTTGAAGCGTTGACGACCATGAAGTAAGCGTCTTCGCCGGTGCGGTAGGTAATCAGGTCGTCGAGAATGCCGCCATCCTCTTGCAAGATCATCGTGTAGCGTGCCTTGCCAATCGGCTGGTCGGTGACGCAGCCCCCGAGCGCATGATCCAATTCTGCTGCCGCGCTCGGCCCGCGAAACCAGAATCGAGCCATATGGGAGACGTCAAAGACGCCGGCACCGTTGCGCACGGCCCTCGACTCCCCGAGGATCGAGCCGTAATCGAGAGGCATTTCCCATCCTGCAAAGGGGACCAGTTTGGCGCCGAGAGCTTGATGAGCCTCGAAGAGCGGGGTGCGGAGCAGGGTTTCGGTGTTGGCCATCGGTTGTCGGGGAAACGACCTCGAAGAAAACGAAGACAGGGCGCCCCTGCGTTGCGGGAGCGCCCTGTTTGAGCTGCCGTAAGTTGCGGCAGGCATTCAGGATCCGTCCGACACCAGTCCATTTACCTGAGAGATTCGCGCGCTGCGCTTGCCCCTTCGGTGCTCGGTGGGGGGAACCCCCGAGACTCTCCCGGTGCCGTCGTTCGGTAGCCTATTCTCCCGGCGGCGGCGGGGGCCGTCAACCAAAGCGCGGATGATCCCTGCGAAGCGGACAATTCACGGCCCGAAATCGGGCTTCGCTTGACCGTTGCCCTCACCCTGCGTATGATTTCCGACCCTCTTATCGGAGGAATTCAATCATGGCACGTCGTTGCGAAGTTACGGGTAAAGAGACACGGGCTGGGATGAGCATTGCTCGTCGCGGTCTGCCCAAGAAGAAAGGTGGCGTTGGTCTCAAGACCACCGGACATACCAAGCGTACGTTCAAGGCGAACATCCAAAAGGTGCGCGTCTTACTTCCAAATGGCACGGTTCGTCGCATGAAGCTCGCGACTTCGGTCATTAAGAAGGGTGAGATTACCGTTCGTATCGATGGTCACGAGCAAACGGTGCCGCTTGTCAAAGCCCTTCGCGGACGCAATCGAGCGTTCACGAAGACAGAAAACTAGGCCAAAAGGTCGTTTTCTTTCCTGGTTTCGCCCGGATAACCGAGTTTTATCGGTTTTCCGGGCGAAATCGTTTTTTTTTGTGCCGATGCAACCGTTGAACGTTGTCTTCTCCAACTTCATGGA
>JBDQJC010000061.1:0-19537 GCA_040264055.1 Planctomycetota bacterium
CGCCGAGAAGTCCAACGAAAGCGAAGGCTGGTTGCACCTGACTTGGGGCGATGCGCTCGATCGCTGGCAGGGCGAGGGTTGGGAGTTGGTCGACGCCGAGCTCGATCCGAAAGACCCCACCAAGGTCGTCACGCGGCCGGGCATGGGCGCGATCGTGAACAGCGGTCCGGGCGCAACCGACCTGGTCTCCAAGCAAGAATTCGGCGATTGCGAGTTCTTCTTCCGCGTCATGATGCCGAAAGGCAGCGACAGTGGTTTGTACTTCCAGGATCGTTACGAACTGCAGCTGAATGACAAACGCGGCGAGTTTGCCGGCGTGCATTCGGTCAAAGGCCCGCGCGTTTTGGATGCGTACAAAGGGCCCGGCGTCTGGCACACCGTGACCGGGCGATTCCTTGCACCGAAGTTCGACGCCGATGGCAAGAAAGTGCGCGGCGCCGAGTTCCAACAGATCATGGTCGACGGCGTGATGGTCGTCGGCTCGGCGGAACCGAATGGGCAAACCGGCGGCGGCGCTGCTGGCGAAGTCGCGCGCGGTCCGCTGCGTTTCCAAGGCACGCTCGGTCAAGTTTGCTTGGGTGATGTGCGCATCAAGCCATTGGACGGTGCCGATCCAGGTGAACTCGATGGCGCGACAGATTGGATCCCTTTGTTCGGAAGTGGAACCGAAGGCTGGGAGTCGAGCGGCTCCGCCGAGTGGACCTTTACCGATGGAGTGCTCCAGGCTCAGAATGGTCCGGGGAGCTTACGCGTGCGTGGTGAGCCGGTCAGCGCATTCGAAATGGAATGTCGACTACGCGTTGCCGAAGGAGGTTCGTCGAGTTTGGCTTTTCTTGGCGATGGGAAGGGCCGAGCAGTGCGCTTGGCACTCAATGCGAATCCGGGTGGACAACCAAAGACCGGTTCGATTCTTGACCAAGGAGAAGGCACCATCACGACCGACCTGATTCCGGGCGGTGCTTGGTTTGAATTGCGCGTGGTTTCTGAGCGACTCGAAACTGGCACACATGCCCGCGTTTACCTCAACGGCGTTCTCTTTCAAGACCAGTTGCTGCCGATCGGTGCTGGCATGCAAGGATTCGCGATTGAACTTGGCGACGGCGCAACACTCGAAATGAGTGATGCGCGCGTGCGCTTTGTTCAGTAGTTCGGTTTCGGTGAACTAGAACAACAGCCGTAGGCCGACCAGGACGCCGTAATCGCGTTCAGGTCGGCCCGCGACGTCTTGGCTCAGCGGCAAGAGCAAGGAAAGCTCGAGGGCAAAGTCGGGGGCCTCGTAAAGCAGCCCAGGTGACATCCAGACCTCGGTGTTGTCGCTGCCACCGAGGTAGGCATTCGTGTCGAGCACCAGGTAGGTTGCCGCGACGAAATCCGCGCCATACTCGACGGGGTCGACCCGCCAGGCGACCGATCCATCGAGCTTCACCAGTTCGCCTTCGACATCAAGTGGTCCGCGCGTGATCGGTGCGTTATCGCCAGTCGAATACAGCGTTGCTGCCGCATTCCAACCGAAGCGGCCGCGGATCGAAGTAATGACTGCCCCCAGGAATGGGTCGACCGAGTCGGTCGAAATCGCATCGGTTCCGGTCGGAAGCTCGAGGCCACCGAAAGCCGCCACCCGCAAAGTATCCACGCTGCCGATGTCGAGTTGCAGGAAGCGATGCTTGAACCCCAAGCGCGCATCGCCGACGCCTTCGTCAAAGTCGTAGGGGACTTCAAGGAAGGCGGCCGACTTACCACCAAAGCCGTAGCTCAGTCGTTGATTGAGTTCGAGCACATCGTCAGCGCCATCGCGCGAGTACCAACGCAGTTGGGTTTCGGGATAGATGCGCCCATCGCCAGGGGTGGTCGCGGCCGGTGTCAAATTGGTCTGCTGGGCCGAGGCCGCCGGAGCGGCCAGAGCAATCAGCAAACTCGTCGTCAAGACGAGGCGCGGCATGGCTATTTCTCGCCGTCGCGGACCGGGGTGAAGCCTGCGCTGCGCACGGACTCTTCCAACAGGAATACATCGGGCAGCGTGCTATTCGAGTGCACCGTCACCTTGCCAGCGCCCATATCAATTTGCACATACTCGACGCCGGTGAGCCCCTTCAATTCATGCGTGATATTGTTCGCGCAGTTGGGGCAAGACATGCCTTTCACGGTCAGCGTGTAGGACGAGCTGTAGCTTTGGTTCGCGCTGGCTTCTGCGGACGTGTTGTCCATCGGCGAGGCGCAGGCAGCCAACAATGCGGCTGCGAGGAGAATCAGTTTCTTCATCGTATTGTGTCTGGAATTTCAGGAATGATCAGTCAAAGCGAAGGAGCTTTGCTGACTATTCCTGCCAAACACAAAGGGCCGCCGGATCGGGCGGGCCGCGTAGCGGCACCGGCGAAACGGGCAGTTTGCGAACGACGCTGCGCGGCGGCGTCACCGGAAGAGCCGCTTCGACCTGGATTCCGTTCAGCGAGTTCGACTCGCTGTTGTTGCGGTCCCGTGGTGCCTCGGGGAATTCGTCAGGTGTCCGTGCGGGAGTGTTGCACCCGCAGCCGCAGGGAGATTCGATCAAACGAGGGCCGGCATGCTCATCCACGTGGCCCATCACGCTGCAACAGCAGTTGTCGTGCTCCGAGCTGGTTGCCGTCGCGCTGGCTACAACCGGAGGAAGCCCGGTGAAGGCGCAGAGCACAGCAAGCAAGATGCGAAGCATGGTCCGCATCCTAACCCAACACCGACGATCTGGCGAAGCGCAAAAAAACAGCCCCGTCCGGCACCACCCGGACGGGGCTGCGGCCTTGCGGCCTCGTCGTTATCTGCGAACGGCGCGGCGCGCCGTCTCCAGGAAGCTCTCGATACTGAGGTGCGCCTCGTTGCTTTGCGTGATCAGAAGCATGTCATTCCAAATCAGCATGGTCGGACCGCTTCGCTCCCAGAAGTCGTCGGGCAGCAGGTCGTAGAGCAGATCCATGAGTTGCTCGCCCTTCATGGAGTGGATCTCCCATTCGGCTTCGCGTCGGTGTTCTTCTTCGTCGTCGGAGCCATAGGCGTCTTGGCAGTAAGCGAAGATTTCTTCCGTGGTTGCCGAAAGCAGATCTGCGACCTCGTAGGCGGAGGTATGCATCGGGGTCGAGTCACCGTAGAAAACGGCTCCGTCGGCATAAGCAAACTCGCCGCCCATCTCGTCGGACACGTATTCGAGAATTGCTGCAAGCGGCATCGCCTTGCGGTCTTCCTCGAACTCGTAGCCCGAGTAGTCCGGCGAGACCAGGTACGGGATGTCGAGTTTGGCAAAGATCGCTGCAAGCTGCGCGTCCATCGACTCGCCCCCTTTGATGTCAAAGCGTTGCGAGAACAACTCGATATGCGTTGCAGGGACCTGCTGCGCCGGTGGGCTCGTTCGCGTGAGCAGCATGTTGAGAACGGATTCGACGAGCTCGTGATTGCTGGCGGTTTGACGCACAAGGAGCTGGCCATTCCAGCCCCGCAGCCCGACTTCATCCCAGTCCCAAGTGTTGCCATGATCCGTCAAGGTCATGACGATGTCTTGCAACTCATCCATGCGTTCTTCATTGCCCTTGACGAGCTCGCTGACGTCGTAGAAGCGCAGTTCGATCTGGCGAGGCCCTTCGTCACGGGAGGAAAGATAGATCCCGCCCTCTTCGGCTTCCCAGCGCATGTTGTGTTGACGGCAAATGAGATCGAGGGCACGCTTGGGCGACATCGGAACTTGTAGCGCGCAGATGTCATAGCCGTAGTCGTAGACCTGATCGTCGATGCGTACCGAGAGTCCGGTCGCGGTTGCGATGAGTTGCGCAAACTGGTCGACATTGATCGAATCATCCCAGCGGATCGAACCGGAGAGCTTGGCAAGCGTTTGGTCAAGCCAAGCCGGGGCCGGGGTTTGGCGCGTCACCCGCACATGTTGTGGGGCGCGCGGGGCGCTCGGTCCAAGGGGCGTACCGCCGGTGGCGCTGGGTGCGCTGGGGCTCAGAGGCCCTTCTTGTTCAAGCGGCGTGGTCGCCGAGGCGAAGCTGGTCGTGAGGCCGGCCCAGCCGAGCACGACCAGGCAGGCGGCGCCAGGCAGGAGTTGCAGCTTCTTGGGTTGCCAAGGTTGAATGATCATCGAGATTCTCCGTCGAGTGGTTCGGTGGTGAGGGACCAATGCAGATAGCGACGCGCGGGATGGTGCAGGATGTTGCCGGGGCAGCAGCTTGACCAAGGTCGCGGCACAACGGCGTGCCGGGACATGCGGGAGAGCCGCGAGGGCTTCCTGATCGCGCAGCAGCTCGCGTTCTTCGCGGATGCGGTGGTGCGCAAAGGCGACGAGCGGGTTGAACCAATGCACTGCTCCTATGAGTGCGAGCAGCAGGTTTTGAAGTGAGTCACGATGGCGCAGGTGCGCCAACTCGTGAAGGAGCACAAAGCGCAGCTCTTCTTCTTCGAGCTCGTTATGCAGATGGGTCGGCATGAGCAAGCGACCGTGCCGCCATCCATAGGCCGCCGGCGAGGGCAGATCGTCGACTTGCAGAACCGGAACGCTGCGGCGCATGCCCAGCTGGCTGGCGCAGGCATCGGCAAGTGCTTGCAGACGATTTGGTGCTGGCCGGTGCCGTTCGTCGAGGTGTTGACGCAGACTGAGTTCGGCGCGCACCGTGCGCGCGATGGCGATCGCGAAGCCGAGTGTCCAGGCGATGAGCAACCACGGGAATGGGCGCGAAGGCTCGGCCGGTAGCGGGTTCGCGGCCGCTTCGGTGGCCATTTCGCCGCGGGCTTGCGGAAGGTCGATTCCGCCGCGCAGGCTGCGTTCCTGCACGGCTGCGGAGTCGAGCGCCGCGGGGGTTGCGAGCGCCGCGGGTGCCACCGAGCTCATCGTCGCGACTTCGGTGGGGGCGTTTGCCTCGGCTTTGAGCTTGGGTTCGAACTTCGTCAGAGCTGCACCGCCTGGGCCTTCGACTTCCGACGCGGGTTCGGCTGCGGACTGTGCGGGGCCTTGCTGCCAAGTCCACCAGTCGGGTCGGTCCGCGCCGAAGGGGTCGGTGACCGGTATGACGAGGAGCAGACGCAGCGGGACCAAAGCCCAGAGTGCCAGGCGGATCGATGGCGTGAGCCAACGACCGGCAATGCGTTCGAGCAGCAGCACCGCACAGGCCAGCAGTCCGGCTTGGAAGGAGGCGAGGAGAAGCGTGCTCATGCCTCGGCCCCGGGCTCGGCGCTTCCATCGGCGCGCTTCTCATCGAGCAAGGCGCGCAGTTGTTCGATTTCCGCGTCGGAGAGCGGGCTCTCGCGCACGAACCAGGCAAGCAGCGGACTCGTGCGGCCACCGAACATGCGCTCGCGGAAGTCGCGGGCTTCCGAGCGCACGCAGGCTTCGCGCGGTACCGCCGGCGAGTACAGGTAGCGCTTGCCGTCCTGGCGGAACTTCAGCGCGCCCTTCTTCACCAGCCGCGCCAACATCGTTTTCACGGTGGCTTCCGACCAGTCGTGGGGCGGCCCGACTTCGGCCGCGATCGTGCCGGCGGCGACATCGTGGCGGCCCCAAACGGCCTCCATGACCTGCCATTCGGCATCGCTAATACGTGGGGGAACGCTCATGTCCCCAAACTAACGCTTACATCTGTACTTGTAACGACAAATGTAGTCGGTTTCCGTTGGGCATGCTAAGGCACTTGAGACAAGGGATTTAGCGCGGGCGATCCGGCTTTACTTGAGTGTTGGCAGTAACAATCTCTTTGGAGCGAAGGAGCTGGGCCTTGCCGTCAGTCCAGACCGCGAGCACGCCGGTCTTGGTGGGCGTGAGGCGCAGGAATCCGTCCGCGCGTGAGCCGGTGGTTGCGGCGATCGGCCGAGCCGGGCTGCTTGGCGCGAGGATCGCGATGCCATCGCGACTCGGTTGCGGCGAGGTCTCGAGGTGTAGTTCTTGCAGCCACCACGCGGTTTGCCCTTGCCGGGTTTCGAGCCAGGCGACGGCGAATCCCTTTGGCGTGGCGGCGACCGCAACGCGGCCGGCGACCCCGGCGCCTTCGGCAATGTTCTGGACTTGCATGCCATAGCCCAGGCGCACGCGCGCAGTGGGTTGCATGGTGAACCAGGCGGTCGCGATGTGTTGTTGGCCGCGCGCTTGCGCCGGGCCATTGACTGGGCAACCGGGCATGACCCAGCCGTCGACGGGGGCGGGCAGGCCCAAAACCTGAAGCTCGGACTCGCCCTGCAGCTGCAAGCGAACCCGGCCGAGATCGCGCACTTCTTCGTCGCCGCGATCACGATAGCTCAACAAGAAGGAACCATCGGGGTGTGCGCGCAGGCTGGTGCTACAGCAATCGCAAACGCGCGCGTCGACCAGCAGCTCTGGGCCAAAACTGCCGTTGGCAAGCAGGCGCCGCGCCCGCAGTTGCATCGGCTTCTTCTCGGCCGTAGCGCGACCATCGAGCCAGGCGATGACGAAGCCGCCGCCGGGAGTCGGCGCGATGGAAACGAAGCCGTGTTCGGTCGGGCTGGTGTCCTCGTGCAGGAGTCGCGCTTCCCCCCAATTGCCAGCGGAATCACGCAAGCGCGTTTGCACTTGGTAGGAATAGATCGAGCCGGGGACCTTCTGCAGCCAAGTGGCGAACACGCGGCCTTGAGCATCGACCGCGTGCATCGGGTGATCGGCCCAGTTCACGAACCAGTCGTCGCCCGCGGCGATTTGTTCGGGCTCAGACCAGCTGCCATCCGACTTGCGCTGAGCCCAGAGCAGCGCGTGCTCGCCAGTTGGCCGCGGTTCGGTCCAGCTAGCCGAGATCGTGCCGTCGGCATGGGTAGCCAACCAGGGGTAGAGGCCCTTGCCTTGGCTCGGTGGCGCGACCTCGTTGCCGACGAGTGCGGCTTGCGGCCCATCCTGCAAGGCCCGCAATTGGGAGAGCCCGTCCGACTGGACGGGCTCTTGAAGGGGCGCAAGCAAAGCTGCGCAAAGGAAGGAGCTGGCGGCGATCACTTGTAGGTCTTGAGCTCGCCGTTTTGATGCATCGCCCAATACTCCTTGAAGTGACGTTTGACCTTGCCCGAGAGTAAGACCACACCAATGATGTTCGGTAAGACCATACCGAAGATCATCAAGTCACCGAAGTTGAGGATGTTCGAGGCACTCGTAATCGCGCCCAGGTAGACAAAGACCACGAAGATGACCCGGTAGATCATCGAGGACTTGTCGCCGAACAGGTAGGCCCAGCAGCGCTCGCCGTAGTACGACCACGAGATCATGGTCGAGAAGGCGAACAGGATGACCGCGACAGCCAGCACATACTGGAAGCCAGGCAGCACGCTCTTCATGGCGGCCGAAGTCAGCGCCGCACCTTGGTCATTCGCGACCATGCTGGCGTATTCCGGGTTGCTGTAGGCGCCGGTGATGACGATGACCAGCGCAGTCATGGTGCAGACGATGACCGTGTCAATCAGCGGTTCAAGCGCCGCAACGATGCCTTCTTGCATGGGGTAGGGGACCTTCGCTGCCGAGTGAGCGATGGCCGCCGAACCAATGCCGGCCTCGTTCGAGAAGGCGGCGCGCTTGAAGCCCAATGCCAACACGCCCAAGGCACCACCGAACATCGCGTCCGGGTTGAAGGCGCCGCTAATGATCGAAGCGAAGGCGGCAGGAATGTCGCCCGCGCGCATGAGCAGGATGATCAAGCAGGCCAGCACGAAGATGGCGCACATCGTCGGCACGATCTTCTCGGCGACCTGCGCAATGCGTTGGATGCCGCCGATGATCACGGCGCCGACCAGCACCGCCATGATGATGCCGTACAGGTGGTCCTGCCCTTCGAGGAAGCTGAAGGTCGACGAGACCGCTTGGTAGCTTTGGTTGACTTGGAAGGTGTTGCCGCCGCCGAAGCTCGCGCCAATGCAGATGATCGCGAAGATGACCGCGAGCACTTTGCCCAAACCGGCCATGCCCATTTCCTTGAGGCCATCGGATAGGTAGTACATCGCACCACCCATGACGCGTCCGTCGGGACGGGTCTTGCGGTACATCTGGCCGAGCGTACATTCGGTGAGCTTCGAGGCCATGCCGATGAGGCCAGCCAAGATCATCCAGAAGGTTGCGCCGGGGCCACCGGTACCGACAGCGATGGCGACGCCACCGATGTTGCCCAAGCCGACGGTCGCGGAAAGTGCCGCAGTCAGGGCTTGGAAGGAGGTGACTTCCCCGGGAGTACTCGGGTCGTCGTACTTGCCGCGCACGATGCCCAGCGCGTGGCCCAGCACGCGGAACTGCGGGAAGCCAAGGCGGATCGTAAAGAAGATCGCGCCAAGCATCAGGATCAACACCGCGAGTGGCAAGGTCGCGGGCACGGTCGCGCCCTCGGCTGGCTCGACCCAATCGCCGACGCCGCCGTTAGCACTTGCGTCCCAGCTGCGCGGCGCCCCCGTTTGCAGCCCGAAGATCGGGATCGGGTAGAAGACATAAAAGCCGATCTCGGAGTTCAGCGTGGCAAAGACTGCGTCGATTCCACCGCCCTCTTCTTCCGCTGCGACGGCGGTTTCTGCCGCGACGGCTTCTTCGGCTCCGCTGCCTTCTTGGGCGCTGGCCGGGCTGGAAAGCAAGCTAAAGAGGATCAGTAGCGAGAGCAGGAAGTGGTGGCGCAGCATGAACTTCGGGGGGATTCCGCGGGCAAGCGGGCGTTCAGGCTAGCATAGGCGGCCGCTGCCGTCAGGCCGGAGGGAATCAAGAGATGGCTGCCTTCAAAGACGAACTCGGGACTGCTGCCGTCGACCAGATTGCGACGGCCTTGCACGGCGTTGACGCGGCCTTTCCCCACACCGCCTGTCGTAAACAAGCGCTTGCTGGGCTGGACGAACTCGAGCTGAAGGCGCGCCTTGCGCATCTGATCGCCGCGATTCATGTAGGCCTTTGCCGAAGCTGCGGAGTACCCGATGCGAGTTCGGGCGAGGTTTGGGCCGCTTATCTGCGGGTACTTGAGTCCGCGTGTGCCGCCGGCTTGAAGGGATTCGTCGCCTGGCCGCTGATCGATTATGTGTCGGTCTATGGTCGCGACCGACCGGCCGCATCCTTGTCGGCATTGGCCCGAATGACCTCGGCATTCAGCGCCGAGTTCGCCCTGCGCCCGTTTCTTTTGCACGATGTCGAGGCGACGCTGCAACAGGCCCGGGCTTGGACTGCGAGTGAGGACGAGCATGTGCGACGCTTGGCCAGCGAAGGCACGCGGCCGGTGCTGCCGTGGGGGATCGCCTTGCCCGCCTTGAAGGCGGATCCGACTCTCGCCCTGCCGATTTTGCACGCGCTGCGCGAGGACCCGGCCGACTATGTCCGGCGCTCGGTCGCTAACCACATGAATGACCATGCGAAGCTGCACGCTGAGTTTGTGCTTGAGACCATTGCCGAGTGGGGTGGCATGCGCCTGCCGTGGGCAAAGCACGCGCTGCGCACCCTGATTAAACAGGCGCACCCTGGCGTTTGGCCCTTGTTGGGCTTTGAAGCGGATAGCCCAGTCAAGTTGGAACTGCAAGCGCCGGACCCAGCTCGGGTGAGGGTGGGTGGCGAGATTCGTTTTGTCGTGCAGTTGTCGAATCCATCGGCTCTTCCGCAGAAGGTGATGCTCGACTATCAGCTGCACTTCGTGCGGGCGCGCGGCCCGCGCAGCATCAAGGTGTTCAAGTTGCGCGAGTTGGAGTTAAGTCCTGGCGAGACGCGGCGCGTGGACAAACGGCATAGCTTTCGGCCCGTGACGACCAGGCGCGATTACCCAGGTGTCCATCGCTTGGTTTTGCAACTGAATGGACGCACCGAAGCCGCCTTCGACTTCGAGTTGCTCGCTGAAGGAAGCTGAGCAAGCCGCGCCGTCTTGGGTATCCTGCGCGCATGTTGCGTGCGGTCTTCTCCCTGCTGATTTTGACGCTTGGAATCTCTTGCCAGTCTTCGCCGCACGGCTTCGACTCGGATGCATCGATGACAATGGCAGAGGCATCGGTGGACGAGCGCATGGAATGGTGGCGCGACGCGCGCTTTGGCATGTTCATCCATTGGGGTTTGTATTCGACCCTGGAAGGAGAGTGGAAGGGCGCGACCGGTCACGCCGAGTGGATTCGCACCACGGCGCAGATTCCGCTTGAGGAGTACGACAAGCTGCAGGCAGAGTTCAACCCGGTCAACTACGACGCCGAAGCTTGGTGCCGCATGGCGAAGGCGGCCGGCATGAAGTACGTGGTGATCACCACCAAGCACCACGATGGCTTTTGTTTGTGGCCTTCGGACGCGACCGAGTTCGATGTGGCGGGTGGTCCTTCTGGGCGCGACCTACTTGCTGAACTTGCCGAGGCCTGTCGGCGGCATGGTCTGAAACTGGGTTGGTACCACTCGATCATGGATTGGCACCACCCGGACTACCTGCCGCGGCGCGGTTGGGAAACCGAGCGCAGCCGCGAGGGCGCTGACTTTGATCGCTACGTGGACTACTTGCATGCGCAGGTCACCGAACTGCTGAGCAACTATGGGCCGATCGATGTGATGTGGTTCGACGGTGAGTGGGAAAACACTTGGACCTCGGAATACGGTCGCGAGTTGTACGCGTTGTGTCGCGAGCTGCAGCCGCAGGTCTTGGTGAACAATCGCGTCGATAAGGGCCGCGCCGGCATGGCGGGCTTGGACAAGGGCCCCGGTTTCGCCGGTGACTTTGGCACCCCAGAACAAGAGGTGCCGGCCGGTGGATTGCCCGGCGTCGATTGGGAGACCTGCATGACGATGAATCGGTACTGGGGCTGGAACCGCGCCGATACCGAATGGAAGTCGACCGGCGAGTTGATTCACACCTTGGTCGATGTCGCCAGTAAAGGCGGCAACTTCTTGTTGAACATTGGGCCGAAGCCGGACGGCAGTTTTCCGGTCGAGGCGCAAGAGCGCCTGGCCGGAATGGGCGCTTGGATGGATGCCTTTGGGGAGTCGATCTATGCCACACAAGCGAGCCCTTTCCCGGCCGCCTTGGAATGGGGGCGAGCGACTTTGCGCGGCGAAGCCGGTGCAGACGAGTCGACCCTGTACCTGCATGTGTTCGATTGGCCGCGCACGCCGCAGCTGATCGTGCCGAACCTGGACGGCGAGATCTTGAGTGCAGAATTACTCGGCACGCCAGAGGAGTATCCACTGGGTTGGCAGAAGATTGAAGGAGGCATCCAGTTCTTCCTGCCGAAGCTGTTGCCGCATCCGGACGCCAACGTCGTGAAGGTGCGATTCAAGGGCCAGCCAGTGGTCTATCGCGCCCCCGAGATTCAGGCCGAGATCGATCGCTTCGTTGAAGCCGCTGAAGTCGCGGTCACAGTTGGCAACGGCCTGCGCGTGCACTACAGCTTGGATGGCTCGGAGCCCACTCTGGATTCGCCCGAGGGCCCTGTTCGCTTTGAGTTGGATCAGACCACGACGGTTTCTGCGCGTAGCTTCCGAGACGGTCGCCCGGTCAGTGAAGTCGTGCGGCGCGAGTTCGTGAAGCTGACACCGCGTGCCGCAGTCAAATTGCCAAGCGATGCGAGCGTCGGCGGTTTGCGCGCCCTCCAGTGGACGGGCGCCGTGGAGCAAGTTCCGGAGCCCTTGTTTTCTTCGCAGACGCCGACTGATCTGGGACGTCCGGGCGATCTGCGCATGACCGAGGCGCGCCGCGCCGAGAATCAATCGATCGAGCAAAGCGGCTGGCTACATCTGCCGACGACCGGCCTGTATCAATTCGCTTTGACCTCGGACGATGGATCCAAGCTTTGGATCGGCGATCGGATCAAGGATGTCGTGGTTGACAATGACGGTCTACACGGCGCTGCGACCAAAGTTGGATACGCAGCCCTGGCCAAGGGTTGGCACCCGATTCGCATCGTCTGGTTCAACCGTACCGGCAGCGGCACGCTGGATCTTGAGTTCGGCTTAGCAGGCGGCCCGCAGCAGCGCCCGGCACCGCAAGGCCTGGCCGCGAACTAGTCGGGCCGCGGATGCGTCGGGGCGAGCCAGCGCCTAAATATCGACGATTAGCTCTTTCTCGTTGTTCCGGGTGGCTCGTACGCCTTCGATCATGACTTCGCGTTCGGTGCCAAGTTCGCCCAAGCGCAGGGTGTACTTGCCTTCCTCGGGAACGGGTGGCCGGAATCGCTGGCCTTGCACGCGCAGGGTGTAGATGACTTCCCGGCTGAAGTCATCGATGACTTGCAGCACCGGGTCGCGCATGCCCGAGATGCGCAACTCAGGAAGTAGAGCGCCAACGCGTCGCCCGCCATTTAAGAGTTGCGGGACTTCGAAGGGCCAACCGGGGTATTGCGGCCCACTGATTGGATCGGCCCAGCGCGGCCAACACTCGAAGATCACGCTGCGATTCGACTTCTTGAAGCGAATCGTACCCCAGCCCGGATTCTGATCATGCAAGGCGGCCGGTTCTTGCCCCGATGGGCCCGAGTTGGTGTGCGCATAGACGGTGACACGGTTCCCCAGCCCGTCGAGATAGCTGCCGGTATGGGGTAAGGGATCGAGGTCTTTGAGTGGCAGAATCGGCGGACCCTGTGGCCGCCAAGCGCGGGCATAAAAATTAGCGATCGCCGGCACCGTGAAGCTGAAGCCAGCGTCTTCCCAGTCGTCGATGCCGTGGTGCGCAATGCTGGCCAGATGTTGATCGCCGCCAATCATCACAGCAAAGGCGCGGCGAATCGAAGTGAGCGCTTTATTGCGCCCGGTTTGCGGCCAGCCATTCGAATCGAGGTCGATGCGCAGGAAGTCCTGGTTTCCGCCGTGGTGCGTGGCCAGCCCGGCGAAGACCGTCGCCGACAAAGTGGCTTTGAAATCGGCGCCGGTCCAATCGGCTGCCCAATGGTCGAGAAAGTTCAGCTGTTCGGCACCGAGCAAGGTGGCGCCTTCGACGTCGGCATCGGCTGGAGCGAAACTTTCGTCGGTGATGTGATCTGGGCGCGGGCCGTTGTGCTCGACGAGGCCGGCTGGGCCGCTTTTGAATTTGCGGTCCTCGAGAATCGCGAAGCTCACGCGGCCGTAGACCAAGTCGGTGTAATAACTGGTGATGCCCTGCTCAAGCGGCAAGGTCGACCAAGGGTCGGGCAGGTGCGCGGTTTGCGTGCGGTCGACCATGCGCACGAACTCAGCGGGCATGACATAGCCGCCCTCGTTGTCGCGCTGGGCGGCGCGGCCGCCGGCCCCCCAAAGATTGCCCTGATAGACATCGTGATCATCGGGAATCGTGATGCAGGGTCGGTCGCGCGCCAGTTCGCCGAATGCCCAGTACCAGAGGTACCACTTATAGGAGTAGTCCAAGTAGGGCTGCGAGCGATCTGGGAAAGTTGGCGAGGCACCCTCGTAGATTTGATCGCCGGCAAAGAACAGGAGGTCTGGGTCTTGGCGTTCGAGCTTCTTGGCGAGGTCGGCGTGCGGGAACCAAAGCGCCTCGGAAGAGAAGGGGTAGCCTTCGCGGCCGAAGCCGTGCCGATTGTTGTGATTGCAAGACAGCGCGCCGAGCAAGAGCTCGGACTCGTCGACCGGATCGGCTCGAATCGTGCCCGTCCAGTCCCAGCGCTCGCCGCGCCACTGGAAGATGACGCGGTATTGTTCGGAGCGACTGGAATCCCAGCTATCGATGCGGAAATGCGCGGTCCAACCGGGGCTAACGATGCCCGTTTCATCGACGGTTTCCCAGATGCCGGAACGGAGTAGCTGCAGTTGGACCGGCGCCGCAAGTTCCTCATCCGAGAGCGGGGGCAGCTGAGCCGTCATCTTCAGCACATCGCGGGAAAGCGTGTGCTGCGCGCCGAGAATCGGGCCGAAGGTCTGATCTTTCGCGTACTCGAATCGAAAGCCGTATCCACGGAAAGCGGAGAACCAAGCGCGCGGTGGGTTGGCTGCGTCGGCGTCGGTGCGCTGGTGGGCAAACAGTGCGATGTTCCCCGTCAGAGCCGCGGCAGGCAAGGCTGTCGCGCGAATGATGGCCAAGGGCTCGACATCCTCGACAATGCTGGGGTCGATTTCCAGCGCGAGTTGGCCAGGTGTATAGGCCTCGAGCAGGAGGTCGACCAAACTGTCATCCGTTTCGTTCTCGCTGATGACGACCCGAAGTTCGATCGCATCGACGTTGGGGAGCGGCGTTGCGGCTTGACGGTGCGGAAGAACCGGGCCACCACCCTGTTGCCAAAAGTCGCGCAGAAACAGGTGGCCTGCGTGATCGATGCCAGCCAAGATGCCGCCCTCGGGACCTGGCGCGGATTGCACGAGCGCTGCGGCGCGGTAATCAAGATCGGCTGCGCCCGCGCCCAGCAGCAGGCCGGCCATCGCGCCGTCGCCGCCGGGTTGTCCGGTCAGGCCCATGCGCACGCGCAGCTCGCCGTAACTGCCGGTGTCGTCGATTTGGTGATCAAGTAGGTGGAGCGTGCGCCACGGGAGGGTGGTGCCGACGCACTCGACCCGACCTTGGCGTACACGCCAGTCTTGCAAGCGGTTGGCCCAGTATTCCGGGCCGACCCAAGTTCGATCGGGGGCGCCGGACCAGTCGCTAAGAAAGTCGGCTGCTTGGTCGGGAGTCAATGCCGAAAGGTCCACCGGGATGTCGACGGGTGGAGCAGGGATCGGCACATCGGCACAGGAGCCGAGCAGGACGAGCGGGAGCAGCAGGCGGAATCGCAATGGTGACCAGTTTGCGAACGGGAAACCCGAGCGCAGGGGCAGTCCTTAGGATAGTGCCCCAATGGCGTCTTGTTCTCCAATCACTGCCGTGCTTCTTGCGTTGCTGCTGGCATCTTGCGGCGCGGATGCTGTGCCCGAGTCGCAAAGCGCGGCGAGCCAGTCGCAGAACCGGGCACGACCAAACATCGTCTTCATTTTGGCGGACGATATGGGGCTCGGCGACATCTCCGCGTACAACCCAGACAGCAAGGTTCCGACACCGCGGTTGAGTCAACTTGCAGCGGAGGGTGCACGATTTCTGGATGCGCATTCGCCCTCGGCGGTTTGCACGCCGACTCGCTACGGGATTTTGACTGGTCGCTATTGCTGGCGCGTGTTGAAGAGTGGGGTGCTCGGCGGCAACTCCGTTTGCATGTTGGACGAAGGGCAGGTGACGATGGCGAGCCTGCTGCAGGATGCGGGGTACACCACCGGCGCGATCGGCAAGTGGCATTTGGGTCTCGGTGCGGGCGAGAGCACGGACTACGAACAGCCCTTGCGGCCCGGTCCGATTGACTTCGGCTTCGATTCCTTCTTTGGCATTCCGGCGAGCTTGGACATGGCTCCGTATTGCTATGTGCGCAACGATGCACTGACAGCAGAACTCGATGGCACGATTGAAGGCAGTCAGCAAGCTCGGCAGGGCGGAGGTGGGTTTTGGAGAGCCGGCAAGATCGCGAACGACTTTGCGCACGCCCAGGTGCAACTGCGCTTTGTGCAAGAGTCCGTGACTTGGCTGCGGGCGCGCGCTGCCGAATCGGCTGCAGGGAACGCGACGCCCTTCTTTCTTTATCTCGCTTTGGCCGCGCCGCACACACCCTGGCTTCCGTCGCAGCGGTTTCGCGGCACCAGTCAAGCGGGGCCGTACGGTGATTTTGCGAGTATGGTCGACGCCGGGGTCGGCGAAGTGCTGGATGCACTCGACGCGAACGGCTTCACGGACAACACGATTGTTGTCTTTACATCGGACAACGGGGCGCATTGGACCGCTGGCGATGTCGCGAAGTACGGGCACTTTGCCAACGGCTCGGTGCGTGGGCAAAAAGCGGACATTCATGAAGGAGGGCACCGCGTTCCGATGATCGCGCGCTGGCCGGGCGTGCTCGAAGGCGGAAGCGTGCGCCCCGAGTTATTTGGCTTGCAAGATTGGGTCGGGACCTTCGCCGGGCTGCTTGAGTTGGAGCTGCCCGAGGACAGCGCCGAAGACAGCTTGGATCAGTCGAGCTTGCTTGCTGCGGCATTGCCGAATGGTCAGGCGGTGCCGAACCCGCCTCGCACGGAGTTGGTGCACCACTCCTTCCGTGGCATGTTTGCGCTTCGATCAGGCAACTGGAAGCTGATCGAAGGCTTGGGGAGCGGGGGCTTTACTCAACCTGCGAGCCGCGAGCCGGCCGAAGGCGAGGTCAACTATCAGCTTTACGACCTAGCTGCAGACCCGCGAGAAAGCGTCAACCTTGCCGCGCAAATGCCCGAAAGAGTCGAGGAGCTCTCTGCTCGCTTGCAAGAGTTGCGCCTTGCTGGCCGCACCAGGCAATAGCGTTGCTTTGCCGTGGATTCCGTCATGATCGCTTTTTCCCTCGTCCTCGTTCTGCAAGATCCCGAGCTGGGTCCACGGGCGCTGTCGTTCTTGGCAAGGCAACATCCGGTGGCGGTGCACTTTCCGATTGGCCTGGTTCTGACGGCGGCCTTTCTGGAGTTGCTGATCTGTTTGCACCGCCGCAGTGATTGGCTGGCAGCGCAACGCTTCTGCTTACGCTTCGGCGCACTGACCGGTGTGGTGGCGGCGGGATTGGGTTGGTTCCTTGCCGATAAATTCAAGGAAGGGCAAGCCATGGAGTTGCACCGCTGGTTGGGCGTCGCCGCAACCGTGACGATGCTGTTGGCTGCATTCATGGTGCCGCGCTGGCCTGAATCCGAGCGGCGTGGATTCCGATGGATGCTGACGCTTGCGGCCATGTTGATCGCACTTGCGGGTCATTTTGGCGGCTACCTGGTGCACGGCGCCGCGCAGTTTCGCATCTAGTTGCGGCTGGTCTGGGCTTGTCTGCTTAGTCGGCCGGGTTCTCGCGTCGCCAGCGTGCGTGCTTGAGGGCGCGCTCGAGGATGCGCAGGTCGCGGGCTTCGATCGGAAGTGCACTGAGCCGCCGAAGCGTGGCGGCAACGCGTTCCTTCGGGTCGCGGAATTCCGCGGCTTCAAGTTCCGTCGCGGCGCGCTCGGCGACGCGCATACGATCGGCTTGCTCGGCAATCGCCGCACCGGCGAGATCGGGGTCGATGGGTGCTAGGCCTGGAGGGGTCGGCATGCTGCTGCCACCCGCCCAGCGCCGCCACGCATAGGCGGCAACCGCGATCGCGTGCGAAAGGTTGAGCGAGCCCAAGCCGACGGTGGGAATCGAAACGAGCCGGTGGCAGCGCTCGACTTCGTCGTTTTCGAGTCCGCGATCTTCCCGGCCGAACACGAAGCCAAGTTGGGCCTTGCGGCCGAGCTCGTCGAGCATCGGCTCCCAATCGTCGAGCGAAACAGGAGCGCGAGTGCGACCGGAACGAGCGGTGAATCCAACCAGGTGCGTGCAGCCTTCGGTGGCTGATTGCCAGTCGGAAACGGCTCGCATTGCCTGCAAGCGCTCACGGGCGGGGGCGCCAGTGCGCTCGGCTTCGCTGTCTTGCCAGTTGCAGCCATTAAGTACTCGAGCCTCGCCCAGCCCAAAGTTGTCGATTGCGCGCGCGGCAAAACCGAGGTTGGCCGGGTTCTGTGGCTCGACCAGGATGATCGTAGGCGGGGCAGCGTGCATGGGTGGGGTGGCGGGCTTGGCTGCACGATAGCGACGCCTGATTCCATCAAGAAAGGTGGCGATTCGCCGCTGCTGAGGTAGGAGAACTGGGTAATCCGAGGGCTGCGTGGGATAAGATTATGCTCGCCAGTTGTGGTCGCACCAGGGCTTGCTGGTGAGCCTTCGTGACGAGCGTGTCCTCCTGCGCTCCAAATTGTCCTTCAAAGTGATCTAAGTGGCACTCGCTTCTCTCAAGCGCCGACTTGGTGCGTTCTTACACAAGACAGGCTTGCGCCGCTGGTTTCGTCGCGTCGATTTTGTGATCGTCAGCCGCGATATCGCTGACCCAGATCCGCCCTTGCCGCCTGGACGGAAGTCGCCGATGGGCGACCCAGCCGACTTCTACTTGGACTGTGCCGGGGAACGGGAATACCGAATATTGAAGGAGTGTTTCCCTAAGTCGAAGCACGCGCACTTTCGCAAGGTCATCGACAATCCAAACGCCGACTTCATGATCCGCTGCGACGAGGATCCGATGATTGTCTGGTGTTTTATGATGCATAGTCAAAAGCGGATTCGTGATCCAGAGTATGGATTTGCGATTCCGATCAATGAAGGGCGTGACCTTTACCAGTTTGATGGCTGGGTTAACCCCGATTATCGCGGCCTGATGGTGGGCATTTTGGGCACCAATTGCGCCAATCAGCTGCGCCGCTCCGAGGGCTTCGAGCGGCTCTACGCGACGCTGCGCGAGAAGGATTTGCGGTCCTTGCGATTGCACAAGCGATTGGGCTATCGCACGGTCGGCCGCGTGCGCCATTGGCGGTTTGGACCTTTCCGTCACAATCGCATTGAATTCGACCCAGGCGAGCACCCTCAAGAGGGGCGCGAGCCCCGCGAACAGCTGGCCGAGCTGCACAAGCCGATCACGCCATGTGTGCTAACTGGCCCCCCCAGAGAGGGTTATCGTGCTTAGGTTGCGGACTAGACGCGGAAGGAAAACAAGCTTGGGCATCGAATTCGCCGATTCCTTCCTTAGAGAGTTGCCCTCCTGATCGGGCGCCCCGGAAGTTCGCCCACGCAATCCACCGTTTCCTTCGATGTCGCAAAGTTCGCTCCCCTGGCATCGCCGCGCCCTGAGTTGGCTCTGGCGAGTAGGGGTGCGGTCTTGGTATCGACAGGTGGACTTTGTGATTGTGTGCCGCGACCTGGCCTTGCCGGATTTCCATGTGCCGGAGGGGCGTCGTCCTCCGACGGATGACAGCGGTCCCTTCGTATATCCGGCCCGCGAGGAACACCTTCCGGCGCTGGACGCGGCCTTTCCTGCCGAGAAGACAGCGCATTTCCGCCGCTGCATGGCGGACCCGCGCATCGAGTTCTTGGTTCGAGTCGATGCCGAGCAGGTCGTTTGGCTGCACGTGATGCACGGCCTCGAGACGGTGCCGGACATGGTCTACGGCTTTCAGGTGCCGATGAAGAAGGGCCGCGATGCCTATGTGTTTGATGGCTGGGTTCACCCCGAGCACCGTGGTTGGATGGTCGCCCTGTTCGCGGCGAATAGTTACCACGGCATCCGCCGGGAGCAGGGCTATCGGCGGGCCTACGCCACGCTGCGCATCGCCGATGTGCGGTCGCGCCGCCTTCACTGGCGACTGAAGTACGCCGAGGTCGGCGCGGTGCGCCATTTGCGGATTGGCCCGTTCAAGTTCAACAAGGTCAGTTTCCAGCCCGGCATGCACCCCACCAACGACCCAGAAGGCCCGATTCCGGAGGTCGGCGCGAAGCCCTCGATGTAGGGGGCGATGCTTCGGTCGTGTTCCCGGTTTTTCCGCCGTTCCCCGCTTCGAA
The DNA here is from genome assembly GCA_040264055.1 of Planctomycetota bacterium. Classification (GTDB taxonomy): domain Bacteria; phylum Planctomycetota; class UBA1135; order UBA1135; family UBA1135. The sequence continues at coordinate 19,282 of JBDQJC010000061.1, forward strand.
AGGGGCTGGCAGCACCGCAAGCCGGGTGTATACTTAGCGACCGAATTCCTCGATAGCTCAGTTGGTAGAGCAGCTGACTGTTAATCAGCTTGTCACAGGTTCGAGTCCTGTTCGAGGAGCCAAAACGCAAAGGCCACCAGATCCGTCTGGCGGCCTTTTTGCGTTAGTCTGGGCGGGGGCGAAATGGGCCCGTTGTAAGTGGCGAATTGGTCGGAGGTTGCGGTGACTGAATTCGCGGGTCGGGGCACGTGTGCGC
>JBDQJC010000062.1:0-19011 GCA_040264055.1 Planctomycetota bacterium
GCCAAGAACTTGCACAGGCGGCCCGGGTAGCCCGAAGTCACCGAAAGCGTGCTGTACTGACCGCCGGAAAGAGTCGAGTAGGTCAACTCGGGTGGCGGTGGCACACCAGGCAGGCTGATGTCATCGACGCCAATGCCATCGAGGTCGAGGTAGGGAAAGTTGTCCTCTTGCACGAAAGCGATGTAGAACAACACCGAAGTATCGACCGGAGTGGAGTCCAAGTAGATGTTGTCAAGGTACTCCCAAGCGTTGTCTGGTACTACGAAGGTGCCCCAGCTCGCGGTCACGGCATACCAGTTCGAGCCATCATTGGACACCCACACGCCATCAACCGTATTGGTTTCTTCGCCACCATCGATGAAGGCAGCGGACATCGTCATCTGCCCGGAGTAGCCGACCGGATCGACCGCCATCACCATGGCGTTGCGCACATTGTGGTAGTTGGTCGAGCCCGGAGTCAGGCCCATCTCGAGGTTGTATGCGCCACTAAACGGCTGCATGCATGGCCCGAGTTGACCGACATTGCACCATGCCTCGGGGTCGGGCGTGAGCGTGGCCGAGTCGAGCGCGGTGAGCGCCATGTACGGAGGCACTGCGCCCGCGAACAACTCAAAGTTCTCGGTCCACGGCATGCCAACGGTGCCGGTGGGAAGGTTGAGCGGGCCCAAGTCCGTTTGGGCAGTGGCCAACTGGGGAACGGCCAGCAAGGCAATGCCGGCAAGGACGTGAGGAGATTTCATCTGGAGAGAATGTCGCCCATCGGGAGACCGTCAAATCATACCCGACGGGCCCCGTTCACGCTGAAAACCTGGGTGTCGAAAGGCCGAATTAGGATCTTGCACCAAAAAAAGACGGGCCCTTGCCAGCGCAAGAGCCCGTCGTGCTGAAACCTATTCAGGCTATTGAATCGTCGTCACCACGCTATTCGAGGTGACCACGCCGCCTTGGGCCAGGATCGCGCTTTGCATCCAAACCTGCATGCCCGAAGCACCGGCAGGAATGATCATCGCGTGAATCGCGGTGCCTTGCGTATCCGTGAGCACATCTGCAAGTTGCAGAATGGGTGGTGTCAGGAACAGCTCGACTCCTTGAACCACCGAGGGCCCGCCGCCGCGCGTCGAAGCCAGGAACTTACAGACTCGGTTGATGTAGCCGGACTCAACGGTGAAGGTCGAGAAGCGGCCGCCAATCATCGGCGAAACCTCGAACATCGGCGGAGCGGGTTGCGCCGGAATGTTGATGTCGTCGATGGCGTAGCCGTCGCTGCCGAGGTCGTAAATGCCATTGTCTTCCTGGGCGAAGGCGATGTAGAAGACGCCATCGGTATTGACGGAAAGACTGCCGAAGCCAAAGCTGCCCGAGTGCTCGTATTCGAGCGTACTGCCGGACCAGCCCTGGTTGATTTCGACCCAGCGCACCCCGTCATCCGAGATCCAAACGCCGTCGACATCGTGTGCTTCTTCCCCTTGGTTCAAGCCAAGCCAGGAAATCGACTTCTCGCCGGTGTAGCCGGTGCCATCGACTCCCAGAACCATGACCTGTCGGCTGTAGTGCGAGCTTGCGCCCACCGCGAGGCCCATCTCAAGACACTGCGATCCGCTAAACGGTTGAATGCAGGTCGCAAGCTGACCGACATTACAGAAACCTTCTGGGTCGGGGCCGTTAGTCGCGACATCAATCGAGTTGACCGAAATGTAAGGCGGCACCGAGCCTTGGAAGAGTTCAAAGCCTTCCGTCCATGGCATACCAATCGTGCCATTCGGCAAGGTGATCGGGCCTAGGTCCATGAAGAAGGGGTCGCCCGGGATCTTGATATCGTCGATGCCGACGCCATCAAGATCTTGGTACGGGAAGTTGTCCTCTTGGCAAAATGCCACGTAGAACGGCACCGAGGTGTTGACGGGGGTACCCGTCAAATCAAGCTGACCACTCTGGCGCCAGGTCCCCGAGCTGGAAAACTTGTTCCAAGGTCCATCGAGCATGTACCAACTGGTTCCATTGGACGAAATCCAAACGCCATCAACAGGGTTGGTCTCTTCACCCCATTGGCTGCCGGCGTAAGACAAGTTCATGTCGCCGGTATAGCCCGCTGGGTCGAGGAGCAGCACCATCGTGTTCCGCACCTGCGTGTAGTTGGTGCTATTCGGGTCGAGCCCCATTTCGAGGCAGTAGCTACCGCCGTAGGGGCCCAAACAAGGCGCCAGTTGACCAATGTTGCACCATGCCTCGGGGAAAGTCGTCAAGGTCGCGACTTCAAGATTGGTCAATGCCATGTAAGGAGGAATGACTCCCGCGGCGGTCTCGAAGTCCTCCAAGAGTGGGAGTCCGGTCGCTGTGGTCGGCAGATTCAAAGGACCGAGGTCCTGTTGAGCAGCAGCGAATCCCGGCAAAGTCAGCGCGGCAGCGCCGACGAAGAGAGAGAATTTCGACATGGATGGGGAAGAGTGAAAGCCTAGGTGTGGGCGAGGAGGCCCGAAGCGTCTAACGGAGAATGGGATGGACTCAGCGAACTGAGCCCATCCCAGGCGAAGCAAAAGGACTTCGCTTTGTCCCTTACAGGACGACCGATGAAGCGCTGGTCGAAGCGTAACCACCCGAGACATCGCTGACGACTGCTTGCAGGTAGATGGTGCTACCGCTCAAGCCAGCCGGCACGATTTGCGAGAAGATCGCGAAACCGTTGATGTCGTTGTTGCGGTTCGCAACGTTGATGATCGGGCTCGACAGGTTGACTTCGATGCCGTTGTAGAGCTCAGGGCCGCTACCAACCAGCGAAGCCAGGAACGCCGTCTTAGCGCCTGGGTAAAGCGACTCAACCGACAAAGTGCCGTATGCGCCACCGGTGAGGGTGCCGACATTCAGGACCGGCGGAGGGTTCTGACCAGGAACGCTGATGTCATCGACGCCGATGCCATCCAGATCGAGGTACGGGAAGTTGTCTTCCTGAACGAAAGCCAAGTAGAAAGGCACCGAGGTGTCCACTGCCGTGCTGGTCAGATCGAGCGGATCGATGCTTTCCCAAGTGTTCGTCGGGCCGATGAAAGCGCCCCAACCTTGGACAACCGAGTACCAGTTCACGCCGTCCGACGAGAGCCAGATACCATCGACTGCGGCGGTTTCTTCGCCACCGTCAATAATTGCTGCGGACATGGTCATCGCACCGGTGTAGCCAGTGGGATCGATCGACAACACCATCGCGTTACGCACGTTGTGGTAGTTGGTCGAAATCGGGTCCAGGCCCATTTCCAGGTTGAACGAACCGTTGAACGGGTTCAAGCAAGGAGCGAGGTTGCCGATGTTGCACCATGCTTCTGGGTCAGCAAGCAGAGTTGCCGAATCCAGAGCAGTCAGCGCCATGTAGCCAGGGACAACGCCAGCAGCGGCTTCAAAATCTTCCACGAGCGGAAGCGTGGTCGAGCCAGCGGGGAGGTTCAGAGGACCGAGGTCCGTCTGCGCTGCAGCAGCGGCCGGGAGGATGGCAACCGCAGCAAGGGAGAGAGCGAGGTTCTTCATTGGGGAATCACGTGTTTCGTCCGCAGCCGAATTGGATGCGGATGCCCAAGACTAGCAGATCATCTAGGAATTTGCAGAAACCTATTTGAGAGAGACAGGTCAACATCTATGGTCTGCAACGGATACTCCGGCGAGGGCGTATGCGCTTCGGCCATCCAAGCCTCGATCTGGCTCAAGACATCTGGCTTGTTCGCGGATAAATCTCGCGCTTCACCGGGGTCGTCCGCGAGGTTGTAGAGCTGAGTCTTGATCTCGCCCGTGACCAAGTTGCGCCGCACCGCCTTCCAATCGCCCCATCGCAAAGCTTGTTGCCCGCGGTAGCCGGGAAACTCCCAGTACAAGTATTTGTGCTGCGCTTGCTCCCCTTTGCCCAGCAAATTCGGCAGGAACGAGATCCCATCCACGCCCGCTGGAAGGTCGACCCCGGCGAGTTCCGCGCAGGTCGGCAAGACATCCCAAAAAGCCGAGATGTGATCCGACACCTGACCGGCGGCGATCTTGCCTGGCCAGTTGGCGATCAGCGGCACGCGAATCCCGCCTTCATACACACTGCCCTTACGGCCGCGGAAGGGCCCGCAACTCTCAAAAAAGGGCGAGTCGGCGCCGCCGATATCGAAGGTCGCGCCATTGTCGCTCGCGAACATCACGATGGTGTTCTCGCGCACGCCTAAGGCGTCGAGCCGATCGACGAGACGACCGATATCGCGATCCATGCGCGTGATCATCGCCGCATAGGCAGCGCGCGGCGTCGGGTGCGGCAGGTAGCCCTTGCCCCCCTCGTACGGCGGGTCTTCCCACAGCCCGCGATACTCAGCGAGCGAATCCTCAGGCACCTGCAATGCAAGGTGTGGCACCGTATACGGCAGATACAAGAAGAAGGGGCGATCGTGATGGGCCTCGACCCAGGCAAGCGCGTCCTCGGTCATCAAATCGTGCGCGTATTGCTCGCCGACGAGATTCCCCCACTGATTGCCCTCGAGCGGCAACTTTTCGCCATCCTTCCAAAGATGCGTTGGGTAGAAGTTGTGTGCACGGCGCTGGCACAGGTAGCCAAAGAAGTGGTCGAAGCCTTGGACCTCGGGGGCGCCGGTCGATTCCGGGCCGCCGAGGCCCCACTTGCCGATGCAAGCAGTCGCATAGCCAGCCGATTGGAGCACTGTGCCCAGCGTGACCGCACCCGGCAGCAGGGGGCGCTGGCCTTCGACGTCGTGTTCGCCCCAACCGCCGCCCTCGGTGTTATCGCGCACGAAGGCGTGGCCGGGGTGCTTGCCGGTCATCAGCACACACCGCGACGGTGCACAAACCGGTGCGCCGGCGTAATGATCGGTGAAACGCATGCCGCCCGCGGCCAGCTCGTCGAGCCGCGGCGTGCGAATCTTGGTTTGCCCATAGCTTCCTAACTCGGCCCAGCCCAGGTCGTCCGCGAGCACAAAGACGATATTGGGCGGGGTAGACGCGGCAGGAACCGGGTCGCCAGAAAGGAGCGTAGTCAGGAGGAGGGCAAGCATGTGCGTGCGAGAGAATGCGAACGCTACCAGCCGTGTCGCGTACACGCCAAGGATGAGGCATCCGATCCTCCCCGCTTTATTGCTTCTGCTGCCCGCCGCCTGCGCGAGCGGCCCTTCCTCCGCCGAGCTCGCCGAACGCGAGAAGGCCGCAATGTCCGATGCCCTCGGCCTCGCCGTGGCGCGCATCGAACCCTTGGAACTGAGGCTCAAGACCCTGGTGCGGGACAATATCGCCGGCCACGCGGGGCTCAAGAAGCGCGACCTCTGGAGCATGAGCTGGGAGGAGGTCGAGCTGCGCGGCCAGACCGGCGAGCTGATTCGCGCTCGGGTGCTGCGCATTCCGTTGAACGAACCGGCAGGCCCCGGCACGGCCTACTTCGCCTTTGATCGCGAAGCCCGCTTGATTTCGCTGGGGCTGGAAGCGGCAGGACTTGACGGCGACGGGCACGCCCAGTGGCCCGGCTTTCTCGCGCAGTTCCGCGGGCGTCAAGCCGTGACGACCGGGCAGCTGCCCACTCCCGGAGCTGCGTTTGCGATCACTCAAGCGGCGGCAGCCGACCCGAATGGCAGGGTCGCCACGCTCTATGCACAGCAACGCTTGATGGCCGAAAACTCGGCACGCATGGCTCAGGTACTCGCCCTCACGGGTCGTGGCGAAATGCCGTCCTCGGACCTGCTCCGCGATTGGGCCGCGCGCTATTCCGCGTTGAGCGACCTAGCCCCCCGCCTGGAGCCTGTGCTAGGCGGAAGCGTGCGCGACTATTCCCGATATGTGCGCGATGGCGAGCAGATCCTTTCCCAGGCTGCCTTTGCCGCTTCCGCCGGCCAGGCTGCGGAGGTGCGTCGACTGGTCGGCGGCGAGTTGAATCGAGTCAGCTGCCAAGCCTGCCACCAAGCCGAGAGTTCCCAACTCGGGGGCCCTCGTCGCGAAGCACTGCAAAGTCGTCTGGCCGAACTCGGTGCTCCCGCGCTGTATCGCGTCGGCCACGATGTCTGGAGCCCGAGCGGCCGCGAAGAGGCAGCCCAGTACCTGGCATCGCTCAGCAAAGCCGCACTTCTGATCGGCGGTGTGCTGCGCGCAGACGGTCAGCTATAAAGGCTGCATGCGTTCTCTCCTCCTTGCGCTGCCGGTCCTCGGCCTCGCCACTGGCCTCCTACTCGCGGTTTCCCCCCAGGAGCCCGCCAACCAAGAACCGGTTGGCTATGAAGACACTCCCTACCTGCCGGGCGGCAAGTGGCGCGTGCACGATAAGTTCCGCCCCGTGCCCGACGAAATCACTCCCGGCAAGCCGAGCACCCAGGCGCAGGTCGGAAGTGCTCCTTCGGACGCGATCGTGCTGTTTGATGGCAGCTCGCTGGAAGCCTTTGATGGCGGTCCTTGGGATCTGAAGGACGGAGTCATGACCGTCAATGGCAAAGGCGACGTGCGCACCAAGCAAAGTTTTGGCGATGTGCAGCTGCATGTTGAGTGGCGCTCGCCGGACGAGCCCAACGCCAAGTCCCAAGGCAAAGGCAATAGCGGGGTCTTCCTGATGGGCAGATACGAGATTCAGGTCCTCAACAGTTACCGCAATCGCAGCTACGCCGATGGTCAAGCGGCTTCGCTTTATGGCCAAAAGCCGCCCGATGTCAACGCCACGCTGCCGACCGGGATGTGGCAGAGCTACGACATCATTTTCAAGGCCCCACGCTTCGACGAGGACGGCAAGCTGAGTTCACCCGCCGTTGCTACAGTGCTGCATAACGGTGTTCTGGTCCAGAATCACGTCGAATTACTCGGCCCCACCAGCCATCGTTCTTTGCCAAATTACAAAGCTCACGCCATGAAATTGCCGATCAAGCTTCAGGATCACGGCAACAAGGTGAGCTACCGGAACATCTGGGTCCGCGAGCTCTAAGCGTTTTTGGCGGCACTTCGGCCCTCAAAACCGTGTTTCTAGGGGGCGAATCGATGAATTGGCGGAACTCGCCGAGTTCAAGATTCGTCTTCTTGATCGTGGGGTAAAATCCGCTGTCCCCCGCTCTTACCTAGATTTTCGTAATCATGAGCTCCCGAAACATCCCCGTGCTCGCCCTGCTCAGTAGTGGCTTGCTCAGCAGTCTCGCCTCGGCCCAGTTGGCCGGTGGCGGATGGGAAGCCGACCGAGAAGTCCTCGGCACGGTTGGCCTTTCCTACTTTGGCTGGGCGATCGCCCCCAACGGCGACATGACCGGCGACGGAATTGAGGACTTTGTGGTCGGGGCTCCGGCCAAGGGCGGCGGAACCGGCGGCTTCTACATCATGGACGGCGCAACCGACCTGCCCGTCACCATCATCAACGGCGTCACGCCGCTCGATCGACTCGGCCTCGAGGCGGTTTCCTTGCAGGACATCACCGGCGACGGCGTGCGCGAGTTCATCGTTTCGGCCCCTGGCTTCGACCCCGGCGGCAAAGGCTTCGCCGGCCGCATCTACATCTTCAACGGGGCGCAGTTGAATCAATACGTCACGATTGACGGCGAGAACGCGGGCGACAATTTTGGCGATGGTCTGGAAGTCATTCCTGACGTCAATGGCGATGGCATCAAGGACATCGTGGCGACTTCGGATATGGGCGACGATGGCATCAAGACGGATTGCGGCATCGTCTACATTTTCAGTGGCGCGGATCAGCGCGAACTGGCCCGCTTTTACGGCCCGGAAAACAACTCGCGCTTCGGTTGCGAGGTCACCTTCATTGGCGACCTGACTGGCGATGGCATCGACGAGCTGTTGATTGGCGCCAAAGGCTCTGAGGTCAACCTGAATGGTGTGATTGAAACCGATGTCGGGCGCGCTTTTGTCGCCGACCCGGTAGCTGGCACGATCATTCACGTGGTTTCTGGCCAGTCTGCCTTCGGTTACTTCGGCTCTGCGGTATCCGCGGCCGGCGATGTCAACAATGACGGCGTGCCCGACTTCATCGTAGCAGCGCAAGAGCACACCGAAGCTTCGGTGGGCCCCGAGTGTGGCGCGATCTTCATCTACGACGGTGCGAGCGGCAACTTGCTGCGTAAGCACGTTGGCGAGTTCCCGTACGACAAGTTTGGCAAGTCGGTTTGGGGCAACGTCGATGTCAACAACGACGGCCGCCTTGATGTGATTGTGGGTGCGCACCTAAAGGATCGCCCCAACAAGGGCGACGACTACCCGGGTGGCATCTATGTCTACTCGAACAACGGCGCCGAGATTCTCAACTACACCGGCAACGGATTCCGCGAGCGGCTCGGCTCCGAGATCGAAGTCACCGGCGACCGCGATGGCGATGGATTCCCCGAGTTCTTCGTTGCCGGTCCGGACTACCGTCCACCCGGAACTCACCCCCGTGTCGGTCGTTTGCTTGAGTTTGAGTTCGATCCCTACATCTACTCGGACAACACGACGATTTCCTCGTCAGCGGGTGGCGCTGTCACGCTCGACCTCGACTTCCGCGACCGCTTCGCAGGGCAGACCTACCGCATCCTGTTCTCGATGGGCACGAACACGACCTACCTAAACGGCATTGCGGTGCCCCTGTCGAACGGCGCCCTGTTCAACCGTACTTTGGCTCTGGACTACGGCTTCCTGTCGACCATGACGAACATGACCGGTTTACTGGATGCAAGCGGAAACGGCCAGGCTCAGTTCTCGGTCACTTCGGTTCCGCCACACTTGATTGGCTCGACCGTCTACCTTGCCGCACTCAGCAACAACGCGGTCGCAGCAACGGCGTCTTCGGTTGCCGTGCCACTGACGATCGCTCCGTAGCGCGCGACACGCCAAGCACCCAAGCCTGGGTGGCCTTGACCGGCCGCCCAGGCTTCTTGCCTTTCTGCCTCGCTCCTGCGACCTGATGCGGGCCTCGCGCCTAAACTCCCCTGCTCGCGAATCGCTGTGATGCCCGATCCCTCCACCCATCAGCTCCCCGGCCTTCACCTGACCTCCCATCGGTTCTTGCTTCCGCTCGATCCAAGAGCGACGGACGGAGCCAGGGTTGAGGTCTTCGCGCGCGAAGTCCGCGCCGCAGCAAACCGGGAAGCAGACCTGCCCTACTTGGTCTTCTTGCAAGGTGGCCCGGGCTTTGGCTCGCCGCGCCCAGGCGGGAACACGGGTTGGCTCCATAAGGCCACCCAGCACTACCGCGTGCTGCTGTTGGACCAGCGCGGCACGGCGAACAGCACCCCGATTACCGCGCGCTCCTTGGCTGCGATCGGCGACGCGGATGCGCAAGCCGAGTACCTCGCCCACTTTCGCATGGACGCCATTGTCGCGGACTGCGAAGCGATCCGTTCTCTGCTTTGCCCCGGACAGCCTTGGTCGGTATTGGGTCAGAGCTTCGGCGGATTCTGCGCGACGCATTATCTTTCGAAGTACCCCGAGGGCTTGCGCGAGGTCTACATCACCGGTGGCTTGCCGCCGCTCGAAGCCCGGACCGAGGACATCTACCGGCGAACCTATGCAACGCTTGAGAAGAAGAATGCATTGTACTTCAAGCGTTACCCCGAGGACCAAGCTCGTCTCGACGCACTCGCGGACTACCTAGAAGAGAACGAAGTACGCTTGCCGAACGGAGATCTGTTCAGCGTGCGTCGCTTGCAGCAGCTCGGACTGGAACTCGGCATGAGCGATGGCTTCGAGACGATTCATCACTTGCTCGAAATGCCTTGGATCGAGGGGCCGGATGGCCGAGAGCTGAGCTACCCGTTCCTGCGTGCGATCGAGAACGCGCTGCACTTTGACACGAATCCGATCTATGCGATCTTGCACGAAGCCTGCTACACCCAAGCGGCCGCATCGTATTGGGCCGCCGAACGCGTTCACGAGGAGCTGCCCGCGTTTTCTGCCGAGGCTCGACCGTTGCGACTGACCGGAGAGATGGTCTACCCCTGGCAGTTTGAGGAGTACGGAGAGTTACAACCCATGCGCGAGGCCGCGCAGATCTTGGCTGCGAAGACCGATTGGCCGATGCTCTACGACGCCAAACAACTTGCGCGCAACTCGGTCCCCGTGGCGGCTGCGATCTATGCGAATGACCTCTATGTCGAGCGCGAATACTCCCTGGAAACTGCGGATTCCATCGCGAACTGCCGGGCCTGGTTGACCAGCGAGTACGAGCACAACGGGCTGCGCGCCGATGGCGAGCGCGTATTCGGTCGGCTCTACGACATGCTGCACGGCGAGTGCTAGCGCGTGCAGGATTCCGTCACTCTCGGCCGCGTCTTCCGCTTGTGGTTCCCACTCGCGGCAAGTTGGCTGTTGATGGGCGTCGAACTGCCGATGCTGCAGATCTTCATCAATCGCTTGGATGAAGCGAAGATTCATCTCGCGGCTTATGGCAGCGTGGCCTTCGCGATTGCGCTGGTCATTGAGGGGCCGATCATTCAACTGCTCGCGGCATCGACTGCTTTGTGCGGCGACGAAGACAGCTTCCGAAAAGTACGGCGCTTCATGTGGGTGTCAGCTTTCTGGCTGACTGCCCTGCATGTGCTGGTGGCGTTCACTCCGATCTACGACTTTGTCGCCGGAGTCTTGCTCGATGTTCCCGGCGAGGTTCATGAACCCGGTCGTTTGGGGCTGCAGCTCTTGACTCCGTGGACGGCAGCAATCGCCTACCGACGCTTTCATCAGGGCTTGCTGATTCGCTTTGAACGCTCGCGCCTGGTTGGCATCGGCACGATTGTGCGGGTCTTCGCCCTGGTTGGCGTGCTCGCGATCGGCTCGAGCCTGACCCACGCCGGTGTCCTTGACTTGTCCGGTGTCGCGGTTGGCTCGGCCGCCGTTTCCGCGGCGGTCTTGGCCGAAGCAGTGTTTATCGGCTGGGCCGTGCGGGCGACGGTGCGCGAACGCCTCACCGGCACGCCCGCGCCCAAGAACCCGCTCACACGCCGCGTCTTCTTTGCCTTCTACTTCCCGCTCGCGCTGACGCCTCTGCTGACTCTGATCATTCAGCCAACTGGCTCGGCGGCAATGAGTCGCATGCCCGAGGCCTTGAACTCCTTGGCAGCTTGGCCGGTCGTGCACAGCTTGGTGTTCTTGCTGCGCAGCGCCGGCTTCGCCTACAACGAGGTCGTGGTCTCGCTGCTCGGACGACCGGGGTCCGTGCAAGCGCTGCGCAAGTTCGCGATGCTACTCGCCGGCATCACTTCGGCGATTCTCCTGCTGCTGAGTGCGACGCCGTTTGCGGACTTCTGGCTCGGCCGCGTTTCCGGTCTCGCCCCAGAGCTGGTGGTGTTTGCCAAGACAGGTTGCTTGATCGCCGTGCTCATGCCGGCCTACCAGGCTTTGCAAAGCTGGTACTCCGGGGTATTGGTGCACGCGCGGGTGACCCGAGGCATTACCGAGGCGGTCGGACTGTATGTCGTGATCGCCGTCGCCGGTTTGCTGTACGGCGGCTACTACTCCGACATCATTGGCCTCTACTTCGCGGTCGGCGTGTTTGTGGTCGGCGGAGTCAGCCAGACGATTTGGCTCGCCGTACGCGCCCGCCCGCATCTGCGCGCGGCGACGGCGAACGAAACTGGCGCGGTCGACTAGATCAATCCGACTTCGGCGCTTGGTAATTCCAGTTGCCCTTGCCATCGTTGCGAAACTCGAAGAAAGCGGGATCGCCCGCATGATCTTCGAGGCGAATCAGCGTCCAGTTCCCGCTGTCTTTCTCCAAGACAAACTGAATGGACTCAAACTGACCGAATCGAGCTGGGTTCTTCGAGTTGGCGAGATCCACGCGAACCAATGCCTGCGAATCTTCGGTTGACTCCGTGGGATGAATTCGCAGCTGAGCATCCCGACCCTCTTCCCACGCGTCATGTTGCGCACTCAGAAAGTGCTGAACAGGAACCGATAGGGCGCCGAACTTTCGATCTCGCGCTTCGTACTCGCGTCGACTTCGATCATTCCAAGTGGAAAGAAACAATCGCTCGTGGCACTTGCCTGAGTACATCATGTACATGGAACGATCGGATCTTAGTTTGACGCCATGCGCGAGCAGAGAGGATTCGATTTCGAACATCCTCGCAAGGACTGACTCGACGAACTCGCGTTCGCTCCGCGTGCGGACCAACTCGGCCTCAAAAATGGGGTCGAGCCTCATGATGCGCCACCCTAGCTCGGTCTTCATTACCTCGAGCTCAAGCTGCTGACCGTTGGGCAGAGTCACGATGACTTGCCCTGATTCGCCTCGTGATGAAGAAACGATTCTCCAACCAGCCGAATCTCCTGTCATCTGCTGCCATTCGATCAAAGCTGAAATCAACACAAGCGTTTCGTTCCGATACTCGAACCCTTGCTCCATGCTTCCTTTCGGAGACGGGTCTTCCCATCCCTGCAGGCAATCCAATTCAATCGCAGCTTGCTCAAATGAAAGCTCTGGATCCGCTTCGGCAGCACGCAACGCGCTCTCATATCGAGTCACGAGCTGCTCGACAGCGGCTAGCTCTTCGGAATAGCTCGGTGAATCGCTGCAAGCTTGGCAAACGAATACCAGGGTGCTTACGGCGAATAAGGGGGAAAAGCGCATCTGCTACAGACTATCGTAGGTCACTCGTGACGACTGTCGCTCCGACCCGACCCGAACAACGCATCGATTCCCTGGATGTGCTGCGTGGTGTGGCGTTGTTGGGAATCTTGGTCATCAATATTCGCTATTTCGCGATGCCACTGCGGGCGCTGAATGACCCTGCTTGGCCCGGCGAGGCGATGGCGAACAGCGACTTCTGGGCTTGGTTCGGCGGCACGCTGTTGTTCGAAGACAAGATGATCGCGCTTTTTTCGATCTTATTCGGAGCAGGCATCGTGTTGACGGCAAAGCGGGGCGTGTTCCTGCACCTCTCGCGACAGTTCTGGCTGTTTGCGATCGGGCTTGCGCACGCCTTCTTGTTGTGGCATGGCGACGTCTTGATGATCTACGCCGTCTGCGGCATCTTGTTGACCCTTGTTCGCCGCGCTCCGGCATGGCTGTTGATTCCGATCGGCATCCTGTCGGTCTTTGGTGCCATTGGCTCGCGTCAGTGGGCGCCGCTGGTCGCAGACCTTGGCCCCCCTTTGGTCGCAGCGGTCGACGCCGACGCGACGCCCCCGCCCAGCGAGTTTGCGCAGCGCCGCTCCGAAGCGTGGGGCCGATTGCTCGGGCAAGAGGACAGCATCCACCATGCGAGTTACGGCGAACTCTTCCGCTGGCGCGCGGAACTCAATCTGTGGTGGCACTACTACGGCGGCCTCTTCAACCTGCTGCGCTGTGGCGGGTTCATGCTCATCGGCATGGGCTTGATGCGCCTGGGCGTACTCGACGACAGCCGCGGCAAAGGCTTTGAGCTCGGGCTTGCCGCGTCGGGCTTCCTGCTTGGCGGCGCGATCACTTTGCTCGGCATGCATCCGCAACTCACCGGCATTCTGCAAACCGAAACGATCACCGAAAACGAGGCGCTGCGCCGCTTGCGCAACTTCGGCACCGTGCTGCGCCACCTCGGTGCCGGGGTGATGACCATGGGTTGGATCGGCGCCATCCTCTTCGTCCGCCGCACACCGTTCTTGTGAGTATTGCCACGCGCGCTTGCGGCGGTCGGTCGCATGGCACTCACGGCTTACCTCGGCACAACGCTGGTCTGTGTGCTGATCTTCGACGGTTGGGGAGCCAGTCAGTTCGGCAGCTGGAGTCACGCCGAAACTTGGCAACTCATCGGCTTGATCTGGCTTGGCCTCCTCATTGCCTGCAGGCTTTGGTTGGTCAAGTTCCGATTCGGCCCACTTGAATGGCTCTGGCGCAGTCTGACCTTCTTCAAACTTCAAGCGATGCGCCGCGCGGCACCCGCCTGAGCCGCTGCTAGGCTGAGCGCGTGCTGGCCCCCCTCCTGATCGCTGCGCTTGCCCAAGTCGGCATTGCCGATGAACTCACCCCGGCCTTCCCGGACACGGCTTTCGCAGACGCCGTCCCGCGCGCGGTCGAAGGCCCGGTGCGTTCCTCTACCACGCAGACTGCGCGCGGCATGCGCACCGCGATCCAGGTCTTCGTCCAAGCTCCGGACGGCGAAGTCGTCAGCCTCGGTGTGCGTTCGACCGACGCCCGGCTTGCGTCGCCCGCAGTTTCGATCTCGCGCTTGCACGCCGTACCGGTCGAAGAGAACACCGGAATCGTCAGTCGGACCGAGCTGTTTGATGGCGAGTCCAATCCGCATGTGATCCGGCGGGCGCCCTTTCTCGTCTTCGATCCGATCGAGCCGCTGGTCCTCACTGCTGGGAAGAATACGGTGCAGGCAACCGCAGTCGCCGAGCAGGGTGGAGTCGCGTTCCTGCTCAGTTGGATTCCGGAACAAGCGGGCGACCAGCAGGTCTTGGTGCACGCGCAGACTTCGGGCCATGCAGAAGAATTTCATTGGCATGTGAAGGTGCACGACTTTGAGTTGCCGCCGCGCAAGGACTGGGGCTTTGCCTACACCAACTGGTTCAGCCCCGATCAAATCGCCTCCCGGCACAATCTTGAACTTTGGTCGCCAGCTTTCTGGGTCATGCTGCGCCGTTATGCAGACCTGATGGCACACGGCGGCCAAGACACATTCTGGCTACGTTGGCAAGACTTCTTCACCCAAGGCCGCGGCGGCCGATGGAATCTCGATCACGATCGGCTCGAACGCTATGTGCACACCTTTCTCGACGCCGGCTTTGATTGGATCGAAGGCGCTCCCATTGCCCATCGACCAGAAGGCGACTGGTCGAAGGACTGGCTTGAGTTGCGCTTTGGCAAGTTGCCCGCCACCGGCAAGGAGGGTCTAGAAGCACTCCGCCAAGTTGCTAGCCAGATGCGCAGTGCTTTTCGCACCAATGATTGGAGCCGCCAGTGGGTGCAGCACATTGCCGACGAACCGACTGATGTCAACGCAGCCGACTATCGCAAGCTGGCCGATCAACTGCGCAAGCAACTGCCCGGGGTGCCGATCGTCGAAGCCACCATGACTCGTGAGTTAGCCGGCGCCATCGATATCTGGTGCCCACAGGTGCACAAGTATCAAGCCAATCGCGGCTTCTTCCTCGAGCGCCAAGCCGCGGGCGATCAAATTTGGACCTACACCTGCCTGGTTCCGGGCGGCCCCTGGTTGAATCGACTCTTGGATCAAGAACGCCTTCGCCAGGTCTACTTGGGCTGGGCGGGCGCCCATTTTGGCACGCAAGGGTTTCTGCACTGGGGCCTCAATCACTACAAGGCCGATCCTTTCGAACAGTCTGTCGTGGATCACCCCGCGCAACCGAACACCAAGAACAAGTTGCCCGCGGGCGATACGCACGTGATTTACCCGGGGCCTTACGGACCTTGGTCGAGCACACGCTTCGAGGCTCACCGCATCGGGCTTGAGGACCTCGCGATGTTGCGCGCTCTCCAGGGCGTTGACCCGGAACGCGCGACGAAGTTCATCGAGACGATCTTTCGCGGCTATGACGACTGGGAGACTTCCGTTGCGGCCTACCGCGAGACGCGCGATCAGCTTCTATCCGCAGCCACGACGACGCTCCAGACGCCATAGAACGGAACATGGGCAGCGGGCACGGAACGCCTACGATAGGTGTGGCGCAAAAATCGCCGCCAAGACGCCGCCCGGACGGCTGCTCTAGATTGTCCTGAAGATTCTCATGCTACGCCCCGCAACGCACATTCTTACTCTGCTCGCTCTTGGCGGAATTGCCGCGTCGAGTGCCGCCCAAGATCGCGTTACCGGCTTGCCCTGGGCAACGCGTTCCGAGGTATATGCGCAACACGGCATGGCAGCGACCAGCCAGCCTCTTGCGACCCAAATCGCGCTCGACATCCTCAAGCAAGGGGGCAGCGCCGTGGATGCTGCGATCGCAGCCAACGCGGCACTCGGTGTCATGGAACCAACCGGCAATGGCATTGGCGGCGACCTCTTTGCCATTGTTTGGGACGCGAAAACCAAGAAGCTGCACGGATTGAATGCATCGGGCCGTTCGCCGGAAGGGCTGACGCTCGCGATGCTGCAAGAAAAGGGACTGAAGTCGATGCCCGCGTATGGGCCGCTCCCGGTCAGTGTTCCGGGCGCGGTCGATGGCTGGTTCGAGCTGCATGAGCGCTTTGGCAAGCTTGAGATGAGCGAGGTGCTTGCGCCCGCGATCGGATACGCACGCGAGGGCTTCCCGGTTTCGGAGTTGATTGCTTACTACTGGCGCGCTTCGGCACGCGGTCTTTCCCGCTACGAAGGCTTCAGCGAGACCTTCCTGCGCGATGGCCGCGGGCCGCGCACCGGCGAAATGTGGACGCGCCCTTTGCTCGCCAACACACTCGAGAAGATTGGCGCCGAAGGCCGCGATGTCTTCTACAAGGGCGAAATGGCCGACACGATGGCGGCCTTCATGAAACGCGTCGGCGGCTACTTGACCAAGGAAGACTTTGCCAAGCATCGCAGCGAATGGGTGGAG
This sequence comes from Planctomycetota bacterium, assembly GCA_040264055.1. GTDB lineage: Bacteria > Planctomycetota > UBA1135 > UBA1135 > UBA1135. Next base: position 16,438 of record JBDQJC010000062.1, read on the forward strand.
CCAGTTAGCTCTAACTATAGGGGCTGGGATGTCTGGGAGTTGCCACCCAACGGCCAAGGCATCGCTGCGCTGCAGATCCTCAACATCATCGAGCAATACGATGTCAAAACGATGGGCTTTGGCAGCGCCGATTATGTGCACCTGTTCGCCGAAGCCAAGAAGTTGGCCTTCGAAGATCGGGCCAAGTTCTACGCTGATATGGACTTCGCGGAAGTGCCGGTCGACTGGTTGATCTCCAAGGAATACGCGCAACAACGCGCCAAGTTGATCGACATGCAAAAGGCCGCGACGAGCTATCCGGCCGGCAACCCCAACTTGCAGAACGGTGACACGATCTATCTCTGCACGGCCGATGCCGAAGGGAATATGGTCAGCTTGATTCAATCCAACTACCGCGGCATGGGTTCCGGCTTGTGCCCCGACGGCTTGGGTTTCTGCTTTCAGGATCGCGGCCAGCTCTTCGACCTGACTCCTGGTCGTGCCAACAGCTATGAACCGGGCAAACGCCCCTTCCATACGATCATCCCGGCCTTCGTCACCAAGGACGGCGAGCCTCTGATGGCGTTTGGTGTCATGGGCGGCGCGACCCAGCCGCAAGCGCACGCGCAGATCGTCATCAACATGGTCGACTTTGGCATGAATCTGCAAGAGGCTGGCGACGCGCCGCGCATGCTGCATAGCGATTCCAGTCAACCGACCGGCGAGCAGATGTCGACCGGCGGGACCCTCGCGCTGGAAAGCTGGTACAGCGCCGAAGTCCGCGCCGAACTTGAGAAACGCGGGCACGTTTTCAAGCGGGCGCGCGGTGCTTTCGGTGGCTACCAGGCAATCCTGCGCAATCCGGAATCCGGGGTTTACGCCGGGGCGAGTGAATCGCGCAAAGACGGCCACGCGGCGGGCTACTAGTTCGCAGTTCGCGGGCGATCGAGTGGAGCGGGCACCGGGCAACAGCCTGGAGCCCGCCTTTCTTTTGCACATCGCGAAGTCGTGCCTACCCCGGTAGGCGCCGCCAGCGCACTGCGTCAATTCGCGCCGAGGTCTGAAAACAACTCAGCGCCAATCGGCCCGCGGGGCTGACTTCGGTTCGAAGCGAGAACTCCACGCCATCTCGTGTTTGCGCAAAGAGCAGCTCGTCATCCACCCAGGCCTGCACCTGGATTGCATCGACCCGCACGCGCAATCGGTAGCTCTGGCCGCGATCAAAACCACGAAAGCTGCGTGTCGCGTTCATCGAGGCGTCTTCACCATTGACGCAGGACAAGCCGCACAGGGCTCCCCCCCATCCTCCCAGCACCACGCTGGCACGCTGCTCACCGATCGGAAGATTCAGAGCGCAGAAGAAGTCACTCCCGTCCAAGCGCGCCGCCACGACTTCGATTTCGTATTCATCCGGTAACTCTGCGGCGCCTTGCCAAGCGACCGCGGTCAGCGGCGAACCGAAGCCCATGCGAATGCTTTCGCCGTCAAACTCAACCTCGCCTTCCCCGCCGAAGATGACGGATTCCCACCCCTCTGGCCCTTCTTGCAAGGCGAGTTCCTGCCACGCGACTTCTTCGTGCACCGCCACACGCTCGGCAAACTGGCAAGCAGAACTCACCGTAGCAATCAGCAAAAGGAGGGGAACCAGGGCGCGCATCGACGCTCTAAAGTGGAGAGTCCGTGCTCGGAACGCAAGCCACCATGTCTCGTCCCTTTCTCGCCGCCCTGCCGCTGCTTTGTCTGCTCGTTTGCTGCGGATCGCAGGAACAGCCCGCGCAAGCTCGACTCGCGACCGAACCCGTTGCGCTGGATTGGCCGGGCACGGAGGCCGCGCTGGCCCAACTCGAGGGGCAACCTTACCTGCTCAACTTCTGGGCGACATGGTGCGCACCGTGCATCGCCGAACTTCCAGAACTGATCGAAGTCGCTGAAGAGTTCGAAACGCAAGGCCTTCAACTTGTCACCATTAACTACGACTTGATGACTCCGGGGGTCGAGCCTACAGCAATGCTGCGCACCTTGGCTGATTTTCAGTCGGCGCGCGGCCTCCACTACCCGGTCCTGGTTTATGACGGCGATGATTACGAAGCCATCAACCTAAAACTGCAACTGCCTGGCCCTATTCCGGTTACTCTTGCATTTGACGCAAATGGAATTGAAGTAGCTCGTATAGAAAATGCCACCGATGCTGCCGGATTCCGGAAGCTCGCCTTAGCCGCACTTGGGCAAAGCAACTCTCCTTAACCCCAACCCCTCACAAGCACCTTGATTATCTCCGCTCTCCTAAGCGCCGCCGCGGCGCTTCAAGCGCCGGTCGAGCCCTCCGAGCCGATTACATTGCTGGTCAACTATTACACCCAGCCCACAGATATCGAGCTTGACTGGTACGCCAACCAAGGCCTCAAAGTCAAGTATCGATACGCAACGATCCCGGCACTCGCAGTAGTCCTCGATGCCTCGCAGATCGATGCCGTTGCCGAACGACCGGGCGTTGAGTTTGTCGAAGCGGACAGCACTGCGACCATTTCGGACATCAGTCAAACCTGGGGTGTCGAGTACATCGGCGGGCGCTACACCCTGGCGAGCGGCTATGAC
>JBDQJC010000063.1:0-17882 GCA_040264055.1 Planctomycetota bacterium
GTCCTTGTTTTCAGAGAACAATGCAGCGCGAACGCTGCGTGATTTGTTCAGGTAGTTCCCGTTTGACGGGCCGAACAGTTTATGAAAACTGAGTCGACTGTCAACCGTTTTGGAGAGAACTTTTTGCGAGAGCAGGACTTGTGGGCGTCGCTGCGGTCGGCTTTTTTCCGCGCTGATCGCTCAACTGCGGCGAAGTATTCTATGGCTCAGGGGGGCCGGGTCAAGCCGCTCGCTGGAAATATTATGCCTTTCTCAGAACTTCTCAATCCTAGCCTGCCGATGCACACCGATCTGTGCTGGAGCGGCGCGGAAAGTCGGGCTTTTGACGCCTTCGCGCAAGAGGTTCTCGGCATTCCCAGTGCACAACTGATGGAGAACGCCGGTCAGGCGAGCGCGCGACTTGCGCTGCGTCTGATTGAGAGTGAAAGCTCGCTCGCAGACGCGCCGATCCTCTGCTTGATCGGCCCGGGGAACAATGGTGGAGACGGCCTCGTGGTCGCCCGTGCGCTGCACATGGCAGGCTCTCATCAGGTTGTTGCATGGGCACCGTTGGGACTTCCCGCGGCTGCCACAAGCGCGGCTGGAATGGCGAGGCGGGCCGTCGAGGCGCTGGGGCTCAGGATCGACCTCAGTGCCAATGGTCCCACTCTCCCCCATCGCCCAGCCCTCGCGGTCGATGCGCTGTTCGGCGTCGGCCTTCAGCGCGAACTCTCCGGCATTGCCGCACAGGCGATTCAGCGCCTGTGCCGCCTCACTTGCCCTGTCCTGGCCCTCGATCTGCCGAGCGGCATCGACGCCGACACCGGCGAGATCTGGGGCATCGCCCCGCAATGCCGTGCAACCGTGAGCTTCATTGGCGTCAAACAGGGCTTACGCAAAGACCCCGCCCGCGCAATTGCGGGCGAGGTTTGGGTGGGCGAAATTGGTCTCGCTCAGGCCTACTGCCAAGCGTGGCTACGGAACTTGCGCGGCAAGAGCGCCTAGGGGTGGATCTTGACCCGGGTGCTGGTCGGAACCAGATCAAAGAGATCGATGACATCCTGGTTGTGCATGCGCACACATCCTTCCGATTCGCGCGAGCCGATCGTGCTTTCACTGTTGGTGCCGTGAATGCCGTACGAAGTCTTCTCGCTGAATCCGAGCCAGCGCTCGCCGAGCGGGTTGTCTGGGTTGCCATAAGGCACCGGAGGAGTCACGCCGTAGTAGACCGGCTTCTCTTCGCAGATTCCTAGGGTGAACTCGCCCAGCGGGGTTTCTTCCCCCTCGCGGCCCACACTGGCCGGGTAGATGCGAACGGGGCGATCGCCGGCGAAGACCACCGTAACCCGCGCACCGCGCCAAACCTCGACATGCAGCTCTTGCTTGGGGATCTTCAACTCTTCCTCCGCGCGCAGGTTGTAGTTGCTCTTGTCGTTGAAGTCGGCAATCCAGCGATAGTTGAGCATGAGGCCCTGTTTGCGCTGCTTGGCGCGCACGTCGTAGAGGGATTCACCGCTTTCCACCTGGTAAACCGTGTGCTCCATCGAGTCACCTGAGCGGCGCGCGAGCCCCTCGGCCAAGGGGCGCAGCTTCAAGACCAGATCGCGGCTGTAACCCAAGTTGAGCATGGCTTGCGTCAAGTTGCCCAATGCTGGGCCGCCGACTCGGTCGTTTTCCTGATCCATCGCGATCCGCGCCAAAGCTTCGGTCCAGACCATCCAGGCCGGGGAAGGTTCGGGGGTCGGCCGCAACACGGTCGCGAGCTGCTCGACGTCGCCATCGGCGTAGGCTTGGGCATAGCGAGCGAACTCGCTTCCTAGCGATTGCGGGACTTCCAAACGCAAGGAAGCCCGATAGGCCTTGGATTCCCCGCGCATGGCACGCTCGAGGTCTGCCAGCGCGGCCGCCGAATCGCCGTCACACAGGTCCAGAACGTCGGCGCGACTCTCGGCCATGGAGCGATGCCAAGAATCCAGGGCCTTGAGCCCCGAAATACCGCCGCGACTCGAGGCATTCTCGGCCCCTGCCTCGGCAGGATCGGCTGCGCCTGCGTTCGTAGCCGCAATCGGCTCGCTCGCCAATGCCTCGATTTCGCTGGGAGGAGCCTCGGAGCCCCCACCCTGTTCGGCTTCGGACTCGGCGACCGGGTCGTCGAGCGAAAGAACCGCCGCCTCCGGAGCGTCTTCTTCGTTCTTTGAACAAGAACTAGAAATCATGCCGGCCAATGCTGCCACAGCAACGAGGCGCAAAACGTTCGCAAATTCGGACGAAGTCACACTGCGATTCTGGCGCGCCACGAGCGCAGAATCAAGTTCCCTATCCAAGAACAAACCCCGCTGACTCGAAAGTCAGCGAGGTGTTAAGTGCCCAGGTGCCGCGGGGAGGAGAAGACGCGAGGTCCCTCGATCGAGGTGGGACGCAGCCCGGCCGGTTTACCCGGCGCGGAGACTTGCTCCCTGGGTGATTGTATCGGACCAGCGGCTTGTGCCCCCGGCGGTAACCACCTTGGTCACTCAAGAACATTAGCACCCGAACTGAGCTGGTTCACGCAATTCCGCCCGAGCTTTCTTGGCAAAGTCGCTCGACTTCGAGGAACAAAACCAAATCACCCGGCAACTCATAACGCTTTCCGTCAATCGATTCTGTCGCGCTCCAGGCGAGCCCTTCCGGTGCGAGCACCTCTTCGGCGATCCATGCACCATGAGATTCGATCACGGCTGCGAGTTCGGGACTGCCGGAAAGCTGCAGGCGAATGCGATCGCTCAACTCAAAACCTGAATCCTTGCGCAAGGTCTGCACACGATTCAGGATCTCACGCGCCAATCCTTCGCATTCCAACTCCGGAGTCAATTCGGTTGCAAGCCCGATCGTGACTTGACCATCACTCGCTGCTTCGAGGCCCTCCACGGAAACCGTCTCGACCAGCACATCCTCGGCTCCGAGTTCAAACTCAGTGCCTTCCACCGTCACTTCCTGGCAGCCGCCTGCCTGCAAGGCAAACAGCGTCTCTGCGGGCAACTCACTGATCGCCGCGGCGAGCGACTTCATGTTCTTGCCGGCGCGTTTTCCAAGCGTCTTGAAGTTAGCCTTGCCGCGCACTTGCAAGAAGTCCGGCGTTCCGTCGATCCAAACGACTTCTTTGATGTTGAGCTCTTCCCGCAAGGCGTCTTCATAAGCGCGCGGGCTCGCCGCAAGTTTGGCTTCGCCACCGATGTGGACGAGCAACTTTCCGAGCGGTTGACGCACGCGAATCTGCACGCGTTCGCGCACGGCACGCCCCAAACTGGCCGCGCTCAAGATCGGCCCCATCGCTGATTCAAGCGCGACATCGCGGTCTTGCGAGCTGAAGCCTCCTCGCCCCGCACTTGGCTCGGGAAACTCAGCCAGGTGCACAGAACCGGGTTGCCCCATGCGACGCCACAGGCCTTCGGAAAGGAAGGGAGCAACCGGCGCCAACATGCGCACGACGGACTCAAGAACTTCATGCAAGGTCGCGAAGGCCGACGCTTGCGACGGCCCATCGGAAGAATCCCAAAAGCGTCGGCGGCTGCGACGGATGTACCAGTTCGACAACTCGTCAACGACCAGGGCTTCTAATGCCCGCAGCGCCCGACTTGGCTCGAGCGACTCGAATGCACTCACGCATTCTTCGGCACAAGACGCCGCGCGCGACAAGATCCAGCGATCGAGAGGCTCGCGTTCGGCTCGCGCGGGGCGTGCCGCTTGCGGATCCCAGGCCTCGGTACGGGCGTACAAAGCCAAGAAGTCATAGCTCGCCGTGACCGTGCCCAACACGCGGCGTCGGACCTCGGAAATCACCCGATCGTCATAGCGTCGGTTGAGGTGCGTCGCTCCCCCGCTGAGCAGGCTCCAGCGAATCGAATCGACGCCGTGGCTCGCAATCGCCTCGAGCGGATCGACGGTATTCCCCAATCGCTTGGACATCTTCTGCCCATCTTTGTCGAGCAACAGGCCGTTGACCATGCACGACTTGTAGGCGCTTCCGGCGCGCAAGCGTGGCAAAGGCTCCCCTGCGAGCTCGCCACTCTTCCACAAATCCTCATCGACACAGGTCAGGAAGGTCGAAATCGCGTGCAGGGTATAGAACCAACCGCGCGTCTGATCCAAGCCCTCGCAGATGAAGTCGGCCGGGAACTGCTCGGCGACCAGTTCACGGTTTTCGAACGGCCAGTGATACTGCGCATACGGCATAGCGCCACTATCAAACCAGCAGTCGATGACCGCGTGGGTGCGGCGCATCATGCCCGACTTGCCTGGGGTCGGCGTTGGGAAATGGATCGCGTCGACCACCGGACGGTGCGGGTCGAAGCCTTCGGGAAGGCCCCCCGCGAGTTCGGCCAATTCGGCAAAGCTGCCGACGCAGATCCAGTCCTCGGGATCGTCTTCATTGATCCAAACCGGCAGCGGCGTGCCCCAATAGCGGTCGCGCGAAAGTGCCCAATCAATGTTGTTGTCGAGCCACTCGCCAAATCGACCCGCGCCGATTTCCGGCGGCGCCCAGGCGATGCGGCCGTTTTCGTCAACCATGCGATCCTTGTATGCCGTGGTCCGCAAGAACCAGGCCGGCGATGGGAAGTAGATCAATGGCGTGTCGCAACGCCAGCAATGCGGGTAGCTGTGGCGATACTGCTGACGCTTGACGAGCCGTCCCCTTTCCTTGAGCGAATCGCCCAACGGCTTGTTGGCATCGCGGAAGAAGGTGCCGGCCGGTACACCGCAAATCTCGACGAGAAGCCGCGCTTCTTGCCCGACCGCCAAGGTGGCCTGGACCCCCTCGCGTTGGGCCAGGCGGAAGTCATCGGCCCCGTAGGGAGCGAGGTGCACGACGCCGGTGCCGTCCTCTGCGCTGACAAAGTCATCGACCAGTACCACGTGGCGTCGGTCGCCCTCGAGAACCACGCGACCCTCAACCTCCGGGAAAAGCGGAAGGTAGGACAGTCCGTTCAAGTCCTTGCCGGAAACCGAGCCGACCAGCTCAAAATTGCCCTCGCCAAAAACCTCAAGCGCCTTGGATTCGAGCAGGATGAACCGTCCGCCTTGCGCCTCGACAATCGCGTACTCAAAGTCGGGGTGCACGCAGGCAGCCATATTGGATGGCAGCGTCCAAGGGGTCGTGGTCCAGCCGACCAAGGCAGCACCCGCGGCATCGCCTGGCGCGTCGATCAGCGGGAAGCTGATCCAGACCGAAGGGTCGTCGATGTCCCGATAGCCTTGCCCGACCTCGTGGCTGGACAAGCCAGTGCCACAGCGCCCGCACCAAGGCAGCACCTTTGAGCCGCGGTAAAGCAGTTCATTTTTGGCAAAGCGCGACAACAGAAACCACACCGATTCGATGTAGTTCTTGTCATAAGTGACATAGGGATGCTCATAGTCGAGCAGGTAGCCCGATCGTTGCGAAAGCTCTTCCCAGAGGCCCTTGTACGAAAATACGGAATTCCGACAGGCTTCGTTGAAGGCTGCAATCCCGTGCTTTTCGATGTCGGGCTTGCCCGAGATCCCGAGTTGTTTTTCGACCTCCAGCTCGACCGGCAGGCCGTGGGTATCCCAGCCCGCCTTGCGCAAGACTCGCCGGCCGCGCATCGTCCAAAATCGACACACCGAATCCTTGAGCGTGCGCGCAAAAACGTGGTGGATGCCCGGCTTGCCATTCGCGGTCGGCGGGCCTTCGTAGAACACGAAGGGCTCAGCGTCCCGGCGCGCTTCGAGCGTGCATGCGAGGTGGTCCTCGGCGTTCCATTCGCCAAGGATCTCGCGCTCAAAGGCATCGGGGCCGTCTAGGTACGCGCGGCTAACGGGCTCGAACATAACGGGCGGATTCTACGCCTGCGGCTCGCCCGCATCCGCGAGCTTCCGCAGCGCCTCGTCAGCGAGCACCGTACGCAGCCACTGCCGATCCAGCTCGGCATCGAGTCCTTCGTAGAAAGCAATCGCCGCTTCGTTCCAGTCAAGCACCGACCATTCCATGCGACGCCAACCCCGCGCAACGGCGATTCCGGCCAAGCGAGCGAGCAAGGCGCGCCCATGGCCGCGCCCGCGCGCCTCGGGGGCGACGTACAAATCCTCGAGATAGAGCCGCGGGCAGCCATCGAAGGTGCTCATGGCTGGGTAGTACAGCGCAAAGCCGAGCGCCTGTTCGCCCTCAAAAACCAGCAGGGCCTCAGCTGTCGGCGGCGCCCCAAACAGCGCTCGCTCAAAGTCTGCGGCGCTGGCGCGAACTTGGTCCTCCATGCGCTCGTAGCGCGCTAAGGCGCGCACAAAGCCCACGATTTGCTCGCCATCGCCCGGCTGAGCAGCGCGAATCGTGCGATTTGCACTCATGTGCTGAGCTCCTTCCAAAAGTGGTACTCAGCCGAGTCGGAAATGTCGTGCAGCGGACGCTGTTGGCCGGTATTCCGGTAGCCCATGCGCTCATAAACCCCATGCGCGGTCTCAAACCGGGTGTCGGACCACAGCTCGACCGCGACGCCGCCGGCCGCGCGGGCCTGGGAATCCACCCACTCAACGAGCTTGCGCCCCCAGCCCTGTCCGCGCAGCTCGGTATGCAAGTACAGCTTCTTCAACTCAAAGACTGGCCCGGCAGGAGTCGCACCGCTTCGGGAACAGCCGACCGAGCCCACGATGCGTCCTGCTTGTTCCAAGACAACAAAGTTGGAGAAGTGCTGCGCCGGAGCCAGCAACTCGGGCTCTTCCATCTCGACATCGAGGAAGCAGTGAGGATAGTCCGCGAAGGCATCGGCGATCAATCGCTGCAGGCCGGGCCCATCGCGATCTTCGACAGCGCGTTGCAAGACAGGCTCCATGTCGGCAGCGTACTGGATTCGCGCTGTGCCCGCCGTCAGGATGGTCGGCTCACCTTCATGCGCCCCCTTCGCGAAGCACTCCTGGAACATTTTGGTCATGCCGACTTTCGGCCAGGCCAAGAGGAGGTCGTGCAATCCGTGCTGGCCGGACGCCCGACACTCGCGGTGTTGCCGACCGGAGCGGGCAAGTCACTCTGCTATCAGCTGCCGGCCATTCTGGCACCCGGTACTGCGCTGATCGTCTCGCCTCTCATCGCTCTGATGAAGGATCAGGTCGATGGTCTGCGTGAGCGCGGCATCGCTGCCGGCAAGTTGACCAGCGCCGACAATCCGGAAGAGCGGCGCGCGACTTATGCGGCGCTGCTGGCCGGCGAACTCAAACTGCTCTACGTCGCCCCAGAACGGCTTTGTCGCGCGGACTTCCGCGAGCTGCTTGGCCGCATCCCTCTTTCTCTCTTGGCTGTGGATGAAGCCCACTGCGTCTCGCAATGGGGCCACGATTTCCGGCCCGACTACCTCGCGATTCGAGAGATTGTCCAGACCTTGCAGCCGCCACGATTGGCAGCTTTTACGGCGACGGCGACTCCCGAGGTGCGCGAAGAAATCGGCACCGCGCTCGGCATGCATGACCCGGCGCTGTTTGTGCGCGGCTTTCGTCGCTCGGACTTACGCTTGGAAGTGCGACGCGTGCGCACCGAAGACGAACGGCAGCTTGAGCTGCGTGAACTCGTCGAGACGCGTCGCCAAGGCCGACCAGCCTTGGTTTACGCCGCGACGCGTAAGCAAACCGAAGAGAGTGCGGAAGCCTTGCGCGCGGCTGGGTTTCGCGCCGCTCACTATCACGCGGGCTGCGAGTCCGAACTGCGCGCGCAAGTGCAGGAAGACTTCCTTGCCGACAAGCTCGACGTTCTCGTCGCGACGAACGCCTTTGGCATGGGCATCGACAAGCCGGACATTCGCCTGCTGATTCACGCCGCGATGCCGTCGTCGGTCGAGTCCTACTACCAGGAGGTTGGCCGCGCTGGCCGCGATGGCCAAGGCGCCGCCGCCATTCTGCTGGCTCGTCCGAAAGATGCCCGCACCGCCGAGTTCTTGATCACCGAAGGCAATCCGGATGGCGAACAGAGCACGCATGTGCAGTTGGCCTTGCGTCGTCTGTCGCGCATGTTGCGTTTTGTCACCGGCCCGACTTGCCGCCATCGCGGGGTGCTCGAGTACTTTGGTGACCCAGACGCGGCCGATTTAATGTCCGGCTGCGGTGCTTGTGATCGCTGCGACGCGGAAACGCGCGCCGAGTATCAGGATCTCAGCAGCGAACGTCAGTTGCTGGTGCGCAAAGCGCTTGCCGGCGTCGCCCGCACGCATGAACGCTACGGACGCGGCCGGGTGGCCGAGATGCTAGCGGGATCGCAATCCGCGGCACTTAAGAAGTCCGGCTTGGATCGGCTCAGCACCTTTGGGCTCTTAGAAAAGCAGGGCAAGGCGTTTGTGCTTGAGTTGCTCGATTGCCTAGAAGAAGCGGCACTCATTCAAACCGTCGGCACGCAGTACCCCCTGCTTGGCTTGACCGAAGCAGGCAATGAAGTCATGCAAGATCGCGATCGCGCCTGCATGCGTTGGCCGCAAGGCGCACGGGCCGGGCATCGCACACGGCGATCGGGGGCAGCCCCCGCTGAGATTCCCGAGGGCTTCGACCCCGACCTCTATACCCGCTTGGTGCAATGGCGGGCCGAGGTCGCCAAGCTCAATGCGCGCCCTGCGTACACGGTCTTCCACGACCGCAGCCTGAAGGAAATCGCCGCGCTTGCCCCTACCGAGCTGGAAGAGCTCGCAATGGTCAACGGCATCGGCCCGGCCAAGCTCGAGGTCTATGGCCCGGCGCTGCTTGCCTTGGTGCGCGACGAAGAAGCTGAGCTTCCTCAGCTCTAGCTGACGAAGGGCTTGTAGACCATCAACGCCATGCCGATGAACGGCAATAAGGTGGCGATGCCACCAAACATGGCCCAGCGCTTGGTCAGCGCGAGGTAGTCAGCAGGGATCTCCGTCGCCGTCCCGAACTCGGCCGCCATTTTGCTTTGCTTGCGCTGAATCGGAATGAGCACGAACAGCCAAATCAGAGCCGAGACCACGAAAGCCGTTGCTCCCATGTGGATCCAGCCACGGCCGGCGAACGTGTAGCCCCCCGCCGTGGGCAGCATGCCACCCGTCATGAGCACGACAAAGGCTCCCGGCCCGGTAAACAGCTTGTCAGTACGCGCAACGAGTCGGGTGGCGAAGGCTGCAATCGCCGGGTTTCCGCTACGATCGGCCTGCAGTTTCCACATCGCGCTGACCACGATGTTGCCTAAGAAGAGCACCGCCGCAACGAGGTGCACGAATCGAAAGGTGAGGTAGAAGTCGGCCATGGCGATGCCGTTTGAGGCGGGCAGATGGTACCCTCCGCTCCGATTCTTCTTGCATCGACCATGGACCGAATTCTCGAGTGTGTACCGAACTTTTCCGAGGGCCGAGACCCTCGGATCATCCAGCAGATCAGTGACGCAATCGCGGCAATAGACGGGGTCGAGTTGCTCGACGTAGATCCAGGAAAAGCCACCAACCGCACGGTGGTGACTTTCGCCGGGTCGCCAGAAGCCGTGCTGGATGCCGCGGTCGTTGCGGGGCGCCTTTCGAAGGACTTGATCGACATGGCCAAACACAGTGGCGAGCACCCACGATTTGGTGGCATGGACGTTTGCCCGTTGGTGCCGATTTCGGGCGTCACGATGGAAGAGACCGCCGCCTACGCGCGTGAGCTGGGCCGCCGACTGGGCGAGGAAGCCGGGCTCTCGGTCTACCTTTATGAGCATGCTGCGACCAAGCCCGAGCGCCGCAACCTCGCGGTCGTGCGCGCCGGCGAATACGAAGCGCTTGCCGATCGCATGAAAGATCCGGAATGGGCGCCCGACTTTGGCCCGTGCGAGTTCCAGCCGCGCACCGGCGCGACCGCGGTCGGTGCGCGCAATTTCTTGATTGCCTACAACGTCAACCTGAACACCACGAGTTCACGGCGAGCGAACGCAGTCGCGTTTGATGTGCGTGAGAAAGGTCGCATCAAGCGCGATGGCGATCCTCTGACGGGGCCGGTCGTCAAAGACGCGCAAGGACAGCCGGTCTGGGAACCGGGTGCCCTGAAGGCGGTCAAAGGCATCGGTTGGTACATCGAGGAATACGGCGTCTGCCAAGTTTCGATGAACTTGACCGATATGGACGTCACCCCGCTTCATCTTGCCTTCGACGAAACCTGCCGCCGTGCCGAAGCGCGCGGGGTGCGGGTGACCGGCTCCGAATTAGTAGGACTAGTTCCGCTGCAAGCCATGCTTGATGCCGGCCGTTACTTCTTGCGCAAGCAAGAGCGTTCAACCGGGGTCGCCGAATCAGAGTTGATCAAGATCGCGGTTCGATCCATGGGCCTGGACGAACTGTCCCCCTTCGAGCCAGAGAAGAAGATCATTGAATACGTGCTGCGCAAAGGCGATGGCACGGGTCGGCTCGCCGGCATGTCGATCCGCGGCTTTACCGAAGAAACCGCAAGTGAATCGCCGGCCCCCGGCGGTGGTTCGGTCGCCGCTGCAGTCGGCGCCTTTGGCGCTGCTCTGGGCACGATGGTTGCCAACTTGTCCTCGCACAAGCGCGGTTGGGACTCGCGGTGGGAAGAATTCAGTGCGGTCGCTGAGCGCGGCAAGGCACTCTCGGAGGAGCTGGTGCGCCTCGTCGATGCCGATACCACGGCATTCGATGGCATCATCGCAGCCTGGCGCATGCCGCAGGGAAGCGAAAGCGAGCGCGTTGCGCAGAAAGAAGCACTTCAAGCGGCGACTCGTCACGCCATCGAGGTTCCCTTGCGGGTGATGGAAGTCGCCCTGGAGTCGATGCAAGTTGCAGCCGAAATGGCCGAGCAAGGCCTGGAGGCATCGCTTTCGGATGCGGCGGTCGGCGCGCTTTGTGCCCGCACTGCCGTGCGCGGCGCCGGCATGAATGTGCGAATCAACGCGGCTGACCTGGAAGACAAGCAGCAACTCGCCGCTTACTTGGCGCAAGCGCTCGACTTCGAACAGCGTGCCGCCGAAGCAGAAACCGCCATCGTCAGCTTGGTTGAATCCAAACTGAAGTCTTCCTCGTAGAACGAAAGCGGACTACTTGACGAGACGGAAGACTCCGCCGGAGTCTTCGGCGAGTCGCCGCAACAAAGCGACGTCGCCGCCCAAGGAAATCGCATGGATCGGAATGCGTCGTGTTGCGTTCCAAGCCTTGATCTCATCTCGCAGCAGCAAGGGGTCATCGATCTTGCCGCCGACCGGCTGCCCGTCGGACAGCAGATAGATCGTGTCGACATCCTTGAGGGCGAAGGCTTTATCGAGTGCATCAAACACATTGGTTGCACCGCGAGTGCGCAGCCCTTCGACCCATTTGCGAGACTCCGCACGCGTCGCGTCATCAAGCACGGACATCTCATCTTTCCATCGATCCCCCCGCGTATCGAAGGTGATGATATTGAACAAGGTGCCATCGGGCAGCATGCGCAAAGCGCCAATCAACTGCGCCTTGGCAGCTGAAAGGCGCGTGCCTTCGGTCGCACCGTACTTGCTAGCCATCGCAAACTTGGCGAGCATCGAGCCGCTGGTATCGAGGACAAAAACCACCCGTCGTGAAACGATGGGCAAGCCCCAGAAGCTTGCTCCGGTACGTTCTTCCTTGTCCACCGGCCGGCGCAGTTCAATCAAGCGTTCATGGACGACCTCCGCGCTCGGCATCGCGAACTCCGCTTGGTGATCCTTCCACCAACGCGTCCAGGTCGACACCGTTGGACCAAACTCTTGATCCGTCAATGCGGTCAAAGTGCGTTGCACCAGATCAGCCGTCAAACGCGAGGAGTGCTCGGTCTGCGAAATAAGGATTTCAATCGCATCGGTGCGTCGCACCGCGCCCAAGGAACGCGCCGCCTCCAGGCGCACCGGAAGCTGATTGTCCTTCAGCAGAAGGGCTAAATGCTGCACCGCTTCTGGGCTTGGCCTCAACGCCAAGGCACGGGCCGCAGCCTGGCGACGCACGGCATCGCGAGAGCCGACCCAGGACTCAATGTCGTTTTCGACCGATGCACTACCCAGGCCTTGGCGAGCACGCATCACCATGACTTCCAGCCGCAGCGCCGGGTCGTCTGCGGTGCTCAGCTTCTTCCACGAAGCTCCGCTCAACTCACCACCATGAACCGCCATGGCCTGCAAAGCCGCACGGGCGACGCCTTCATTCTCGTCCATCAATCGCGCTTCGGCCAAATCGCGCAAAGCGGCAAATGGTGGTTGCGCGAGAGTGGCCAGGATCAGTTGCTTGCGCGTCGCGGAGTACTTCCGGTCATTCAGACGCTTTTCCAGAATCCGCCGGTAGTCGGTCAACGGAAACGCGCCTAGCGTCTTGCAAAACGCTTGGCCCGACCCGCTTTGCCGCAAGACGAAACCATCCAACAGCAACTCAAGCCCCGCTTTGGTTGGCTGCTTGGCCAGGTGATCCAACAATGGCCCGAGTGCCCGTGCCCGCAAGGTGTCATTCTTCTCCTTGCTCGCGATCTCAAAGAGTGCCAAGCGGGAAGCGGGCATCAGACGCCCTAAACTTGCGACCGCGGATTGACCCAAGGCAGCCTTGCGATCTTTAACTTGCTTGTGCAGGAAGTCGACCGCCGACTCGACGAGTTCCGGCTTGTTGGCAAAGACCGTGAATTGCGCATAGGCATTGGAAAGCGGCCGCGGGTGATCCAACAATTTGCAGGCACGCATCAAGTCCTTCAACGCCTGCTCGTCGGCTGGTCGCGCAAGGTCACGCAGGACTTGGGGAGACACCTGATTCTCCTCGCGGAGCACTTGCTTCATCAGCGCATCGCGATCAGGCGCTTGCTGCGCAGGCAGGGCCGCGCAAAGAAGAAGCGCGACGAAGGTCACGCCAAGGAGGGAGATGCGGGACATGAGGGAAAGGGCATGATACGCAACGCTGCGATGACGGAGATTCCCCCCCGCCCCCTCTACTACACTTTTGGCAACCACATGCACTGGGTAGACATGCAATGGTTGTGGGGATACGAAGTGCTTCCAGGGTGCACCGAGGACATGCTGCGCTTTTGTACCGAGGCCAAGGTGCGCGGCAACGTCAACTTCGACGGCATTGGCTACGAAAAGATGGCCGCTGAATGCCCGGAATCGTTGGCCAAGCTACGCGATGCGGTCGCCGACGGAACGCTCGAACCGGTCGGTTGCTCCTGGGGCCAACCCTATGGCCTCTTCCAAGGAGGCGAATCCAATCTCCGTCAGTTTGAGTTCGGTCACCGGGTGGTACGCAAGCACCTCGGGGTGCGGCCGCGCGCCTTCTGGGAAGAGGAGTTCTGGTTCTTCCCGCAACTGCCGCAGATCCTGGCCGGCTTCGGCTACACCGGAGCGTGTTTGTTCTTCCAATGGACTTGGCACACGCCGGATATCCCCGACGAGGAAAGCGAAATTATCCGCTGGCAAGGCATGGATGGCACCACCCTGCCAACGCTGCCGCGCAACGGACTCAACCTGCATCAGTGGCCTGAGGATTTCGACCCGATGCTGGCCTCACCGCTCCTCGACTCGCTCGCGAAGCCAGCATTGGTGCAGTGGATTGAGTTGATGCCTTCGCCTGACTGGATGTGTCGTTCCGAAGTCTTGCTGCCCCGCATGCAAGAACTCGCCGCCGACCCACGCTTTGACCTGCAAGCGCGAACACTCTCGAAGTTGATCGAGGAACTGGATCGGCCGGACGCCCCGGTGCGGGCTTACCACATGGATCAGGTTTGGCATGGCATGTCGCTGGGCAAGAATGGAGATGCCCATCCTCGCGCAAGTCTTGGCACCGAACGAGAAACGCTCAAGGCGGAATCCATTGCCACCATGACGGCGATGCTGGGGCGTCCGTACCCCTCTTGGGATGTCTACCCCCACTGGGAACTTGAAGAAGCCTGGCGCGAGCAACTCGCTGCGCAGCATCATGACAACCATGAATGTGAGGGCTTATGTGGCTTCCTTGGCCACGACCAGTTTGCCAAGGCGGCCACGATGGCCAAGCGAGTCACGGCGAGAAGCTTGGCCCGCGTCGGGCTCGCTCTCGACCCTCGCCATGGCAGTTCGCTCGCGTTCAATCCTCTGCCTTGGACTCGAGATCTCCCCGCCGACGGCAAGCGGCAGGTGATCCGATCCGTGCCCGGCTGTGGCTACAAGCAGGCTGATCCGGAAACCGCGCGCGCTACAACCCGTTCCGAGTTTCCCGCGTTTCCGCTGCGCCTCACGGTGCAGGTGGAGAATCAACGCGAATTGTTGTTTGAAGCGCACTGCCAACCTGACTCGATTCCGGAGACGAAGAAGATCGATTCACCGCACTGCGCGCGCGGCCAGCAGAAATGGACACTTCGGCATGCCCCGCAGGCCCGCGAACTCCGCCTGCAGTGCCAACTCCGTTCCGGCCAATGGGACGCTGGCATGAACGGAGCGCTCGCATTGGATTTCGATCTCCCCGACATCGTTTCGATTCGGGCTGATTTTCCGTTTGGCGAAAGCGAAGTCGATCCGGCTGCCGAGCGCTTGCGCAAGTACCCGAGCGGTGACTGGATGACTTCCGAGCAGTGGTTCGAAACCGTCGCTTTCCCCTTTACTTCGCAAAGCTATGTGCAGATCGAGACCAAGCGGGGCAGCTTGCTTCTCGTTCACGATGGAGCGCAAGCCTGGCAGCTGCGTCCTGGCGAGGGCCTCCGTCAGATTCTGAACGTGAATGATCCCTGGGATGAGCAGTACCAAGACGAACGCGTCGACCATCGCGTTTGGATCCTCGATGGCAGTGACTTGCAAGCGAGTCAACGCAAGCGCATCGCGATGGAGTTGCTCGAGGCCGGTGAACTCATCGAGGTGGGCGCCGTCTCTCGTGCGGCAACCCCGGTCGGCGGTGGTGACCCTCGCCTGGCCGCCCCTCTCGCGAGCGAGTTTTCGGCACTCACGGTCGAAGGCGACATTGTCGCAAGTGCCTTCCGACGTTTGGGGCCGCACGAAGCAGATGGTTTGCCAGAATGGGTCGGCAAGCACATGACGGCGCCGCATTTGGTGCGCCTTGTCGAGCTCGATGGCGTCGCTTCCGAGGGTGTGCTGCGGTTCGGGATTCCGGTCGCCGAAGCCGTGCGGACCAATCACCTTGCTGAACCGGACGGTCCCGATCGGGCCGCAGCGCGAACGGGGCCGCATACCGTGCGCGTTCAATTGCGCCCGCACGAGATCCAAACCGTCATCGTCGATCTTCCCGACGCCGCGAAACAGGCCCGCGATCTCGATGCCCGGCGCAAAGTCTGGGCGCAAATCCACCGCACCGAGGAGCAAGCATGAATCCGCATCCCCCACGCATCTGCGTCTTAGGTTCCATCAACTCGGACCTCGTCATTCAGACTCCGCGCTTTCCCAACCCGGGAGAAACGGTGCTCGGCGGGCCCTTCGAGGTCTTCGCTGGCGGCAAAGGGGCCAACCAAGCGGTGGCGGCCGCTCGCCTCGGCGCCCAGGTCAACATTCTGGGCTGCGTGGGCGATGACGATGGCGGTCGGCTCGCGCGCAAGGCATTTGACGAAGCGGGAATGAATTGCGATGGACTGGAAATACGCTCAGGGGAGCACACCGGCATCGGTGTCATTACGGTCAACCCAGATGGCGAGAATCAAATTGTCGTCGCATCGGGAGCGAATCACGCCATGGACGCGGATTGGATTGCGTCGCACGCCGCGACCATTCGCTCGTCCCAGGCCTTGCTGCTGCAGCTTGAGGTTCCGTTTGAGGTCAACCAAGCCGCGGCTCGCATCGCTTTTGATTGCGGGGTTCCCGTGGTGCTCAATGCCGCGCCGGCCGCGATCCTGCCGCCCGAGTTCCTTGCCTGTGTGCATACCCTGATCGTCAACCAACACGAGTTCGACACCCTCGGACAGCTCGATGTCCCGCGCTTGATCGTGACGCTCGGCAAAGAGGGAGCGGTCTGTTGGGATCAAGATGTGACCGGCAAGCGACGCGAAACCCGCCACGCAGGATTCCCGATCGAGCCCGTCGACACCACCGCAGCCGGGGATGCCTTTTGTGCGGCTGCGACGGTGGCGTCGCTACTCAGCAACGACCCTGCAGAGTTTCTCGCCTTCGGAACGGCGACCGGAGCGCTAACTTGCACGCGCGCTGGTGCGATCCCCGCGCTGCCGCACCGCGCGCAGGTCGAAGCGCTGCTTGCAGCAAATACCCAAGCAAGCTAGTCGGCGAGCAGAGGCAGGAGCTCTGACCAGTTCGAAAAGCGCGCGTCTGCCCAATCACCGTGCGGGCCCTCGCCGCCGCTTGGGTCGAGGTAGAGCGTCGCGGTCCCTGCTGCACGGCCTGCTTGAAGATCATAAATCGCATCGCCGACCATCACCGCGTCCTCGGCGGAGGCTTGCCATGCGTCGAGCAACCGCAACAAAGGGTCCGGGGCTGGCTTGGCCGGTGGATCATCGCGGCTGAGCCGCACATCGGGCGGAAACAAGTCCTCGCAGGCAATCAGGCGAAGGCTCTCATCGAGATTGCGACGGTTGTTGCGCGTCACGACGCCTAACTTGCAGCCGCGGTCGACCAATCCGTCCAAGAACTCGCGCGCTCCGGCCTGCAACTTCGAGAGCAAGGCATACTCCCAACCGATCTCGTTGAGACGATCCAGCAACTCGCTGCGGCGTGGCTCGGAGACTTCTTGCAGAGCCTCAAGGGTGCCCACGCCCGCCGGCAGCCCGAGTTCGGCACGCAGCCGGTCAAAGTCATGCACGGGCTCGGTCAGAGTCCCGTCCAAGTCGAAAATCCAATGCCCGCGTCGCAGCAGTTCCACGCGCCTAGTTTAGGTGCGCGCGGAACTGCTTCTCGCACGCTAGCGAACCGGGCCGCCCGGCCATGCTGGCCAGCTATCGGTACGGAAACTTGGCGCAGGAAGACCGGCCTGGTTCGCCAGATTGGGTTCATCCGAAGTGCCCCATCCGTAACGCACCGCGCGTGGCTGCGCGACCGCTTCAGCTTGAACCACGACCGTCCATTGGCCGTCGTGCTTCTCGATCGTCGCCTTCGCTGGATGGAAGACTTGGTCTTCTCCCGCAATCGTGAAATGGCTCAAGGCCGCGCCGTCCCGCGTCTTCAGCCCAGCTTCGGCATGCTCGAAGTGCAATCGAATCTGGTTCGACTCGACGCGATAACCCGCAAGCAGCGGTCCGCTGAAAACCACAGCATCCTTGCCGTAGGTCTTCGCCAGAGCCCAACGTGCCAGGCGGTCCGCGACATCCTGCTTATTGGTCGGATGGATATTCCCTGGGTTGCCAATGTCCATCGTGACCGCCATCCCGGTTGCTGGAACGCGCAGCGCAAGCGTTTGTGCCTCGCGCAGCGCAGCCGCTTGGCCGGTGTCGCCGCCGTAATTGAAGGGTGCAATCTGGACGAAGTAGAACGGGAAATCACCGCGTCCCCATAAAGCGCGCCAATCGGCAATCATCGCTGGGAAAAGACGACGGTACTGATACGCACGCCCACGATTGCTTTCGCCCTGATACCAGATCACTCCGCGCATGCCGAAAGGAATGATGGTGCGCAGCATGCCGTTATGCAGCGCGGTCGGCATGTTGGGCCCCATCGCTGGCTTCGACGGCGGCTGACCGACCTTGGCCAGCGGAGCCCCGACCCGCATCTGCCACTCGCCATCGAGGCGAATCGCTTGCTGGCGGCCTTGCACCGGCTCCAAGGTCATCGAATCAGCCGGACTGGCGAAGCCGCCTCCGCCACCGGTGTCGAGCACTCGTACCGCAATGGTCAGGCTTTGATCGGGCACCGCCGAAGCCGGAATGACGTAGTTGCGCGGCGTCGTCCAATTGCCCTGCTCATGCATTTGGCCGACCAAGACCCCATTCACCCATGTGGTGTCGTAGTCATCGATCGCGCCCAAGGTCATACGGAGGTCTTCGCCCACCCAGTCCTCGCCGATCTCGATCGTGCGGCGATACCACACGATGCCGTCGAA
>JBDQJC010000064.1:0-17867 GCA_040264055.1 Planctomycetota bacterium
ATCAACCTGATCCCGTGTTTCCTGGTCGAGCGCTTCTTGGAAGAGCCCACTGCGCCAGACCTCGCGAGCCGCCTAGAATACTAGGGTCATGCCACTGGCCTTCATCGGCGGAACCGAACTCCTGTGGGTTCTCATCCTCGGGCTGCTGCTCTTCGGCGGCCGCCTGCCGGATGTCGCCAAGGATATGGGCCGGATGTTCTTTAAGGCCAAGCGCTCGCTCGACGAGATTCGCCGCGATTCGGGCATCGACGAGGCGATCCGCGACCTCGAGCGCGAAACCAGGGACCTCGATCGCACTGCGCGGGACTTTGCAAACGAGGCCAAGTCTGCCGCCGCGACGGTGCCCGATTGGCGTCAGAACCTGGATCCCTCGGTGGGACCGGACCAACTCGAGGCACCCGCCGAGACGGAAGCCCCGGAATCAGGTGGCGGCCTGCCCGAAAGCGAGCCCACGGAAGCTCCGGCAGAGCCCGAATCGGCCGATCCTGAGCCGTCAGAGCCGGCCGAAGAGGCGAAACGGCGATTGGATTCTCAACAATCCGAGTCTGAGCCCCCCTCGGAAGACTAAGTCCTTTCTAATTAAGGGCTTCGGGCAAACAAAGGGGCGTTTTCCCCACCTCTGGGGGAACTTTCCACTGGTTTTCCACAGTTCGAGTTTTTGAAACGCCCCATTCTGGGACGCCTCCGTTGGCACGCTTAACAGAAAAGCAAACTGCTGACAGAGCAAGGCTTGGTGCGCGAATCCAGCTGCGGAAGCAGGATTTCTTGCAGCGCAAGTCGGCAAGCCCCGGTCGAACCAGGCAGCGCCCAAACGACTTTCCCTCCAGCCAGGCCTGCGCAGGCTCGCGATTGCATCATCGCGGTCCCGATCTCTTTCAGTGAGAGCATGCGAAACAGCTCGCCGAAGCCCGGGATCGGCTTCTCAAAAAGCGGCTCGAGCGCCTCCGGCGTGACATCGCGCGGGGCCATGCCCGTGCCACCGGTCACGACGACTGTGTCGACCTCCTGCCGCGCGAGTTGCTCCCGCGTCGCGCGCTGGATCTCGGCGACTTCGTCGGGCACGACCTCACGATGCTTCACCGCGTGCCCGGCCTCTTCGAAGCCGTCTTGCAGGAGTTGGCCGGAGCGGTCCTCGGCCAGAGTGCGCGAATCCGAGATCGTCAAGATCGCGATTCCCATCGAACGGAAGGCGCGTTCCTCGGCATTTCCGTGGGCGGACTGGCTCATGAATGGATGGAGTAGTTCTGTTGCGGCATCGGTTCTTCGATCTGGCGAAAGCCGCTCGCTTCGAGATCGGTACGCAAGGAGGCCCGCGCGGCGTCTTCCCCGTGCACCAGGAAAAGCGTGCGAGCGCCCCCAGCGAGCGGCCGCAGTGCATCCAGTAGATCATCGCGGTCGGCGTGCGCTGAGAAACCATGCATCGCGGTTACCCGCGCGCGGACCGGCACCGTTGTGCCAAGCAGACGAACCTCTTCGGCGCCCTCAATCAAACGGCGGCCCAGTGTGTGCTCGGCTTGAAAGCCGACCGCAAGCACTTCGCAGTCTTTGCGCGGCAGGCCATGCTTGAGGTGGTGCAGGATACGCCCCTGCTCCATCATGCCGGAGGCACTCAGAATGATCAGCGGGTCTTCGCGGAAGTTCATCGACTTGCTCTCTTCCGGTGACTCCAAGAACTGCACTCCGGGACACAGCCGGACTTCGTCGACGGTACTCGCCTCGAGTTCACTCAAGGCCTCTTCGTTGAAGAGGTGTGCATAGCGTCGCACCAAGCGAGTCGCCGCCGTCGCAAGCGGGCTATCGACATAAACCGGAAGCCGCGGGATCGCACCCAAAGCAAACAGGCGCCCCAGCGTGTAGAGCACATCTTGGGTGCGCCCGACAGCGAAGGCCGGAATCAAGAGCTTGCCGCGACCGCGCGCGTGTAGGCGTTCGACCGCAGCTTGCAACTCGCTGCTCATGTCGACGTAATCCGGGTGTTGCCGATCCCCGTAAGTACTCTCGGTGATGACAATGTCGGCCGGCAGAAGAGGCTTGGGATTGCGCAGCAGTGGCAATCCGCTGCGCCCATAATCTCCGGTAAAGACCAGTCGCCAAGTCTTCGAAGGCTCGGAGATCTCCGCCTCGACCCAGGCGCTACCCAAGATGTGCCCCGCATCATGAAAGCGGAAGCGCATATTCGGCGTCGCCTCGAACCACTCTTCGTAATCGTGGCCTCGGAATCGCCGCATCGTACGGTCAACATCTTCCTTGGAGTACAAGGCCTCGACGAGCTCGGGCTTCTCAAGCCCGCG
The DNA here is from genome assembly GCA_040264055.1 of Planctomycetota bacterium. GTDB lineage: Bacteria > Planctomycetota > UBA1135 > UBA1135 > UBA1135. The sequence goes on from JBDQJC010000064.1 coordinate 2,292, forward strand.
CTTTCCACCTTTGCCTGCGCGACGCATCTTCTCGTAGTCGCGCAAGTGTTGCTTATTCACGTACTGCGCATCCTTGTCGAGGATGTGCGCGCAGTCGGCTAAGAGCAACTCGCAAAGTTCGCGAGTTGCCTGAGTCGCGTGAATCTTGCCTTCAAAACCGAGCCGCACCAAAACCGGAAGGCGACCGGAATGATCGATGTGCGCGTGCGACTGCACCACCGCATCGACTTCGTGCGCTTCAAAGCCAAGAGTTTGATTCAACTCGCGCGTCAACTTGCGACGGCCTTGGAACAGGCCGCAATCCAAAAGCACGGTGTAGCCCCCGGATCGAATGCGGTGGCAACTTCCCGTGACGCCATGTGCGGCGCCGTGAAAACTCAATTCCATGGCAGCTCCTCGGTGATGCGTTTGACGTTGGCAAAGTGCATTTTGACAACTTGGTTGAGTTGCTCGCGCCCGTGCAGCTTTAGGAATCCGCGTAAGGCGGGCGGCACGGGTGCGCCACTCCCCAAAGGGATGCGGCAAGCCCATTGTTCCGCCAGTGCTTCCATTTGAACCAAGAAGGCCTCGCGTGCGAGCACCGACGCGGCTGCCACCGCTGCGACGGCCTCTGCTCGTGGCATTTCCACGACGACCAGTTCCGGGACAACTGCCTTGAGGCCCGTGCGCACCGGTTCCCGTGGGCTGAATCGATCCACCACGGCAGCGCTATATCCCGTCGACGCATGCAACTCGCTCAACACTTCGATATGCAGGCGGGTGAGCAGGGTGTTCACATTGCCCCCCGCCTCGCGGTGCGCAAGGTTGTACGCGCTGGGGCTGAGCACGCGTTCCACGCATGCGAAGTTGTCACGAATCCACGGCGCGAGAACGCGAATGCGTTGATCGGCGACGGCTTTCGAATCGGTCACGCCCGCCTGCTCGAGTTCCCCCACGCGATCCTCGGGGAGCGCCACTGCGGCCACGGTAAGCCCACCGAAACTGTCGCCTTTCCCCGCCTCGTCGCTGCCCATCCGATTCGGTGCAAGAGCCTGCAAGCCGGCTGCGGAAGCCTCGCTCGGCTGCTTCTTTTCCTTGCCCGGCGTGGGCATCGCTCCGTCGAGAAAACGTGCAGCAAATCCGTCGACACCCTTGCCTTGCACAACCAACTTGCCACTTCGATACAAGCTTGCGATGACGCCTTCGCCGCGGGCTTGAAAGAACGCGTGCGCAAGACTGCGCTCTTCGAATCCAGCCTCGGCCAAGGCACGACGAAGCTCCTCGGCTCGCGCGGCCGGGAATCGGAAAACTTCGGTGCGTTGCGTCATGCGGATGGGATGGCCAACTCGCGGTCGGCGCGTTCTTCGGCTGCGTGCAAGGCTGCGCCAAATCGCTGGCGTACTTCCTCGAGCGCTTCGGGGTCGCGCACCACAGCGCGTTCGACCAGGATTGGTGGAGAGTACGCCACCACCACTTGAGTGAACAACTTTGGAAACTCCATGCGATCCCAGGAGCTTAGCTTCCAGGCGCGCTTTGCCGCAAAGCCCGTCGCAATCAAGGGGCGGCCCGTGACCGCAGCAAGGTAGATCGCCCCCACGGCAACGCTATGTCGCGGACCGCGTGGACCATCAGGCGTGAAAACCAAGCCCTGGTCAGAGTTCATTTGCCGAAGCATTTGCCGCATGGCGCGCACGCCGCCCCGCGACGAGGAGCCACGCACCACTCCATAGCCCATACGGCGAATCGTGCGCGCGATGATCTCGCCATCGCGATGGCTCGAGACCAAGACAGAAAGGTTTTTGTCTCGGTGGACCGAGCTTCCAGCTGGCACGTTCTGATGCCACATGGCATAGACGCCGCGCTGCCCTTTCTTGCCACGTGATTCGAAATGCTCAACGCCGACGCGGCGCACACGCCAAGTGACATGCAGGCCACGAATAAGCCAAGGACCAAGCGTTCCAGCCAGCCAGGCTAAGAAGCGCTTGGTCCTTTTCGAGGAGCGTTTGCGTTGATCCACCGCGTTGAGCGGCGGCCGGCGTTAGCCTTCGACCGTGACGTCGTCGCCCTGGCCGCCTTCGTCTTGCCCGTTGGGCCCGACGGAGTAGAGCTTAAACTCGTTGCCGGTCGGATGGTAGATGAAGCCGTTGCCCCAGCCATCATTCCGGAGACCAGCCTGCGGTGCATCGATGTACGGCTGGCCATCCTCACTTGATTCGAGCAGCTGGGCCAAGCTGGCCGGGTACTCGTCGTTCAAGATTTGGTAGATGATGATGCCGGTCTGAAGACGCGCGAGTTCGGCGTGCGTGCGTGAAAGTGGATCGCTATCTACCTGAACAACCGAAGGAACCGCGGCCATTTCCATCGCTCCGACTTCGCGCATCGTTGGAGTGAATAACATCATCGACATGGCTGCGGTGGGCAATGCGTAGCCCAAGGTGCCGAAGAAGTCTCCCATACCAAAGCTGCCGCTCGACCAGCTCTTCATGCCGTCTTCATCGCGCCAGGTAAAGGACTCGGATGGACGCAAGTGGCGGTTGAACGCATTCGCGGAAGGCATCTTGGTCAAGTCGACCGGCAACATGCTCGGATCCATCTGCATGCCGATCAAACCGGTCGCTGCTTGCACCATGCCCATCGTGGCAGTGACCGAAGGGCGAGGATCCGACCAAGCCAGGCTGATCGCCGAATCTGGCGCGCGATCCAAGAAACTCTTTGCTTCCCCGTTGCTGCTGATGTTGGCGGTTTCTGGCTTCAGGCCCGAGCGCACGATGGCGCGGACATCCGAGCGGTTCATGCTCATGACCAACCAGCCGTCTGGGCTGATCGCAAAAGCTGGCTCAATGTTGCCGATGAACATCGACACTTGCGCGAACTCCGGCGGAAGCGCTTCCGGCTTCAAGCGCAGGTAGTAAACCGGTACCGTCGTTTGTGGATTGGCGCGCGGTGACTCGCGCTTGGCGCGCAAGGCTACCGGCATTCCGTCAACCGAGTCGAGCAACTGCGCGATCGTTTTGACAAGCGGCGTTGCGGCAGCCTGAATCGCGGCAGGGTCAGACAGTTCGATCAGAGTGCGGCTGCCACGAGTTGGCGAAGAGTACGAAAGCACGCGCTCGCCAAAGCCATTCAAGGCTGCGTCGAGCAACGGACGGTTTTCGCCAACGAACCAGGAGTGACTAATCGGCTCGGCTTCCGCCCAGATCGCCACGTTCTTCGCCATGGCGTCGTCCGCAAGGACTCCATCAAAGCTAGTCAGAAACTCACTGACGCCTTCCGAGCCTCCCATGCTAGCGATCGAGAAGTTGGTTGCGTCCGCTGGAACGTATTGCACCATCGCGCGATCCGCCGGGGCCGCTGCGTAAGCCCAACCCGCTGGCTTGCCACCAAAGTCGACGAAGGTTGCGCCAACCGACATGCCATCTTTCCAGCCCGAGCTAAAGGCAACCGCTTCGGCGTTGCCGACCGCGCTTTCCGCGAATGCCGACATGGCCTCGGCCATCGACTCCACTTGTGCATCGCCATTGCCGAAGTTCAGGAAGGAGCGTTGCATCTCAACCCCCACTCGTGGGTTGTAGTAACCAAAACAAGCCATACCCGGCTTCAGAACTTCGGCGCGCGCGCGCTGGAAGGATGCGGAGGCTGCGAGGCTTGTACTTGCGGTACCTGTATTGGACGCAGTAAAGCGCAAACGGTTTCCGGTGCGCACCAACTCAATCGCTGGTTGGCCAGCTTCTTGAGCAGCCATCTTCATGATCGAGCCGTTCTCTCCTGTCGAGATGTCGACCGGCGCTTCGCTTGAAAGGACCCCACTAATCAGTTGGAACGCTTGCTCAGCGAGACCGTCGGCAAAGGTGATCTGCATCGCGATCATCATGCTCGGCGCTTCAGGAAGACCAGAGCCGTCGATCGAAAAGCCAAGTTCGATGCGATGCATCGCGTCCCAGGACATGAACTGAACCGGCATTCCCTGCTCGGCCATCATCTCCATGGATTGGGAGTACTGCCCCATCCCCTCTTGGACCAAACCACCCAGGAAGCCTTGGACCTCTTCATCTTGCCAAATGCGCCCCATCGCGCCGGATTGCAATCCGTCACGCAGAGCGGGGACATTCGGGATCTCGAAATACAACAAGGTGTTCGCCGGCAAACTGTCGGCGAGGTCGCTTTCTTGCTGAGCCACAGCAAAGCTTGGCAAGAAGAGTAGTGCGGTGAGGCTACGGAGAATCATGGCTTAGGGTGGGTCTCGGTCCAGGACCGGCCGAGCATTCTAGGGAGTGGAAGCACGAACGTTCAGGAACGCTTCATCGGTCGGATTCATACCCGACATGCCGCTCCTGTACGCGTCGAAAAGGGATCTTGCAGGGTTTCTCCGAGGACTTTGCCGCGTTCCCTAGGCAGATCGGCAGGCAGAGGCCATAATTCGCCGCCCGCCGGTGTGCACATGTGCCCGGCTGGCCCATCTGTAGACGGATGAACACTCTTCAAGAAGAAACCAACGGCTGGCTGCAAACGAACTCGCGTTCTTTGCTGTTCCTCGCAGCTCTCCTATTGGGTGGCGGCGCCGTGATGTGGTACCTCCCTCGTGCGGCAGCCGCTGGAAAACAGGCTTCCTGGCAGCGTTACAGCGACTTTCAGCAGGCGTTGATGACTGCCGACACCGAGGACGATCTGAACGCCGCACTCGCCGCCGTGGAAAGCGACGACCGGGTTTATCCCTGGGCACTCTCCTACGCGGTCACTTGGGCAGCTCAAATGTCGAAAGACGATGCGACCCTGGCCCTCCTCGAGAACCGCCTAGCCGCGCTCCCGGAAGACGCAACTGGCGCAAAGGTCTTGAACGCAGGCACTTCCGTCGATGTCGTCAGCGCTGTCGCGAGCCGAGTGAAGGGACTGAAAGCGATTTCCCAACTGAAGGCCACGCCGCTTGAGCCGACCGGAAGCAAGGTTCGCGTCAGCTTGACTGATGCCGACGGCAAGATCTACGCGATGGTCTACCAGCTCTATGAAGACGAGGCCCCGGTCGCGAGCGCGTGGCTCCTCGGCCTCATCGACACCGGAGCCTTCGCCGAGGCCAAACTGGTCCCCTCGCCGCAGAATGGCTTCCAGATCGACCAGATTCCAGCCGAAGAAGACGCCACAAACCTCACTGTAGAAAAAGTTTGGGGCGCTTTCCATGGTACAGGCACGCTTTGCACCATGCTTGAAAGTGGCGGCGATCCGGGCGACCAGAGCCTGACGCGCTTGCAGTTCCTTGGCCGCGACCTGTTTGGCCAGGATGGAGTAACGACGGTCATCGGCAAGATCATCGAAGGCCAGGATCAACTCGACGAGATTGGCGCGCTTGAGCGCAGCACAGAAGATTCACTTTCCTTTGCGAAGGAAATGACACTGACGATCGAAAGAGTGACCGAGTAGATCTCGGCAAGAACAAAGCGGGGGGGCGCGTCGTCAGACACGCCCCCCGCTTTCGTTTCGACTTCCCTCGCCTAGCCGTCGAGCAGCTCTTCGGACTCGCTCGTCAGCCCAAAAAGTTGCGAGAGCTGATCGAGGTGGTCCAAGCTACCAAAATGCAGGGTTAGCTTGCCGCCCTTGCCCTTCTTCAGCTTGATCTCCACGGCGCCCCCGGTTCGACGAGCGAGTTTTTCCTGCAAATCAAGCACCCAGGACGGCTTTCTTGGCCGCGCCTGGTGGCGGGGGCTCACCCCCGATTCCGCCGCTTGCTTGCACAGGGCCTCGGCGGCACGCACAGAAAGGCCGTCCTTGACCACAGACTCGAAGACTTGGCCCTGTTCAGGAGTCCCATTCAAGCGCAGGAGCGCTCGGGCGTGCCCCGCGCTGATTGTTTCACGTGAAACAGCGTCTTGCAGACTCTCCGGCAAGTCAAGCAGGCGTACGAGGTTCGCTACGGTCGACCTTTCGTAGCCCAGCCGCTCGGAGACCTGCTCTTGCGACAACCCATATTCCGCGATCAGGCGCTTGCAGGCTTGGGCTCGCTCAATGGGATCCAGATCTTCGCGCTGAACATTCTCGATCAACGCCAGCTCAAGTCGCTCCGCATCCCCTCGCAGGCCCTCACGAACCAAGATGGGCACCTTCTTGAGCCCGGCCAGCTGGGAAGCCCGCCATCGACGTTCGCCCGCAAGGATCTGAAACTTCCCATCCTCTTGTCGAGTCACGACAATGGGCTGCATCATGCCGTGGCGCCGGAGCGACTCGGAAAGCGCTTCAATGCCGCGATCAAGGTGAAGGCGCGGTTGCTGGCTGTTCGCCACCAACTCTTCGATGGCCACCCATAGGGGGCCACCAGCGTCCTGATTCTCTGCTGCGTGGGTATTTGTGAGAAGAGATCCAAGTCCCTTCCCGAGCTTCCTAGTCGTGGCCATCGGTTTCTCCTACGATGCGGTCCCCCCAGCGTAACCCTCAGGCTCGGTCGTTCCAACTATCCTTCTCATGCGCAAAGTCGGCATTCTCGGAGACCTCCACTCGAACCTTTCCGCCCTTGAGGCGGTGCTTGCCCTGTTCGAGCTGGAAGAGGTTGATGCAATCTACTGCGTGGGGGACGTTGTGGGCTACGGAGCGCGCCCCAATGAGGTCATTGAACTCCTCATCGAAAAAAAGGTCACGGCGGTGGCTGGCAACCATGACTGGGCCCTGCTGGGCAAGATCTCGGAGGAGTCTTTCAACCCCTATGCTCGGGCCGCGCTTGAATGGACGCGCAGCCGGATCACGCCGGATGCACAGGCCTACCTCGAAGCCTTGCCGTTGCGCATCGACACCGAGCACTTTTGCCTCGTTCATGGCGCGCTCCCACACCCTGAAGATTTCGAGTACTTACAGTCTTTCCCGACTGCGCTCGCGACGCTGGCGGACTTTGATTCGCCGATCTGCTTCGTCGGGCACACTCATGTCCCGATGAACTTCATTCAAAGGCCGGGCAAGACGGAGCTGGAGTGGCACTTCCAGGTGGATTGGCATTTGGGCAAGGGCCAGCGCGCAGTCGTCAATGTAGGCAGCCCAGGCCAGCCGCGCGATGAAATCCCGACCGCGCCGGCCCTGATTTACAGCCTGCAGACCGGCCGCGTGCAACTTTTGCGCACGCCCTACAACATCGCCGCAGAGCAGCGTCTGATTCGGCGCGCAAAGTTGCCCGCGATCCTGGGCGATCGCCTGCAGCACGGCATCTAGCGAGGCCTAAGGCCGCAAGTAGGCGATTTCGTCTGGGAAAGCTTGGCAGCCTTCTTCGCCCAGTCGGTGCTCGAACAGCAGGGCCAAGTCTGCGAGTGGGCGAGGGTCTCCATGAAACCTGTAAACCTTTTCATCGGAATGGGTTCCAACTAGTACAAGCATCGACATCATGCTGGCTGCGGTGCATTTCTGGCCCGCGACTTCAAGCTCGACCGGGGTGCCATGCTTCTGCACAATTCCGACAATCAAGGAAAGCGGCCGCGCGTGCATGACCACTCCTTCGGGTAGCTCGAGTACCAACTCCGAGCTGACAGACAACTGCTTCAGGATTGCCTCGGCCACTGGCTGCGCCCGTTTCAGGCAGGCGTAGGCCGCAACCACACCGTCATTGACGATCGTCTTGAGCAGAGTCTCTTCGGGAACGAACTCATCAAACAGCGCTCTGCTTTCGCCGGCGCGTTCATAAATGTCGTGCCTTTCGTAGAGATGGGTCAAACAGGTCACCGTCTCTAAGAGGTGGAGGACCTGGCTCGCAGTGCCGCGCAGCACGCCCAGCTCGGGATTGCGCTCTTCTTCCGCCGTGCCGGCAATCCGCGTGTCATAACTCGACTGTAGGTTGTGCACGCGCGCCTCGTAACGACGGGCAATCTCTTCGGTGCAGTAGTTGGCCATGAACGCACGCAACTCGGCCAAGTCATAGATCGCGTGTCCGGCTTCACTGGACCAGCTGCGGGTCAAAGTCAGAAAGCGGTTGGCGAGGCGGGGGCCCTGCGGCCCGTCTTGCTCTTCGCCCACATCTTCTTGCTCGAGACGGTCGTTCGGCAGTTGAATCAAGCCCGCCAAAGGACCGAGCGTATCGACGCGTAGCGCTGTTTCTGGCCAAGCCACTTCCGCTCTAAGCCATTCTCTACGCATCCCTTGCAGCGCCCCTTGAAGGACATTTCCAAGCCGTAGCGCGGCAATGCGGACTTGCGGCGCAAACTCCCGTTCGGTCCATTCACGGTCCGCAAGTTGGTAGCTCGGTAAGCGCCCATAAACATGGACTAGGCTCGAGAGGCCTGCTGCAAGCCAGCGCACGATGGCCACGACTTCGCGCGGGCGGAAGAAGACACTGTTGCGCTTGGCGCCATGGTCATCGAGAACGGTCTCGACCTCGGTGGCGCTGCGATGGAGCTGCACCAACTGGCGCTGCGTCCATTCCTCGACGGAGGACTCGGTCAGTCCATTTGCGAGCTGCCCTAGTTCATGGGCTTGTTTCGCAAAGTCGCGACGGAAGTCCTCAACCGACACCGTTTGCTTGACCGGGCGGCGTTCCGCCCAGGGAGAGGGGGGTGTCTCGACCATGCCCAAGCTTATCCGCGGCGTGGTGTTACAGGTTCCCGCGGGATCCGTCCGAAAGGAATCTGCATCTGGCGAATCGCCACATCCCCCTGGAAAACATTCATGGCCTCCGAACGCTGTCTCGAGACCTACCTGCGCGAGATCGACGAAGTCCCTTTGCTGAAAGCTGAGGAAGAAGTCGCTCTCGGTCGCCGCGTGCAAAAAGGAGACGAAGCCGCACGAGAGCACATGATCCGTGCCAACCTGCGTTTGGTGGTCTCGGTCGCCAAGCGCTTTCGTAATCGTGGCCTCCTGCTGCAAGACCTGATCGCAGAAGGAAACATTGGTCTGATGAAAGCGATTGAGAAGTTTGATCCCGAAGCCGGGTTTCGCTTTTCGACCTATGCGACTTGGTGGATTCAGCAGACAATTCGTCGTGGTTTGATCAATACCGTGAAGACGGTGCGCATTCCTTCCTACATGGTGGAGATCCTGACCAAGTGGGGGCGAGCCTCGACCGCGTTGGGGCAGAGCTTGGGCCGTCAACCAAGTACCGAAGAGATCGCCAAGCATCTTGGTCTGTCCGCGAAGAACCGCCGAGTGATTGAGCAAACGCTCAATACCAATCAAGGCACGACCGACTTGGGCGATGATGCCGTCGTGCACCGCGCAGAAGCGGAGTACAACGACAACGCACATCGTTTGGCTCCGGATGAGATCGTGCTGCGCAGCGATGCAATGCAAACCATGCACGAGATCTTGGAGTTGATTGACCCGCGCGAAGCGACCGTGCTCAAGATGCGCTACGGAATCGATCAGGAAGCTCCGGCGACGCTCGAGAAGATTGCCAAAGCTCTTGGAATCTCGCGCGAGCGAGTTCGTCAGATGGAGAGCAATACCTTGCGTAAACTGCATGCCTATGTCGTCGAAGGAATCCCTGCCGAGCAGATCCTTCCCGAAGCAACTGTGCGAGACATCCGCAAGCGAGCCGAACCGAAGCCACGGGCAAGCGGGGACGCCAAGTCACGCCGTCGTAAGGGAGCCTGACGCGTCGTTACAAGACGACGGCGTCAGCCTATACGTTCACCTTCCGTTTTGCGTTTCGAAGTGTCGCTACTGCGACTTCAATTCTTACGCCTGGACGGGGCAAGATCTTGAAGCCTATGTCGAGGCGTTGCTTCAAGAAGCGCGCCAACGCGCACTCAAGCTGCGCCCACAAACCGTCTTCCTTGGCGGCGGCACGCCGACTTTTCTGCCGGCCGATCTGCTCCGTCATTTGCTCGATGAGCTGCACGCAATCACTGGCTTTCGCGACAGCGCAATCGAAGTCACGATCGAAGCCAACCCCGAGTCCTTTGATGAGCCGCGCGCGCAGGCTGCTCGTGATGGGGGGGTCCAGCGCGCTTCGGTCGGCGTGCAGTCCTTGCGCCCCGAAGTCTTGCAGGCTTATGACCGCGTGCACTCCGGTGCCCAAGCGCTTGAGGCACTCGCGCGCGCACGCGAGATCTTTCCGCGCTTTAGTGCCGACCTGATCTTTGCCTTTCCTGGTCAAGACCCGGAGTCTTGGCAGCGCGACCTCTTACAAGTTCTCGCGACCCAGCCCGGTCATGTCTCGTGCTACGAGTTGAGTTACGAACCAGGTACGGCCCTAACTCGGTTGCGTGATGTCGGGCGCTGGCAAGCCGAAGACGCGGACCTCTGCGAGTCGCTCTACTTGCAGACAGGTCAGACCTTGGCGGAGCACGGATACGCGCGTTACGAGACATCGAACTTCGGACGCGCCGGAGAAGTCTGCCTGCACAACTTGGCGGCGTGGCGCAATCTGGCTTATGTCGGGATCGGCGCCGGTGCTGCCGGTTGGTATGCGGGCGAACGGCGCAAGAACCTCGAGCGACCCGAGGCCTACCAAGCGGCGATCCAAGCCGGCCGCGATCCGGTCGGCGAATCCGAGCGACCGAGTCCGCATACCATCCTGTTCGACAGCTTGATGATGGGCCTGCGACTCGTCAAGGAAGGCGTCAACCGCGAGCGTGTGCGCAAGGCTTGCGGGCTCGATCCACTGGAAGCCTATGGTCGAGAATTGCACGAGTTGCGCGAGCGCGGCTGGGTCGAATGGGATGCTGCGCGCCTGCGCACGACCACCCAAGGTGCACTGCTTTTGGACAGTGTGCTGACTCGGTTGTTGCCCGGCGAACCGGTATAATCTGAGCGCCTTCGGGCAAGCATGGCACTCAGTTCCAAACACCCCGTCGTCCGCACTTTCCTGCGCGGGGTTGGCCTGCTTCTGCCGATCGCGCTGACGGCCGCGCTGTTGATTTGGCTATGGCAGCAGCTCTCGGAGCGTTTGATCGGTCATGTCATCGCCGGCGTTGACCGCATCGTTTCCGCGCTCGGTTTCGAGCCGCTTTCGCGCACGCTTGCCGTGGTCTTGTCGGTCGCGGTTTTGCTCACCGCGATCTTCTTGGTCGGCTTTTGGTTCTCGGGCTTCATTGGCCGGCGCCTGTACGGAGTCCTGGAGCGGGTGTTGGTGCGGTTGCCGGTCGTCAGCGCGATCTATCCCCACATCAAACAGATCAGCGACTTCTTCTTCGGGGAAGAGCGCAAGATCGAGTTTCGCGGCGTGGTTGCTGTGGAGTATCCGCGACCCGGGATCTATTCGATCGGTTTCTTGACTGGGAGCAGCTCGAAAACGATTAATGAGTTCGCCGGCCACGAACACTTGACGATTTTCATCCCGTCCTCGCCGATGCCGGTCACGGGCTATACGATCTTCGTGCCCGCTGGCGAGATCATTGATCTTCCGTTGACCGTTGATGAAGCCTTGCGCACCGTGATCTCCGGCGGCCTCTTGATGCCGGACGGCGAGCGCGCGCCTTTAACCCCCGAAACCATTGCGCGCTTTGAAGGGAAGAAAGCGCGCGCTGCGCCAGAAGCAGAAGACGCTCTGCGCATGGATCCTTAAGCAAGCACCGATGTCCCACGACTTCGCCTCACGACTTTTCACCGCGATCGATCGCGTCGGCAACCCCGCCATGGTCGGGCTCGACCCGCGCTTGGATCATTTGCCCGAGCCCTTTGCGGCGCGCGCACAAGCTGGTCCTTCGGAAGCTGCTCAAGCGCTGATCGATTACCACCGCGAGTTGCTTGATGTCTTGGTCGGCAAAGTTGCCGTCGTGAAACCGCAAGCGGCCTTTTTCGAATCGCTGGGCGCTGCCGGCTTCGCCGCATTGGCCGACGCGGTGCAAAGCGCACGCGAGCGCGGCATCTTGGTTGTCATGGACGCTAAGCGCGGTGACATCGGCTCCACCTCGACTGCTTACGCACAGGCTTTTCTTTCCGGCGAGGTCTATCCGGCCAGTGACGCCTTAACAATCAATCCCTACTTAGGAGAAGACGCGTGCGAGCCTTTTGTGAAAGCAGCGGCCGATTACCAAGCTGGCTTGTTCGTCTTGGTCAAGACTTCGAATCCCGGTGCAGGCTTGTTCCAAGATCACGGCTCTCCGCCGCTTGCCGACCGCGTGGCCGAAGCGGTGGTGCGCTGGGGCGAAATGGTTCCGCATACAAACTGGTCAAGCATTGGCGCGGTTGTCGGTGCGACGCGGCCCGACGAACTCGCTCACTTCCGCAAGCTGATGCCAAAAGTTCCCTTGCTGCTGCCTGGCTTTGGTTTCCAAGGTGGCGGCGCCGATGGCCTCGAGTTCGCCTTTGATTCGCTGGGGCACGGTGCGGTCGTGAACTCAAGTCGTGGTGTGCTTTGGGCGCACGAACGCAAAGACTTGCAGAGACTTCCGCATTGGCAAGCTCGGACGGCTCTCGCCGTCGACGAGATGGTCGAGGCTCTGCGCGCCGCTCAACAATCAGGTAGCGCTTCGTAGCCAACATGAACGAAGTTCCGCCGGTCGACGCTGCCCCGAAGCGTTTGGGGCTGCGCCTGGCGCCGGCTCTGGCGGGGGGGCGGCTACGCGATTTCAATCGTGTGCTGTGGTTGCTGTTCGAAGCGCGTCAACGCGGCGAGCATTGGCAAGCGTGTTTGGTGCTGGATCCAGCACTGGAAACACCGGCCGATCGCGAGCTCTGGTTGCTCGACGCCCAAGGCAATCCATGTCGACTGCATGGCGCCGAAGGCGGAGCCTTCCAGGAACACGGTCGCGCCGCCCTGCTTGCGGCTGCTCGGGACCGCATGCCGGGCACAGCAGAAGCGGAATCTGCCCTGCAGTTCCTGCTTCCGCGGCCGGGCGACCGCCCACTCGAAGCGGCCTTGGAGCTGTGGCGCGACTTGTTTGGCTCGCACTCCGAGCTTCAGGTGTTCGTCGCTGGTGCCGAGGGATCGATCGACGTATGGCTCGAGTCCGCCCACGGGCCGAGGCTCACTTGGGTTGGCCCGCGCCACCAACAAGTGATGCGTGAGCTTGGAATCGAAGTCGAGAGCGTCATGCGCGGGGAAGCCGCTTTGACCGAGGAGCTGACCTTGCGCCATGCGGGGCAGGTGCGAAAGCAGGCAAAATCGATGGAAACCGCGCTGGAGCAAGGACTTCGCAGCTTGAAGTCGGCCGTGCAAACGGAGGCCCCTGGCCTGCTAGGAAGTTGGAACCGCTATCGTCGCGCCGCACGCAAGGCTGCCGCCGAGTTTCGGCGTGCTAATGAGCGCTTTGACCGCAACCGCAAGGGGATCCGCGGCAATCGCTTGCACGCTCTCGCCCAAGGGCTCCGGCCGCACGAAGGCGAGCAAGAGGACTCGCTGGGCTTGCTGTGCGCGATGGCCTTGTTCCGCTTGCAACCATCTTGGGCCGTGGAACAATTGAGTGTGTTTCACGATGCAGTAGCACAAGGCTCCGCCATCGTTTTTATCCGCACTGGGATTTCGGCATCACGGCCGCTATCCTGACTGCGTGCAGGTCATCTCCGTGATCAATCAGAAGGGCGGCGTCGGCAAGACGACCTCCGTGATGAACCTTGGCGCAGCTTTAGCGCGCGCCGGCCAGCGCGTCTTGTTGATCGACTTGGATCCACAAGCGCACCTGTCGATTGCGTTCAACCGCATGCCAGATCCTGGCGATCCTTCGGTTTACACGCTATTAAGCGGCAACCATGGGGTCTCCGATGTTGCTCAACCAACCAACGAAGAGCGGCTATCCATCGCGCCGACGAATCTTGATTTGACCGGCGCTGAACAGGAGTTTGCTTCGGAAATCGGACGCGAGACTCTGCTGCGTGACGCCTTAGAACGGCTTGCGACCGAAGACAACGCGCCCGATGTGGTGGTGCTTGATTGCCCGCCGACCCTTGGCTTGCTGTCTTTGAACGCACTTTGTGCAAGCGACTCCGTTGTCATTCCGGTGCAAGCAGAGTTCTTTGCCTTGCAAGGCATGGCCCAGCTCTTGGACGTGCTCGAACGTGTGCAGCGTCGATTGAATCCGCGCCTGCAGTTGCTCGGCATTCTGGTAGGCATGTACCAGAAGCAGCGAAACCTATCGCGCGAAGTGGTGCAAGAACTCCGCGGCCACTTTGGCGAAGTGGTCTTCTCGACTTTGGTGCGCGTGAATGTACGCCTCGCCGAAGCGCCTAGCCATGGCATGACGATTTTCGAGTACGACGCCTCGAGTGCGGGCGCCGCCGACTTCGCCGCTGTTGCCGCAGAGTTGATCGAACGACTGGGACTGCAAGCTCCCTTGGATCAGAACGCTCAAGACGATGCGCCGAGCAATCCGCCTCAACAGGCCGCAGCCGATGTTCCTGTGCCGCGTGAAGAACGCGACATGAATGGCGCCGACGCTGCAACGATGCAGGCATGACCGAGTTCTATCTCGACGCGAATGCGGGCTTGCCGCTTCGCGCGGAAGCCGCCGCAGAATGGCAGCGCGTCGCAACCCATGCCGCGGGCAATCCTGCTTCGCTGCACCGAGCGGGGCGGCGCGCCCAGGGCGAACTTGAGCGTGCACGGGAGAGCCTTGCGACCCGTTTGCATTGCGCATCGCGCGAACTTGTGTTCACCAGTGGGGCGACGGAAGCATGCAATCTTGCCTTGTTAGGCATGATTCGCGGGCGCGCCTCGCTGACCGGAAAGAAGCAAAACCTGCTTGCTTCGCATGCCGAACACCCTGCGGTTCTTGGTCCGCTGCGCGTGCTGCAACAAGAAGGACATCGCTTGCATCTCTTGCCCATCGATTCTTATGGGCGAGTCAAGCGCGACGCACTTGCCGCTGCCTTGCTCGAACAAGATTGGGACCTCCTCGCTTTGCAGTGGGCCAACAATGAAACCGGCGCGGTGCAACCGATCGCGGTTGCGGCGGAACAACTCCCAAGCGACACCTTGTGGTTCTGTGACAGCGTGCAAGGATTCGGAAAGTTGCCCTACGACCCCGCGTTACAGCGCGCAGATTCCTTTGTGCTTTCTGGCCATAAGTTCCAAGCCCCGCACGGCACCGGCGCTTGGGTTCTGCGCGAACATGTCTTCTTCGAAGCGCCGATGACCGGTGGCGGTCACCAGGGCGGACGTCGTCCTGGAACCGAGAGTCCGGAGCTCGCTGCAGCACTTGCGATTGCATTGAGCCTTGCTTGCCGCGAACAGCCCGATCAAGAACGCGCTTGGCTGCAGTTTGGCGAACACTTACAGCAAGCCGTGCTCGAGGCCTTTCCGGACACGGTCGTCCATCATCCAGCGGAAGGGCCGCGTCTTGCGAACACTTACAACTTTGGTTTCCCCGGACTTGACGGGCGCATGTTGTTGCCCGCACTGGATGCCGAAGGCCTGGCTGTTTCCGCGGGCTCCGCTTGTTCTTCGGGGTCGCCCGAGCCCTCCGCGGTGCTGCTTGCGGCTGGGGTCAGCGAAACACTTGCCCGCGCCTCTCTCAGAATCAGCTTTCCGCCGAGTTGGGAGGCTGCCCAAGCCGAGCTCGCGACCACCGCTTTGCTTCAGACGATTCGGCGCGTCTACGAAGTCGCAAATCGTTAAATCGCGGTTGCGTATGGCTTAGATGAAGGCACAGAAAAGTTTTGCCAGTCCGCAGGGCGGGGTCGCTAACCTGAATAGCCCGAGTGAAGGATTCGTAAATCCTTTCTCATAATCAACTTAGGACCCCCCAAGCCCCTAGTGCC
>JBDQJC010000065.1:0-15712 GCA_040264055.1 Planctomycetota bacterium
ACGAGTTCGTCCGCGCGAAGGATCAGCACCTAGGAATCGTAGCCCAGCATGCCCCCTCGGCTCAAGCAAGCACTCAAACTAGAGCGAGGATTCCATGCAAGAACAGATCAACCGCCTGCAAGACAGCCTGATCGCTCAGGGAATTCATGATCCACGCATTCTGCGTGCGTTCCGTGAGGTTCCGCGTTCCCAGTTCTGCCGCCGCGAAGATCAGGCTCGAGCCTGGGAAGACGTAGACCTGCCGCTTCCAGGCAATTCGAAGGCGCGTGAGGATTGGCTCACAGCCCCAGGGGTACTGGCCAACTGCCTCGAAGCATTGCAGCTAAGCCCGGGTGATCGTGTGCTCGAACTTGGCACCGGTTCGGGGTATTTGACGGCGCTCTTGTGCGAATTGGCAGGATCGGTGCGCACGATCGAAGTCTGCCCAGAACGAAATCACGCTGCCGCTCAGCGACTCCAACGGCTCGGCTACGCGAATCTGACCCAACATCTTGCGGATGGGAGGCTTGGAAACTTTGACCATTCCCCTTATGACGCGATTCTCTGCCAATTCGGCCTGCCCTATGTGCCCCCCGTGCTCCTCGACCAGCTCGCCATCGGGGCGCGCTTGCTCACACCGGTCGGAAGTCGCCCCCATCAGCAGATGATTCTCATGCGCGCGGACGCAAATGGAACCCACCAATCCGGTGCCTTGTTTTCTTGCCATTTCGAATCTGCAGATAGCCAGTAATCCAATTTCCTGTAATACTCATGCAGACTCAGCTGTCCACTTTGACAGCACATCCCCTCAGAATGTCATGCGATTCCTCGCTCTCCTCGCTTTTGCTTCCGCCAACTCTCTTGCCCATGCACAAGACGTGCACCCGGGCGATGTGGTGGCTCTTTCCACTTTTTCCCCCGCTGGAGCTCAACACGGCACTTTAGCCGCGGCGATCAATGAAGCCGGCGATGCTTACATGGTGTGGGAAGCCTCGGTTGATATCCCAGGAAGCGCAGGGGAAGGATTGACGCGCGTCGAAAGCGCATTCCTGCGTCGCATCTC
Organism: Planctomycetota bacterium; assembly: GCA_040264055.1. Lineage (GTDB taxonomy): Bacteria > Planctomycetota > UBA1135 > UBA1135 > UBA1135. The sequence goes on from JBDQJC010000065.1 coordinate 1,043, forward strand.
GGGGGAAACCTGGCGCGTCTTCTCCACCGAAATCCTCGGCGAAGCTGACCCTTCTGCTCTCGGCGCTCATCAGGTGTATGCCGGAGGCGATACCTGCTCTGCACCCTCAGTCAGCTCAGTCGGCAATGATTTTGTGGTCGCTTGGACGCGTAGCGATACGAGCAATAGCGGTGAGATCTGGATTGGAGCCAATGTCGGTCAGATTGAATGTGTGACCATCGAGGTCCCGACCGCAGGCGCACCGACTGTCTCTTCGGCCGCACCCGGAGTCGGCCATGTCGTCGCCGCGATCAATCCACTCGGCGCCGCGGGGCAACCCGATGTCTTGCATACCAGTGGCACGGATTTCTTGATCTGCTACGTCTCGTTCGCATGGGGTTACAACCACGCGGATGGCCAGTCGTATAGCTTTGACATGCACGCGATTGACGGTTCCTTGGGCATTGCTGGGCCGAGTTTTGGCACCCCGGTCCTCTTGATGGACGAAGTGGAGTATGACGACTTGCCAGGGGATTCAAATCAACCCGCGGCAGTTGAGCCATCGTGTGCACTCGACACCTTTGGTAACCTCGTCGTCGCCTACGGAAACTATCGTTCTATTGGTCGCTGGGTAGCAAGTGGCCGTTCGTTTGGCTGGCTCAGGCTCGCGCGTTTTTCGAGTGGAAGCTATTCCCTCCTGAATGAACAAGTAATCGATGTACGCGGAAACCAGAATTTCCATCGTTCGGCAAATTTAAGTCGATCACCGAGCAACAGCGTCATCTCGCTGACAGTAACTGATGTCGACGTTCTGACCGGAAGTTCCAACCAAATCGGCCATTACGATTTGGATTACGCCAGTCCGGTTGCGGATGCGGCGATCACCAACTTCCAGGTTGGGAAGAAGAACTGGCAACCGATGCAAGCAGAAGCTCTGCAGCAGCACAACCTGCGGGTCGCGCTCACTGATTTGGATTTCTTTGGCACTGCTGCGGTGGCTTTCAAACGCCCCAACAAGCCTTGGAGCGAAGTCAATCGCCTGCGCTCCATTGCACCGCAAGATTTGACGCTAGGCCACCTCGAAGCGGATCCACTCGATGTCAATCGCGGTTGGGTCATCCTGTTGACGCGCGGCACTGCCGGCAGCGATCACCGCGCGCACTTCATGATGGCGCGACTCTAATCGCGACTTTCGAAGCACAAAGGGCCAGCCTGCAGGGGTCTGGCCCCGCAACCTGAAATCCGACTTCCTATGGTATGGTGGAGAAACGGTTGCCGTAGCTCGGCCACCCTCCCCACCCCCTCGTCATGCGCACTCTCGCGATTCTCCCTATCCTCGCGCTCGCGTCCTTCGCGCCAGCGCAAAACGTGCACCCCGGCGACGTCGTCGCCCTCAACACATTCTCTCCACCCGGAGCCGTGCACGGCTCGGTGTCCGCTGCGATGAACGAGATCGGCGACACCTTTCTCGTTTGGGAAGCAGCTGTTGACGCCCCGGGAACCGCTCATGAGGGGCTGACCCGCATTGAAGGCGCTTTCTTGCGTCGATTCTCTGCGAACACTTGGCGGGTGTTTCCGACCGAGATCCTCGCCGAGGCCGATCCGACGCTGCTTGGTGCAGACCAGGTTTTCGCTGGCGGTGACACCTGTTCCGCTCCCTCGGTCGCTGCGCTTGCCAACAACTTTGCAGTGGTCTGGACGCGTCGCGATGCAAGCAACGGCAGCGACGCTCAGATTGAATGTGTCACGATCGAAGTCCCTTCGGCAGGCGGCCCCATCATTTCCAACTCCGCGCCCGGGGTTGGCTTTGCCGTCGCAGCGATCGACGCGCTCGGCGCCGGTGGCCAAGCCGATTTGCTTTCGACCGGAGTATCCGACTTTGTGGTTTGTTTTGTATCAAACATTGGCGTGACGACTTACGCCGGGGGCAATGCCTACGACTTCGAGTTGCGCGCGGTTGAAGGAAGCCTCGGCGTTGGAGCACCAAGCTTTGGTGCCGAGCATGTTCTTGACGACACTCTGGCCTGTGATGACCTGCCCGGATCCGTGCCGCAGAACGCCGCTATCGAACCATCTTGTGCACTCGACCCATATGGCAACCTGGTGGTCGCCTATGCTGACTATCGCTCGGCTGATCGCCGCGGCCTCGGCTTCGATCAGCGCGGCCGCATGGAGGTTGCGCGCTTCGAACTCAGCAGCTTCAGCCTGCTCAACGCTCAATTTGTCGAAGTACGAAATGCCGAGAACTTGCAGCGATCCGGCCATCTCTACCGCTCCCACAGCAATGATGAAGTTTCGCTCGCGGTCACCGATGTCGATGTCGGAGGCACGAATCAGAATCAAATCGGTCATTACGATTTTGATTACCCCAACGCAACAGACGATGCAACGATCATCGACTTCCAAGTTGGCCTCAAGAGTTGGCAACCGATCCAGGTCGAGGCCTTGCAGCACCAAGGGTTACGCGTAGCGGTCACCGACCTCGACTTCCACGGCACGGCAGCGGTTGCGTATAAGCGCCCGAATAAGTCTTGGGTCGCGATCAACCCGCTTACGGCGATCGCCCCGCAGGGGCTGTCGATTGGCCATTTGGAATCGGACCCGACCGACCCGAATCACGGCTGGGCGGTTCTCCTGACCCGCGGCACCGCGAGTGGAGATGCCCGCGCGAGCTTCATGATCACCCGGCTCTAGGCCGTGTTTGCAGGCTCGGGTGGCTTAGGCCGCCCAGCGCTGCGCTTGATTGGCCCTGCGGGCGCGCCGTGAGCGCGCCCGTTTGCGTTTCAGCTCTTGTTCGAGCGCGCGCCGCGCCGCGTGTGCCGCATCCGCAGCAGCTTTCCACGGCCGATTGGCGCTGGCAGTGATCAAGAATCCATGCCCCGATTCCGGCTGGATTGCCAAGGTCGCACGATAAAGTCGCGAATCGCGCCCACTTTGAGTGTCCACGCGCAACTCGGCGGAGCGTATCCGCCTCGCGTGACGGAGCAGCGTGCGTTGCATGCGGGCTTCGCAGGCCTGGGCAAGACGGGTGCGGCGACGCAATTGCGTGCCGCGCAAAATCACTTTGGTGTTCACTGACAAAGAAACAGGGGGTACGCACCTTTCACGGTCCGCCCCCCGTTCCACTCAACCGAAAACGACTGAGCTTCGCCTACTCCCACTCAATCGTGCCCGGTGGTTTCGACGTCACGTCGAGCACCACCCGGTTGATTCCTCGAATCTTGTTGATGATTCGATTCGAAATCGCCTGCAAACACGCGTGGCTGGGATACACCCAATCGGCGGTCATGCCATCACTGGATTGCACCGCGCGAATCGCGCAGGCTTCCTCATAGGTGCGCTGATCGCCCATCACCCCTACCGAGCGAGAGCCCGTCAACACCGCGAAGTATTGCCAAACTCCTTCGTGCTCGCCGCGCTTTTCAAACTCTTCGCGCACGATGGCATCGGCCGCGCGCAATCGATCAATGCGCTCGGGTGTGCAATCGCCAACGCAACGCACAGCAAGGCCTGGGCCCGGGAAGGGCTGGCGAGCCACCATCTCTTCGGGCAGGCCCAACACGCGACCTAGCTCGCGTACTTCGTCTTTAAAGAGAAGGCGCAGCGGCTCGACCAGATCCATTTCGAGATCCTCGGGCAGGCCCCCGACATTGTGATGCGATTTGATGACTTCGGTCGCCCCGCCGTGGGCCGCGACCGATTCAATCACATCCGGGTAAAGCGTGCCTTGACCAAGAAAATGCGCATTTTCAAACCGCTTGGCTTGCTCGCGAAAGATCTCGACGAACTCATGGCCAATCGCTTTGCGCTTGGTTTCCGGATCGGTCACTCCGGCCAATTTGGCCAAGAAGCGATCGGCCGCATCGACCACCGTCAGATCCAATTCGAAGTGGTCCCGGAAAGTGTCCTCGACCAGCTCGCGTTCGCCTGCACGCAACAACCCGGTATCGACAAAGATCGCGTGACACCGTGCGCCAATCGCCTTCTGGCAAATCGCACCGACCACGCTGCTGTCGACCCCGCCGGATAGACCCAAGACGATCTCGCCGTGCTCCCCGACCTGATCGCTGACGCCCTGAACGAGTTCTTTGGCCAGATCGCCCGGAGTCCAATCGCCGGCACAGCCACAGATCCCTTGCAGGAAGTTGGCGAGCATCGCAGTGCCCTCGCGCGTGTGGGCAACTTCCGGGTGGAACTGCAGACCGTAGAACTTGCGCTGGTCGTCGCCAATCGCGGCCTCGGGGCAGTCGCTTGAATGCGCCAATCGCGAGAAACCCGTCGGCAGCTTTTCGACCCGATCGCCGTGACTCATCCAAACCACGGTTTGCGGAGAAACCCCGGCAAACAGGCCTTGGTCGGCATGGACCTGCATCTCGGTAAAGCCAAACTCACGACTATCACCGGCAACCACCTCGCCACCCAGGTGTTCGCAGAGCCACTGCATGCCGTAGCAAATCCCGAGGATGGGCACACCAGCCTGAAGCACCGCTTCGCTCATGGTCGGCGCGCCTTCGGCGTAGGCGCTGGCCGGACCACCTGAGAGGATGATGCCCTTCAGACCAGGGCCCAGGTGCTCGTGGGCTCGATGCGAGGGCACGACCTCGGAAAAAATCTGTTGTTCCCGGACACGGCGCGCGATGAGCTGCGTGTACTGGGCACCGAAGTCGACAATCAGGATGCGTTCGTGCATCGGGAGCGGAGGAATCGTTGCGAATGGAGTGGGGAAAACAAGCCGGGTCGCGCGCAAGCGGGCGCGCGGCGCAGCCGGGAAACGCGCCTACTGGTGCATCCAGTAGTTGGGCGCTTCTTTGGTGACTTTGACGTCGTGCGGGTGCGACTCGCGCATGCCCGCACCGGTGATGCGCACAAAGCGCGCCCGCGAGCGGAAGATCTCGAGGGTTTCGGCACCGGCGTAACCCATGCCAGCGCGGATGCCACCGACAAACTGGTAAACGAAGGGTTGCAGGGGGCCACGACTCGGCACCATGCCCTCGATGCCCTCGGGCACCAGCTTCTGCGAATCGTGAATTCCAGCTTGGCCGTAGCGCGCCTTGCCGCCCTCCACCATCGCTGCGAGAGAACCCATGCCGCGCACCGCCTTAAACGAACGGCCCTCGTAGGTAAAGCTCTCGCCGGGTGCCTCGTCGGTGCCGGCAAGCAGCGAACCCAGCATGACGCAGGATGCGCCCGCACCAAGGGCCTTGACCGCGTCGCCTGAGTGGCGCACGCCACCATCGCCAATCACAGGCACATCTTCGGCCGCGCAAACCGTGCTGACATTGTCGATGGCGGTGAACTGCGGCACGCCAACGCCGGCGACCACGCGCGTGGTACAGATCGAGCCCGGGCCAATCCCGACCTTGATGCCATCTGCGCCCGCTTCAATCAGAGCTTCGGCTGCCTCGGCAGTGGCAATGTTGCCCGCAACCACGTCGACCCAATCGCGTTTATTGAGCTCGCGCACCGTGTCCATGACATTGCGGCTATGGCCGTGTGCCGTGTCGACGATCAACACATCGACGCCGGCCTGAACCAATGCTTCGGCTCGCTCGAAATCCTGAACACCGACCGCGGCGCCGCAAATCAGCCGACCCTCGCCGTCTTTGGCGGCGGCCGGAAACTTCTCGGTCATGGTGATATCGCGCTTGGTGATCAAGCCCTCGAGCTCATCGTCGCCGTCGACGATCAGCAACTTTTCGATCTTGGCGTTCTCCATGATTCGTCGGGCCTCTTCCAAAGAAGTGCCGACCGGCGCGGTGACCAGCTCGCGGGTCATGATTTCCGCTACTTTGTGGTCGTCGCCCCCCTGGAATTGCAGATCTCGGCGAGTCAGGATTCCGACCACGCGATCGCCTTCCAGAACCGGAAAACCGCTGATCCCGTGCTCGTTCATCAGACGCCGGGCGCTCGCGATCGTGTCGCCGGGTTCGAGCGTCAGCGGATCCGTGATGATGCCATGCGCCGATCGCTTGACCGCGTCCACTTTGGCGACCTGCTGCTCGATCGAAAGATTGCGGTGAATCACCCCAATTCCACCCTGCTGAGCCAGCGCGATTGCCATCCGCGACTCGGTGACCGTGTCCATGGCGGCCGACGCCACCGGGATGTTCAGGCGCACATTGCGCGAGAACTGGGTACGGGTATCGGCCTCGGTTGGGAGGATGTCGGACTCCTGCGGCAGCAGAAGGACATCGTCGAAGGTGAGGGCGAGCTGTAGGTCCATGGCACATTCTACGGTTGCGCGAACCATGAGGTCTATGCCCTATAATCCCCTTTCTGCCCGGGCTGCCACTTCGCCTGGGCCAATCTTCTCCGAAGCCTCACCGTGCCCTCCACGAAGACGGAAGCCCTGCCCTTCGGCTTGAACGCCGAAGAGCTCGCCGCGCTGGACTCGATCGCCCACCGCGCGCTCGCTCAGACTGCCCACATGATCTGGGAGGCGAATGATCGCCCCGACGCAGAGACCACCGACCCGAAAGTCGGCGGACATCCGGCAGCCTGTACCTCCTCCTTGCACCTGTGCACCGCGCTGCACTTGGTCGCTCGACAACCGCAGGATTTCTGGTGCGCCAAGCCGCACTTGGCTCCGCTTGATCACACGCTGCATTACCACACGCGGATCTTCCAAACCGCGCAAGGCGATTGGATGGACGACGCCACCGCCGAAGGCGCGATGCATCGCTTGCGCAAGTTCTCGGTTGAAGGTGAACCCGTCTTCCAGAGCTATCACGCAGCGAGTGACCCGGATAACTGGCGCATCTTGCCAAGCGGCACGGTCGGCATTCCCCCGGTCAACGCGGGCTACGTCGCCTTGATGCATCGCTATCTGGTCGATCGCGGTTTGATCGAATCACAGGACCCACACTTTTGGTGTCTGCTCGGCGACTCCGAGTTTCGCGAGGGTTCGCTGATGGAAGCGATCACCGATTTCGCAGAGCGCGAGATTGAGAACATTACCTGGATCGTCGATTACAACCGGCAATCCCTCGATGGCACCCGCATGGTCAACGCCGAGGGCCTCGGCGGCAACGACGATGTGCGCATTGAAGGCATGCTCGAAGCCAATGGCTGGGAAGTGATTCAGCTTCGCCACGGTCACTTCCGCGAAGAGATCTTTGCTCGCAAGGGCGGCAAGAGTTTGCGCGCGGCCTTTGAAAGCGTGTTGACCGACTATGAGTTCCAAGCCTTGCTTTGGAAGCGCGATGCAGGACTGACTCGCGAGATCTTGAGCGAGCGCGCGCCCGATGCGGCTGCCCTGATCAAGAGCTTGAGCGATGAAGAGATCGTGCGCCTTGTCACCGACCTCGGCGGCCACGACATGATCAACATCCTCAAGGCCTTCGAGCACGCACGCGCCAGCAAACGGCCGGTGTTGATCGTCGCGCACACTTCGAAAGGATTCGGACTCTCGAACTTTGCCCAGCCCGGCAACCACTCTTCCTTGCCAGACAAAGAAGAAGTCGCCGCACTCTTGGCTTCAGAAGGCTTGTCGATGGAGAACCCCTACGACCGCGCCGGTGACTGGGATGCCGATGGACCCGAGCTCACTCTGCTGGCAAATCGTCAAGACGAAGTACGAGCGGGCATCACCGCATTGGAAGCGATCTCGGAAGCAAATCGCCAGGCATTCGCAGAACGTTTGGCACCGACCCTGCCTCTGCCGCAAGACTTAGGCATCAACCTGTCCATGATGCCGATCGTGCATACCCAATGGATGTGGGGACAAGTGGCAGGCAAGCTGGTGCGGATCGGCACCCACGACGAATACCAGAAAGCAGGCGTCGACGTTGGCCGCGAACTGAGCGAAGACGAGGCGCGCTGGGCCGAGGCTGCCGACATGGTTTTGACGATGTCTCCCGACGTCGGCACCTCAACCAACATCAATCCGACCATGGATGGAAAGATCTATGGACCGGAAGTCGGCGAAGACCTGGAAGCACGCCTGGACTGGTCGGAACGCGGCCGCCCCAAACTGCACCAGACCCAAGCAGCGACTTCACGCCACGTACGCTTCGAGATTGCCGAGCAAGCTGCCATGAGTGCGGCCGGCTCCTTCGGCAAAGGCGATACCTACTTTGGTGTGCCGCTGCTGCCGATGATGACGGTTTACGACTTCTTCATCAAACGCGCGCTCGACCAGTTCTACTACAACGTGTATTGGCGCTCGGGATTCTTGTGCATTGGCACGCCGTCCGGAGTCACGCTTTCGCCTGAAGGCGCCCAGCACTCCTGGAAGTCGGATATCCAGATGCCGTCGACGGTCTCCTGGGAGCCCTTCTACGGCAAGGAGATGGAATGGATTCTGGCCGAGTCCATCCAACGTCACGTCACCGGCGACAATGAAGATCGCGAAGGCGTGATCGTGCGCGGGGTGACCATGGGCGTGGCCCAAAAGCCCTTCCTGAAGCACCTGCGTGCGCAACAGCAGCATCAAGTCGATGGACAGGCCAAGCAAGACTTTGAGATTCTCGCCGATGTGCGCGAAGACGTGCTTGCTGGCGGCTATTGGTTGATTCATCACGGCGGCGAAGCCGATTACCAGCCCGGTGACAATGTGGTGCGCATCTTGTCGATGGGCGGCCCCACCGTGGAAGCCCTGGGGGCCGTCGAACGCTTGCGCGAAGTCGGCATCTACGCGGACTTGTTGGTGGTGACCTGTGCCGATCTCTTGCTTGGTCGCTTCGCCGAGCGCGACGACTTTGCCCAGCTGCGCAAGCTGGGCGTCAGCGGCGACCTGCACCTTGCTGCCGAAGCGGGGCAATCGGCGGGCGAGCTGCGCGCATTGGCCGCGCGCTGCGTGCCGATCGTCTCGGTGGTCGATGGCGAGGTGGGCCTGCTCGATAACGCTGGCTCGATTGTCGGAGTACCGCAGGTTTCCCTTGGCGTGAAGAAGTTCTCGAAGTCGGGACGTCCGAAAGAGATCTACCGTTATCACGGCATGGACGCCGAAGGCATCTTCCGCGCTTGCGGCGAGGCTTTGTCGCGCGCGGCCCTGCGCGAGGTCAAGGTCGATGCATCCACAGCTCGCGCGCTCGCACAAGGCGGGTTCCCGGAAGCACCAAGCAACTGGCGCGAACTCTGGCCTTACGAGTTCTAAACACCGCGCGACGCACACGCACAAGCCGATCGAGCAGCCGCTCGGTCGGCTTATTCTCTAGGCAGCATTTCGGCGACAGGTTGGCCGAGTTGCTGCGCATCAAAGTCTTCCAACGCGTAAAGGTGGGGAAGACCGTGCACGCGAGCCGCGCGACGATTGTTGGGCAGCACATCGCCAAGATCGATGCGGAAACTCCCCTCTTCTAAGCCAAGTTCGAAGGTATCCGTCAACTCGCCAAACAAGGCTTCGCCGGCTGAATCGGTGGCCAAGCCGATGACCTCAGCGGCCTCTAAGCCAAGCATCGTGAACACCCAGGATTCGCCGGCAAAGTCGGGCACGACTAGCGATTCCGGCATGACCATGCGCCAGCGACCACTCAACTCTTCTTCGGTCCCCGAATCTTGAACATTCGGCTTGGGAACATCCGGGTCGAGCACGATACGCCAGGATTCTCTGCCGAGGTGATCGGTGCGTTGCAAGAAACGCACTTGCTCTTCTTGAACGAGCGGTAAGAAGCGACTCTCGCACCAACGGGCCGGCAGCTCGGGCGGAAGATAGACCACATTGCTGCGATAGACCTCGGCGCCTTCACCCGTGCGGACGAAGAACTGCACGATCGGCGTCGAACCCGACATGACATCCTGACTGCGCAAGCCCCCAATCCTGAGATCGGCAAGCTGTTCGCCTTGATCTGACCAAACTGCGACGCCGATCGCTTCGCCGTCGCGAAGTTTGTACTCGGCGTGGGAATCGGAGTTCACCGACTCGAGGTCGCGCGTTTCGAGAGCGCGCATGGATTCAATCAAGCGGCCAATTTTGGCGACATCGGCCGGGTGGTCGAAGGCCTCGCGCACCACCCAACGCGGCCGGCCGCGGTCGAGTACCTTTTCGATGTGGATCGGTGCGCCGCCTTGGCTTGGTTGGATGCGTAGGCGAGCAATCTCGACCTCGCGCTGCAGAGCCGGCAGAAGCGGACGCGCCGCGGCAGCGGTACGCGCATGCGCGTCACCTTCCCATGGTCGCTCGACCAGAAGGCTCACACCAAATAGGACGGCGAAGATCACCGCCAAGACTCGATTGCGCCGACTCATGAGTTGGCCTCCTTTGCCCCTTGGTAGGGGCGCGCTGCGAGCGCGCGCTGGCGCGCAAAATGCGCCAAGGCAGCAAGCAGCAGCAGCAACGGCGGGAACAGCACATTGCTCCAGGCAATCCAACGCTCCATGCGATCACGCGCAAGGCGGGCCTGCTTATCCCGAGCACGCGTCTCCGCTTCTGTTTCGGCATGGCCGCCGGCCGCTAGGAACGCCTCCGAGTAGAAATCCCGCAGAGGACGCGCGGTGCGCCCACGCGTGCGCAGTTGAATCAGGCGTTCATCCGAAGCAAGCCAATCGGTCAAGTTCTGCGCGAGCTGTCGATTCGACCCCGCCGCAAGCAAGGTCGGGTTTTGAAAGAGGTCGGTATCGCCGATCACCACCAACACGCCTTCCGGGGCGTCGGGAGCGAAGCAGCCACGCACCGCAAGCGCGAGGTCGAAGGCCTGCACTTGCTTGGAACGCGCCGCCATCGCATCGATCAAAGCGACATTGCTGCGGGTAATGCCCAGACTCGTTTCCGGCCCAAGGATGCGCGCTTGCGGCGAACTCCGCAGCAGCACTTCGGCTTCGAGTGCCAAGCCTTCCGGCTTCTTGAAGACCACGGGGTGAGCCCAAATCAAATCGGCTTCAGCTAACTGCGCCGTGACGATATGCGTGGCGCTGAGGCCATCGCCTCGGACCACCGGGTAAAGGCCATAGGGCGCATAAATCGGATTGCGAATCGGCGTGCCATCCGGACCGGTCACCACCTGGACATCCACGGGAACGGATCGGCACTCGGCGTCATAAACAAAGTGCGGATGCACCGTGATGCCAAACTCGCCAAGCAGGCCGTCGACCCCCGTCTCAAAGGGACGCGTCTCAAAGCCCTGATTCTGCAGCACCTCTTCATGATCGACGAGCATCAAGATGCGGCCGCCACTTTGGAGATAGGCGCGCAGCGCATCAGCCTCGTCGACCGAAACCAACTCGGGCCGCGCCACAATTAGACCGACTAAGTCATCGGGTACCGGGTTGGATGCCCCGAGGCGCACGAGGTCGCGTACCGCAAAACGGCCAGCGAGCAACTCGCGCAACTCTTCAAAGATGCGGCCTTCCGGCGCAGTCTGATCCACCCCGGGCACCGGGGGTGCGAGCAGAGGTTCGCGCGAAAAGAACCCCCAGACTGGGCGCTGGTCACCCTGAACGAGTGCAGCGAGCCGACTCGCAAACGCAAACTCAAACTCGTCGGGAACGACAAACGGGATCAGCTCGGAGCGATCCAAGTAGCGAAGCTCGAGACCCTGGTAAAGTTTTTCGACACTGACTCCGCCGACCCGAGCATCGGTGATGGTGACCGGTTCGATGCCGATGTGTTCGGCATCGCGGGCAGCGATCAAGTCGGTGGTCGGGTCGACGGTTTCAATCGCGACCATGTCGCCACCAATCGCAGCGATCTCGGCCAATCGGTCTTGAATGCTCAAGCGCTGCGGGAGCAGATGCTCGGCCCCCTCGACCTCACGATTGAAGTACAGCTTCAATTGCAAGCGATCGTCGAGCCCTTCGACCAAGTCAACCAAGGCCGGCGAGAGCGTGTACAAGGACTCGGAAGTCAGGTCGGCGCGCCAAGAAATGCGCTGCGCAAGCGAGACCCCCACCAAGGCAATGCCCAATAACAAAGCCGCGGTGATTCCGGCTTGTCGCCGTGCCGAGCGTGCGCGGCTCATCGGAACCTCCGGTTTTCTAGGACGAGGCCCATCAAGCACAGGAACAAGGCCGTGAATCCGAGGAAGTACGCGACATCGCCAAACGACAGAACCCCACGCGCGAGGCCTTGGAAGCGCTCCCGCAGATCGATCGCGAGCAGGAAGCGCGCGGTGCCCGGCGAGACCGGCACAAAGGGCAGCAGCAAAGAAGGCAAGTTGAGCGCAGCCAGCAGGAGAACGCCCAGTAACCAGGCGACGATCTGATTGGCGGTCAACGCCGAAAGGAATAAGCCCGATGACAAGCAGGCTCCGCCCAACAAAAGAGCACCGAGATAGCCGCCAACGACCGGGCCGAAGTCAAGCGGCCCCAGCCACGCGACCGTGAGCGGGACCATGGCGGTCGCAAGCAAAGCCAGAGCGAGCAAAGCTAAGGCCCCGAGAAACTTGCCGAGCACCAGGTCGCGGACGCGGAAGGGATAACTAAACAACAGCTCTTCCGTACCGCTGCGTCGTTCCTCGGACCACATGCGCATCGTGATGGCGGGCGCGATGAGAATCATGACGATCGGCAGCACCCCAAAGAAGGCGCGCATATCGGCCGTGCCTTGAGCGAAGAAGCCGCCAAGCACAAAGAAGAACAGGGCCATCAAAGCTGGCAAGGCAGCCAACACGATGTAGGCGATCGGTGAGTCAAACGCAGCGGCGCACTCGCGTTTGGCTAACAAGCTGGCGCGCTTCATGCTGTCCCCTCCGTTTCGCTTGCGATCTGACTGACATCCAGCCCTTGGAACAAGGACTCGAGACCGCCCTCTTGAGGCGACAGTTCAAGCAAGCCCAAACCGGCGGCATGAATCGCCGCGGAAATCTCGGCCAAGTTGCTCGCCTGCAATTGCGGAATGCGGACGAGAGCGCGACAAGCATCGGTAAGCCCGTAGGCCCCGGTTCGCAGTTGCACCATCTCGTGTTTGATTCCTTGCAAGGCGATTGTGAGTTGTTCACCACTGCCGCGCACCGTGAGTTGCAGCAAGCGCCCCGACTCACCGGTCGCCAAGGCATCGAGCCGATCATCGGCGACCTTGCGACCTTGGTGAATCAGAACCACGCGTTCGGCCAAAGCCTCGACTTCGGGCAGCACGTGGGTGGTCAAGAGCACCGTCTTGGTCCGCCCGAGTCGACGAATCAACTCGCGGATCTCCACGACCTGAAGCGGGTCCAAACCATTGGTTGGCTCATCGAGAATGAGCAAAGGTGGATCGTGCAGTAAGGCTTGGGCAAACCCGACCCGTTGGCGGAAGCCCTTGGAGCAGTTGCCAATCGCTCGACGAAACACCGTCGCCAATCCGGTCGCTTGCACCACCCTGTCAATCGCCTGTTCTCGCGTTTCGCTGGCAAGCGGACTGCGCTGTGCTTCCCAGGCAAAGCGCAAGAAACGATCCACCCGCATCTCGGGGTAAAGCGGATTGTTCTCGGGCAGGTAGCCAATCGAGGCGCGGGCCGCCTGAGGCTCGGTTTCCACGTCGTAGCCACAGATCACCGCGCGTCCGGCATCGGCCGCCAAGGAACCGGTCAGAATCTTGATCGCCGTGGTCTTGCCAGCCCCGTTTGGGCCCAAGAAGCCGACCACTGACCCGGAAGGGATCGAGAAACTGACGTCCTGCAAAGCCTGGACCTCGCCGTAGGCCTTGGCCAAGCCTTCGGCCTGGACCACGACTTGCGCGGCGGCGCCGGATCCTGGTTCAGTCGACATCATCCAGGGAGAACGCGTCGAGGAACTCGCGGTTCGATGGATACATGGCCAAACGGTCAATCAACATTTCGACTGCCTCGCGGGGCCGCATCCGAGACAGAACGCGGCGCAGGATGTTTACCTTGCGCATGGTTTGTCGCGTAAACAGCTTCTCTTCCTTGCGCGTTCCGGTCGCAGTGATGTTGATTGCAGGGAAGACCCGACGATCGGCAAGCGAGCGATCCAGCGTGACCTCCATGTTGCCGGTGCCTTTGAACTCTTCGTAGATCACTTGATCCATACGCGAGCCGGTGTCGACCAGAGCCGTCGCGAGGATCGTTAAAGACCCCGCGTTCTCGGTGTTGCGCGCTGAGCCGAAGAAGGATTTGGGTTTCTGGAAGACCCGTGAATCCAAACCACCGGACATGGTCTTGGCATTTTTGCCGCCAACCGTGTTGTTAAAGGCGCGCGTCAAACGGGTAATGGAATCGAGCAAAATCACGACTTCTTTGCCCTGTTCGACCAGCCGCTCGGCGCGGAACTGCACCAGCTCGGCCAAACGCACGTGGTTCTTCGGCTTCTCGTCCATCGTGCTGACGTAGACCTCGCCGTTCTTGACGCTTCGCCGCCAGTAAGTGGCTTCTTCGGGGCGTTCGTCGATCAAGAGCACCATCAGGTGCACGTCGGGATAGAGCTCTTCCAGGCTTTGCGCAATGCCCTGCAGGAAGGTCGTCTTGCCGGTGCGTGGCGGAGCCACCAACAGGCCGCGCTGACCTCGACCGATCGGAGCCAACAAGTCCAAGATGCGCATCGAAAGCTGATGCTCGTGCTTGGCCGTGCCCAACTCGTAATGGAAGTCGGGATCGATGACCGTCAGTTTCTTGAATCCCGGCGCTTTGCTGCGCTCTTTCAGATCCAAGCCGTCGATCGATTCCAGGTAGTCCATGCGCGCGCCTTGCGAACCGCGCCCAGGCCAAGCCCGACCCGCGAGCAACATGCCGTTGCGCAAACCGAACTTGCGCACCATGGTCACCGGCACGACCGGGTCATCTTTGCGTTCGGCGAGATCGTTTTCAAAGCGCCGCAAGA
>JBDQJC010000066.1:0-15530 GCA_040264055.1 Planctomycetota bacterium
GAATCGTGCCGTTTCTACGCTGGTCTTGAGTTTGCCGTCGAAGGCGAAATCGGGCCTTCCCCCGATTGGATGCAGCGCCGCTTGCAAGCCGTCGGGCAGCGTCCGATTGATCTCTTGGTCGATTTGACGAACTACTTGCTGCTCGAGACGGGGCAGCCGACCCACGCATTCGATCGTGATCGCTTGCGCGGTGACACCATTTTGGTGCGACGCGCTCAGCCGGGCGAAAAGCTCACCACACTCGACGATTGCGAACGCTCGCTGCAAGCCGAAGACCTGCTGATCGCCGACGCCGAGGGCGGAGTTGCGATTGCGGGAGTCATGGGCGGCGCCAGCACCGAGGTCAGTGCGTCGACGCAGCGCGTGCTGTTGGAAGCCGCGCACTTTGCACCGACTCGGGTCCGACGCACCGCGCATCGTCTTTCTTTGCGCACCGACGCTTCGAGTCGCTTCGAGAAGACGCTCGACCCTGCAGGGACTTGGCAAGCGGTCGAGCGATTCGTGGCCTTGTTGCAACAGGTTCGGCCAGACGCGCGCGTTCTCGGACCGGCACGCACCGCAGGCTCCAGTGAAGCCGAGAAGGTAAGACTTGATCTGGATCCCGAACGTACCGCCGAGTTGCTGGGCTTGCCGCTGGATCGCAAGGAGATTGCGGACAACCTGCGACGCCTCGGCTTCCAGGTCAGCGATGAGGGGTCGTGGCTCCGTGTGGATGTGCCGAGCTGGCGAGCCAGCAAGGATGTGCGCACGCCGATTGACCTCGTGGAAGAAGTCGGACGGCTTGCCGGGTATCACCGCATCGAAGCACGCCCGCTGGAGGCGCCGATCGAGGCCATTCCTGCCGACCCGATGCGTCAGCTGTGCCGTCGCTTGGGCAGCCGCCTGATGGGGGCCCACCAGGCCTACGAAACCCAGGGCTACACCTTCCTGCACGCGGACTGGGCCGAGCGCCTCGGCCAAAGCCGTGAGTCCTTCGTCTTGGTCGACAATCCGGTCCAAGATGCGGTCGACCTGGTCCGCCAGGACAGCATTCCCAATCTGCTCGAACAAGCTGCGTCCAATTGGCGCAGCCACGGGCAAGGCGCGCTGTTTGAATTCGGGAAAGGCTACTTTCCAAAGGGAGACGCGCTCCCGACCCAGCGGCGCTGGTTGTCGGTCGTACTTTGGCAACGCGAAGAGGACAAGCGGCATGGTCCGGGTAGCCTGTTTGGCCGCGCACGGAGCTTGGTCGAAGATCTCTTGCGGAGCGCTGCAACCGAGGTGAAGCCGGTTCCAGGACGAGAACGCGAACTTCCAGGTTGGGGGCATCCGGCCCAGTCATTGGTCTACGGTCAAGATTTGGTGGTACTCAGCCGAGTCCACCCGCGCGTGCGGGCTGCCATCGATCTCGAAGACGCCAAGCTCGTGGCGGTGCGTGTCGACATGGAAGCCTTGCTCGCCATGTCGTCCCAAGGTGCACACTTTGTTGCCCCTTCGCGCTTCCCGCAGATCAAGTGCGATATCGCACTGGCGCTTCCGGCCGAGCTGCCCTTTGCCAAGGTTGAGCAAAGTTTGCTTCAAGCCGGCGGAAAAACCCTGGTCAGTTTGGAACTCTTCGACGTTTATGAAGAGGGCGCGTTGGCCGAGCAAGGTCAACGCAGTCTCGCATTCCATGCGGTTCTGCAAGCTGCGGACCGCACCCTGTCCGAGAAGGACGAACAGAAGTTCTTGAGAAAAATCGGCCAAGCAGCCGAAAGACTCGGGGGCTCCCTGCGTTCCTAGGGCTCCTTTCGATAGAATCCTGATTCGAACAGGAGCGCTCTGCCCCTGCTTGAATTGTCCGCGATGTCCTGGTTCCGGACCAATTTCGACACCTGTTTCATCATCCTCCAGGTGTGGGTGGACGGGCTGCTCATCCTTTTAGGGTGTGTGCTCGGTTTTCAGGTATTCGGTTGGCTCGAACCGAACTTGGACCTTTCTCTCGGCAGCTACGGCCAGGTCTTTGTCCTGATCACCGGGATCACGCTGGGCTGTTTTTGGGCCTTTGGCCTCTATCGCTGGCGAAAGTCGATCTTGAACGTCGAGGAGTATCAATCTCTGTTCAAGGCTGTCGTTGCGTCGTTCTTCGTGAGCTCGACCGCGATTCTGTTCCTCGGTCCAGGCGATCCGCCCAACGCCGAAGTCCAGCGCAACGCGATCTATAAGATTCTGGAGCCGGTGTGGATTGTTTTCCGCCTCGAGTCCAGCGTGGAGTCCCTCTCGAGGGTGCTCTTCCTGTTCGTCTTCTTTACCATCTTCCTCTTGATGGTGGTGCAGCGCGGCATCGCGTTTCAACTGCTGTCCTGGTTCCACGCCAAGGGCTTGGGAAATACCAATGTGGCGGTGTTTGGTACCGGCCCCATGGCGCTGCGTTTGGAGCAGAAGTTGCGTCTGTTCCCGACCTTGGGATACCGCTTCGTTGGCTTCCTCGATGACGATCCACAGCGTCATGGTGACCAATTGCGGGGTTACCCCATTCTGGGCGGGCGCAAGGATCTCGCGCGCCTGAAACAAGCTCACGGGATCTCGCGCGTGTTTGTTGCGGCTCCGACGATGGAAGAAGACGAGCTTGTCGACCTGTGCGCGCGTTTGGAAGACGTCGACATTGAATATCAAGTCGTGCCGCGTCTCTACCACTTCTTCTCGCGGCGGATTACTGTGGACAATCTAGATTCGGTGCCGCTCATCACGCCGTCTGTCGATCCGATCCGTCCGATTTACCGCGCCGCGAAGCGACTCCTTGACTTGAGTACCGCGCTGGCAGTCCTGCTGTTGTTCTCGCCGATCTTGTTCTTGTTGGCATTTGCCATCAAGCGCGAGTCGCCGGGGCCGATCTTCTTTAGTCAAGTGCGGGTCGGCCAAGGCGGTCGAACCTTCCGCATGTTGAAGTTCCGCACGATGTACACCCATATGTGCGGCGATGCAGTGTCGCCGAGTAGCGGACAAGATCCGCGCGTGACGCGGCTTGGTCGCATTCTGCGTGCGACTTCTCTGGATGAGCTACCGCAATTCCTCAATGTATTGCGAGGCGAGATGTCGCTGGTCGGACCGCGGCCCGAGATGCCGTTCATTGTCGAATCGTATAGCGCAGTGGATCGTTTGCGACTCGATGCCAAACCGGGCATCACCGGATTGTGGCAAGTCTCAGAAGCTCGGCGATCGCCGATCCATGAGAACATCGACTACGACCTCTACTACATCGAGAACCAGTCGCTGGTGCTCGACTTCGTGATTTTCTTCCTGACTGCGCTGGCAGTCTTGCGCATCAAGAGCACTCATTAGTGATGTCGGAAGAAGAAGAACGCAAACCACGGCCCGGCTATTTCATTGATAGCGAAGGTGTCGAACGCCCGGACCGGCGCACGCGTCCTACCCCGGCGATTTCTCGGCATAGCTTCTTCGGTGGCAAGCGTCGCGGGAAACCCTTCGCCGCAGGTGGCGAGCGCACCTTTGTGGATGTCTACGGGCCGAAAGTCTGGATCGCGCTGACGCTGTTCCTCGCTCTGAACTTTCTCGATGCGCACTTCACTCTGATCTATCTACAGCGTGGCGGCGCCGAGGGGAACCCGGTTGCGCAACTGCTACTCGATCAGGGCATCCCAGCGTTCTATAGCTTCAAGAACCTTGGCATCGGTTTTGGCGCGGTGCTGTTTTGTTTTATGAAGAACTTTCCGAACGTGCGCAAGGGCGTGTTCATTGTGTTGAGCTTCTATCAGCTCCTGTTCTTCTATCACTTGGCGCTGTACTTCAACGTCGGTGAGCGCTTCTTGGCGGCCTAGTTTGAGGCGCGGCCAACGGTTGCCAAACGCGCGGAACCCGTTGACTAACTGACTGCGATCGTCGCGCTGACGGGCCAACGTAGGCCTGTACGAGTCGGCACGCCGGCTTCGCCACACTCAAGAAAGACATCCGCACCGAGGCGTTTGGCGAAGCGTTCGAGGAGGAGCCGCAGGAAGGGCGGAATCTCGACCTTGCTTCCTTCAGGAATGCGCGGAGGGTTGACCCATTCCCAATAAATATCTGCGGCATTCGCGCGGCTGCGCACGCACAAGCGCAGGATGCCTTCGCCGCCACCGAAGCGGTTCAAGAGCACGCGCGCGGCCTGAAGCCCGGCGCGCACCAGTCGCGGATCCACGCGCACGACAAAGTCGTTTGCTGCGTCAAACTCGACTTCGTGGCCAGCGCGTTGCGCTTCTTTGAGCGCTTCGACTGCTAGGCGTTCTCCGGAGTGCCGGCTTGGGTGGGGCTGCCAACCTTCGGACGCCAGGTGCAGAGATTCAAGCACGCCGTCAAGTTCACGCGCGGCTGCAAGCGCGGGTTGGATCAAAGCACCGTTGCCGGACTCGGCTTGCAAGAGCTGAAGGTAGCCCGACAAGCTTGCGAGCGGGTCGCGCACTCGTTCCACCAAACCATCGAGGAACTCTCCGGCAAATGCCGGAAGTTGCGTGGTTTCGGATCCTGAATCGCTTGCCGGAGCGGCGACCGGGACAGCTTCGCTGGAGCTGTTCGCAACGGGGTCGGTTGGTGTGTCCGCGAAGGGGCCGGAATCGGTTTCCGCTTCACTCGCCTTCGCCTGGCCGAGGACCTGGCGCAAAGCGTGCGGAGTCCAAGGCGTCGGCAGCAAGCGCAAGCCTGCGTGGCCGAGCACGGCTTCCACTCCGAAGGAGCCACGACTGCCGGTTACAAGCAAGGTGGGCAAGTGCGGATGCTCGTGGAGCCAAGCACCAATCGCCTGCAACTCGGAGGGCTCGAGCCGATCCGCGAAGAGAACCAAGCCACTTGGAGGCTGATGCCAGAGGCTTCCCAGCCAGTCCGATAGTTCGCCGCGCTCAAGCGAAAACCGGGTCGTCGGGAACCACGCACGGAGCAAAGCGAGCAGATCCGTATCAGGATCGCGGCCGAGCACCAAGAGGCGGGTTTCCGTTGAATCGCGGAACATGTCTAAGGCCCATGCTAGCAGTCGTGGGGCGCCGAGTTAACCCGATCGTGCCGCGAATCAGGCGCGTTTTAGTCCGGTTTGATGCAACAGCCAAGGCACCGCTTCTGCGAGGTGCCCCACATAGAGATCGGGGTCTTTTCCGAGCTCGGCCAATTTTTGTCTGGCCTGCCGGCCCTTGCCGGTTCCCACCAAGACAGACGGGATTTCCATGGCTGCAAAAGCCTGCAAATCTCGTACATCATCACCGACTCCAACGCTGTGATTCCAATCGACCTCAAAATCCTGCGCTGCCCGCTCGAGCAATCCGGGGAGCGGCTTGCGGCAACGGCAGCGACGGCGCTGCGGAGGTACCCCAACGCTCGGGTGATGGGGGCAGTGGTAAAAGCCGTCGATGCGCGCGCCCAGCGGATGCAGCCCGGCGTCAATCTTGTGCTGCACCGCGAGCAAATCACCGTCGTCGAGCAAACCGCGCGCGATGCCGGACTGATTCGAAACGACAATCAACTGAGCCCCCGCTCGATGTAGTCCGGCAAGAGCCTCGGCCACACCGGGCAGCAACTCCGCTTGATCAGCGGAGGCAAGGTAGGGCACCTCGCGAATCAAGGTGCCATCCCGGTCAAGGAAGACGGTCGGACGAGCAGCCACGGGCGCTGCTAGGCTAGCCCAGCCGCCGAGCAGAGCAAAATCAGGCTTCGCCTCTGCCGCCCAACCGCCACCAGCAAGCGATGAAAGACACCGGTACACCGGCGGGGTCGGAGACCCTCGCCCACCTCTTCCGCAGCCTTGGCAATCTGTATGCGCCCGGGGAACGCTTGGTCTATGTCAACCGGGACATCGATTTCAATCACATCAAAGTGGTGGGCTTCGACTTGGATTACACGCTCGCACGCTATCGGCAAGCCGAACTCGAAAAGCTGACGCTCGAGGTGGTCTTTGAAAAGCTTTACCGAGCTGGGTTCCCGTCCGAGTTTTCACTCGACCATGGCGAGACCGAGTTCGCGATGCGCGGTTTGGTGGTCGACCGAGAAAAGGGCAACATTCTCAAGCTGGACCGCCACGGCTATGTCGGCCGCGGATATCACGGTTTGACCCCCTTGGATCGTCGTTCGCTTGCGCGGACCTACCGCGAGCAACGGGTCGGAGTCGAGAAGGCGCGCTTCTCGCCGGTCGATACTTTGTTTTCGCTGCCCGAGGTCAATCTGTTCGCGAACGCGGTCGAGCACTTCGAGGCCAATCGCGAGCTTTGGGACGCAGGCGGCTTCACGGAATACGCGCAGGTCTGGGATACGATCCGCAGCTGTACGGACGCTTCGCATCAAGACGACAGCATCAAGGGCGCGATTCGTGCCAATCCCCATCGTTACGTCGTGGTAGATCCGGACTTGCCGGAGATGTTGCATCGCTTGCGTTCACTCGGCAAGAAGATCTTCTTGCTCACGAACAGTGAACCCGAGTACGCCTTGGTATTGCTCGAGATCTTGCTGCAAGAGTCCGGCCGCGGTTATGTCGGCTGGGAGAGTTTCTTCGATTGGGTAATTGTCACCGCCAAGAAGCCTGGCTTCTTCAATGAAAGTTTGCCCTTCATCGATGTCGAGACGGGAAAAGAGACTCGCCGCCCCAAGCGCAACCGCGTTTACTCCGGAGGCAATCAGTCGGATTTGCAGAAGGTCCTCAAGGTCTATCCGGACCAGATCCTGTTCGTCGGTGACCACATTTACGACGATATCGTGAAGTCCAAGAAGAACTTTGGCTGGCGCACCGCGCTGATCATCGAAGAGCTCGAGACCGATGTCATGACGCGCCGCAACTGGTCGGTCATGATTGAAGACGTGGAAAACTTGCGCAGCCTGCGGCAGAAGCTCTCACGGGAGGTCGCACGCATGAAGTTTGGCCTGAATGCGATGGAGCGACAGCGCAAAGAGGAAGGCTTGCGGATCGATGGTCGCGTGATTTCCGCCGAAGAATATGCCGCGGGACGTTCGGTGCTGTTGGCCGAAGTCGCCCGCAAACGCCGCGAGCTTCAAGCGCTCGATCGACGTGTGCAACAAGTGGGCCGCACGGTCAGTGAAGCCTTCAACCCGTATTGGGGATCGCTGTTTTGGGAGGCGCACGACACCAGTCGCTTCTCCCAACAGGCCGAAACTTTCGCGTGTGCCTACACGAGTCGCGCTTCGAACCTCTTGTTCATCGCGCCCGAAGAGACACTGTTCGCAGGAGCAGGCCGTTTGGCCCACTCCTGGCGTCTGCCTTAAGCTTCCGGTGCGTCGGTGCGCGACATGAAGTCGCCCGTCTCGGTCTGCACCTTGATCCACTCGCCGGCTTCAATAAACGGCGGCACGCGCACGGCAAGTCCGGTGTCGCAGACGGCACCCTTCTTGTCGTTGGTGACAGTATCACCCTTCGCGGTCAACTCAGCTTCGACGATCTGCAAAACGACGTGGGTCGGCAGCTCAAGTGAGATCGGCGTGCCTTCAAAGAAGGTGACGCTGACTTCTTGGTTGTCGCGCACGTAGGCCATCTTGTCTCCGACGAGATCCGCGTTCAGGTAGTAGAGCTCGTAGTTTTCCTTATCCATGAAGACGAAACTCTCGCCTTCGGGGTAGGAGTAGGTGCAGGGCCGAGTTTCGAGGTAGGCAACCTCGACGGCCTCGCCGGAGCTGAGCTTCATCGACTTGAAGGTCCCCGTCGTCAAGTGCTTGCACTTGATCTGGTTGAACGAGGAGCCTTTCCCTGGCTTGCGGAACTCGTAGTCGGTGCAGACGAAGAGTCCGCCGTCGAGGATGAGAACGTTGCCCTTACGGATCTGGTTGGCTTTGACTGTTGGCATCTTGGTGCGCGGAAACGATCCGATATTGTAGCCGCGACGGGCCGCGATAGGTCAGCTCAGAGGCATGGATCCGGCTAGTACGCGCGCCGCATCGTCGAGGCCGGAATGCCCAGCGCCTTGCGATATTTGGTAATCGTGCGCCGGGCGACTTTGATGCCGTCGCGCTCGCGCAGAATTCGGACAATTTCCTCGTCCGAAAGCGGAGCCGAACGGTCCTCGGAGTCGACAATCGCCTTGATGCGTTCTTGGATCGAAACCCGAGAGCGTTGACCGCCCCGGCTGGTGCGCTGCCCTCCCGAGAAGAAGGCCTTGAGCGGCAGGATGCCCTGCGGAGTCTGGGCAAACTTGCCACGAATCGCCCGCGAAATCGTCGAAATATGCACGCCGACCACATCGGCGATTTCCTGCATCTTGAGCGGGCGCAGCTTCTCCGGTCCGTAGTCGAGAAACTCGCGTTGGCGCTGCACGATGGCGGTGGCGATGCGCAGCAGGCTCTCGCGGCGATGGTTTACCGCGTCCAGAAACCAGCGCGCGCGCTCCAGCTTCTTCATCAGGAAGCCATGCAAGCGCTTGTCATCCTTGGCCTTCTCGAGCATGTCGCGTGCGGCTTTGGAAAGGCGCAACTCGGGCAGGCCCTCTCGCGTCAGCCGAATCTCGTACTCGCCGTCGACTTCATCGACGATCACATCGGGCAGGATCAGTGCGCCGGTTTCGTCGCCGAAGCCTGCGATCGGGCGCGAATCCAAGCCAGCCAAGACCTCGATGGCTTCGCGCAGTTCGGCAAGATCAACGTGCAGAGCATCGGCGATCAACGGCAGCTTGTTGGCAAGCAGGTTGTCGAAGTGTTCGCTGACGACCGCTTCCGCGAGTTCATGCGCCCCGGGCAGAGCCTCGAGCTGCAGCAGGTATGCCTCGCGTAGGTCAACCGCGCCCAAGGCGGGGTGGGAGACTTCGCGCAGGTCTTCCAAAGCCTCTTCGAGTTCCTCAACGGGAACATCGATCATGCGAGCCATCGGCTCAAGGCCCTGAGGAAGGAAGCCGCGTTCGTCGAGCTGAGCCAACAAGAGGCCGGCGTGCTCGATTTCCTCCGCGTCGATGTCGCGGATGCGCAACTCGCTCATGATGCTGCCGGTGCCCTGCTCTTCTGGCGCCGCCACTTGCTGCATCGCATCAAAATCTTCATCGCCACCCGAGTTGGCGCGACCGACTGGACCCTCGCCGCGGAAGGCTTCTAAAAGGGGCGCGTCGAGGTCGTAGGCCTCGTCCAGAGGTGGCTCATCGACCTCTTTGGCGTTCTCGTCCTTGGCCGGATGATCAATATCCGGGGTGTCTTCGACCTCTGCGCCCGACTCGAGAAAAGGGTTTTCTTCGAGTTCGGTATCGATCCTTTCCAGCAGCTCAGGCGTCGTGAGCTGCAGGACCTGCATGGCCTGGATCATCTGCGGCGACTGGACAAGTCGCTGTTCTAATCGCAGATTCTGAGTGTATTCCAGCCGCATGGGTGCAAGAATCTTATCCCTCGCAATGGGTCTCGGTACACCTTTTGCAAGGGCTAGCTGATGGAAGTCCTTCTTGTCGAAGATGAAAAGACCCTGGCGATCCCGCTTGCGGACGCGCTGCGGGACGAAGGGCATCATGTCACGATGCTTCATGAAGGCCCTGCGGCGCTTGCCTGGCTCTCCGAGCATCCTTGTGAGCTTTTGATCACCGATGTGCGCTTGCCGGGCGCGGACGGCATTCAACTCCTCGAGCGCGCACGCAAGCAAGACCCACCAGCAAGCTGCTTGGTGATGACCGGCTACGCCACGGTCGAGCAGGCGGTCAAGGCGATGAAGCAGGGAGCGATGTCCTACTTGCAGAAGCCGTTCCCGACCGAGGCACTGCTGAGCCTGGTGCGGCAGGCCGATGATCTGCGTTCGATGCGTGACGAAATCCGCCGGCTGCGTGCCGAGGCGGGGGGCGAGACCAGTGGCTTAAGCGGGCAGTCGACGCAGGTGCGCGACCTGCAAGGACGGATTGACGCAGCGGCATCCTCGCATGCTGCGGCCTTGATCTCGGGCGCGAGTGGCACCGGCAAAGAGCGCGTGGCGCGCGCGATTCATCGCCAGAGCGAACGCGCCGAGCAAGCTTTTGTGCCCGTCGCATGCGCGGCGATCCCCGAAAACCTGCTCGAAGGCGAGCTGTTCGGTTTTCGCAAGGGTGCGTTCACGGGCGCCGATGACGACCACGCCGGACTCTTTTCTCAAGCGGGTCACGGCACGCTGTTCTTGGACGACATCGAAGACCTGCCGCTCGAAGCGCAGTCAAAGTTGTTGCGGGTTCTTCAAGAGCGCGAGTTCACGCCGCTTGGTTCGCCCCGTCCGTATGCCTTCCATGCGGCGGTGGTTGCCGCGACGAAAGTGGACTTGGCCGAACGCGTCAAGGAAGGTTCCTTCCGCGAGGATCTTTACTACCGCTTGAACGTTGTGCCACTGCACATTCCGCCGCTGCGCGAACGACCTAGCGATATTCCGGTCTTGCTTGGCGAGTTTCTTTCCCGCCATGATCCGGAAGGTCGCTACCGCGTTGCCGAAGATACGCTGCGCCGCTTGGGCCAGTACGAGTGGCCAGGCAATGTGCGCGAACTCGAAAACAGTCTACGCCGTGCCATGGCGCTTTCCGGGCGCGCGCGCGTCTTGCGCGATGAACACTTCTTCCCCGGTGGCCCAGCAGGCGATCTGCGCTCGGAAGAAGTCTTGCCACTCCGCGAATCGGTGCGGCGCGCCGAAGCCGATGCGATCCGCAAAGCCATGGCGGCCACCGGCGGCCGCAAGTTGAAAGCAGCCGAGTTGCTCGGCATCTCCCGCAAAGTGATGTGGCAGAAGATGAAAGACCTCGGCTTGAGTGGCGAGGATTAGCCCAGCGTGCTCGGCTTCCTACTCGCGACCCGCTTTGTCTTCGTCGTAGTAGTCGAGCTGGTCGACGGGTACGACCAAGGATGTAATTACGTTCATCGAGTGCGCGGTCACACGCTTGAAGTAGCGATAGGTCAGAGCCGTAATCGCTGACTTTCCGTCCGAGTCCTCGCGGACTGCCATGGCCATCGACTGCCGATCACAGTGCTGCGCCAACTCGTCAGCCTGTTCGATGAAAGCCTTGGCGTCTTCGATGTCTTCCGACTGATAGATGTTGCGCGCTTTGGCGAGCAGTCGGGTCAGCTTCGACTTTGCATCGAGCAGATCGGGGATTGCCTCCTCGGCACAGCCACGCCGAAGCATCGCCAGGTCGAAGATGTTCTTGCAGTAATCGCCAATGCGTTCAGCGTCTTTCACGATGCTCATGAGCACCAGGTCGCTCGAGATCGCACCCGTGCCGTGCATCGTCAAATGGGTAATCACCCGGCGGCGAATCCTCCGTTCCAGCGCGTTGATGCGCTTGTCGGTGGACCACAAATCTTCTTTGACTAACTCAGGGTCGGTACCGGCGAGCAGTGCATTCGAGGAAGTCTCGAACATGTACCGACCATCCTCGAGCATCTGTTCGAAATATTGCAGCGCTTCCTCGGCAGAGGAGACGCTGTTCTGGATTTTCTTCAGCCAATGGAACATGAATTCAGAATGCAGTGACTAGAGGACAAGAATGGCGAGTAGCGGAACGATCAAGAACATGACGCCGATGTAAACGACGACCATGATCTTGTTGCGGACCGCGGCAATGGCTAGCCCGCGAGCAAGTCGAATCGGAATCCGCCGAATCGCTTGTACAGGGTAGATCAAGCTGGTGGCAAGAACATTGAATAGCACATGGACCAGGGCAATATGGAGCCCGTTCATATCGGTCGCCAGCGAAGCCAAGAAGGCGGTGATCGTGGTGCCGATATTGGCCCCGAGCATGACTGGGAAGGCGTTGTCGAGCGTCAAGACTCCAGAGGAACAGAGCGGAACCAGCAAGGAGGTCGTGATGCTGGAGCTCTGCACAGCGATCGTGATCAATGCGCCGATCGCAATGCCAATTAGGCCCGACTTCTTCAACGCCTTGTTCAGAGCCTTCTCGGCCTTATCGGCGATCACCGCGCGCATCAGTTTGGTGATGGTCGTCAGCGAAACGAAAATCAAAGCCAGCCCGACGCTGAGCAGCAGAATCGCCAAAAGGCCGCCCGTCGCGCCCAGCGCCTCGACCAGGTCAATCACCCAACCTGCCACGCCTTTGACGGCAGACTTGAGTGGGCTATTGAACTTGCCGCCGGCATCTCCAACCGGCATTTGGTTCGCAAGCCAACCTGCCCAGGTGGACAAGAAGCCCGTCATGATCTGCAGTGGCAAGAAGATGGCGACTGCCAGCACATTGAAGAAATCGTGCACCGTCGCCGCGGCGAAGGCGCGTCGGAAATCGGTGTTTCGACCCACGCTGCCGATCGAGACCAAGGTATTGGTGATCGTCGTGCCGATGTTGGCTCCCATGATCATGGGAACGGCAAGTTCTACGCTGAGCGACCCTGAACCGACCAAGGCGACAATCGTCGCGGTCGAAACCGACGAGGACTGCACCAAGACTGTGGCAAGGATTCCGGCCGCCAATCCCGCGATCGGGTTGGAGACTCCTTGGAATAGATTGTCCGTGTAATCCGATCCAAGAACCTTGATCCCCGACTCAAGTAACTTAATCGAGACCAGGAACAGGAAGAGCAGCGCGAGTAGACCCAGGATCCGAATCGCAAGGTCGGATCGCTGGTTCCCGAGGCTGGGGGGGGCCTTGGTCGCTGGCATGGCTGTGTGAAGGCAACATGAAGTCGCCTTGAAGAAGGCGCATGGTAGGTTCGCTCCCAGCGCCTCCAGGCGTTTTTTCGTAGAGTGTTCGTCCCGCCGGCTGGATGGGGGACCTTGCTGCCCTCATTCGCTTGCAAGCATGGATTCCAAGGACAGGATTTGACTCAGGTGCTGCCGGATCGTGAGCTCGCTGCTGGGCCGCTGCTCGTTTGGACGGATTTGCATCTGCAAGCGGATGCTCCGGAGGAAATTCGCAGCTTCGCCGCGCAGCTCGATGCGATTCCGAGTGGGCAGACCTTGCTGATTCTGGGCGATCTCTTCGATGCTTGGACGGGGCCAGAATCGGTGGCTGGCCCGGAATTCGCGCCCCTGCGAGCCGCATTGGCCGCGCGCCAAGCAGCCGGGCAGCCCAGTTTTCTCTTACGCGGCAACCGGGATGTGTTGATGCAGCCCTGCCAAGCCGAGCGGCTCGGGCTTGAGTTGGCCGACCGGCTGATTTGGCAGAGCCCCGGTGGCAAGGTCCTGTTCAGCCACGGGGACGAATACTGTCTGAATGACCTGCCGTACCAGCGCCTGCGCCGCACGCTGCGGCGCCCGGTGGTGCGCGGCATGCTGCGTTGCCTGCCCGCCGCGCTGCGGATCTGGATGGGGCGCAAGATGCGCGGTCACAGTCAGCAGGCGGTCGCCCGCAAACCGCTCGACTCCCTGGCCCTGGAACTTCCGGCCGCGCAGGCTGCCCTGGATCGCGCTTCGGCCAACTACGCGGTCATTGGTCATTTGCATGCCCCAGCCGTCCACGCTCTGGACGCCGGAAAACAGTTGATCGTGCTGCCGGCCTGGCAGCCAAGTCAGCCCGCCTGGACCAGTCCTGAAGCTTGACCGGGCGGCCAATCCGCCTACAATATTCGGCCCTCATGTCCCAGGACATCCATCCTCGGAAGAGGCCCGTCGTCACCTTGGACGGCCTTTCTGGCTCTGGCAAGAGCACCCTGGCCCGTCACCTGGCCACGGCTCTTGGTTGGGCGTACTTGGATAGCGGCGCGTGGTACCGCGCGTTGACTTGGGCGACCCTGCAACAGGGCGCGGACCCGACGGACAGCCGTCAGGTTCTTGATGTTCTTTCACGTCTCTCCATTTTGAGCACACCCGATGGTCAAGTCGTTGTCAACGACGCGACCCCGGGCGAGGCTCTGCGCACGCCGCAGATCGATGCTTCCGTTTCGGAAGTTGCCGATCACCCCGCGGTGCGTGCAGCCCTCACCGAGCGCATGCGCGGTTTGCGCGAACACCCCGATGTCCTTGGGGTTGTCGCCGACGGCCGCGACGCCGGTAGCGTGATCTTCCCCGATGCAGGCCTCAAGGTCTTCGTCGAGGTCGCGCTGCAGGTTCGTGCTGCACGACGCTTTGCCCAACAACAAGACGCTGGCGTCGACAGCAGCTTGCAAGCCGCGCAGGCCGCTCTAGCCACGCGCGATGGGCGCGATGCTCAACGTGGCGAGGCCGCACCACAAGTTCACGCAGGTGACAAGGTGCTGCATAACGACAAACTTTCCGTTGAAGAGGCGATCCGGCGCCTTCTTTCTTGGACGCATGCTGTGCACGGCATCGATCAAGAGGCTACTTAGCCCGACTTTCACCGGCCAACAATTCACACACCGCCTTCATGGCATCCAAAGAACTCATTCGCCGCTTCGACATTGACGACGCGGCCCTCGAACAAGAACTTCTCGCCGCCCTCGGTGGAGAAGAAGTCGACGTCTCCGCCGCCATTGGCGATTCCACCGGTGACGTCGAGCGGGAACAGATCGTTCCCGCCACAGTCCTCAACATCGATTACACGCGAAACCGCGTCATGGTCGATATCGGCGGCAAAGCCGAAGCTCCGATTCCCTTCGACGAGTTCGAAGACGGAATGCCCGAAGTGGGCGAGCAGTTTGAGGTCTACTACCGTGGCGACGACCGGGCAACCAACGTGCCCGCCGTCTCGAAGAAGGAAGCCGACCGCGAGCGCGCCTGGGCGAAAGTCATTGGCGTCTACGAAGTCGACAACATCATCGAAGGTCCGGTCAAGAAGAAGATCAAAGGTGGCCTGCTGATCGACGTCGATGGCGTCATGGTCTTCATGCCTGCTTCGCAGATCGATCTGCGCCGCACTCCCGAGCCGGGCGACTTCATCGGTGCAAACGTGCGTGCGAAGATCGTCAAGATCGACCTCGAGCGCAAGAACATCGTTGTTTCGCGTCGTCAGCTGCTTGAAGAAGAGCGCGCAGAGAAGCGTTCCAGCCTGCTTTCGGAAATCGAAGAGGGTCAGGTCCGCATCGGCGAGGTCAAGAACATCGCCGACTTCGGCGCCTTCGTCGACCTAGGCGGAATGGACGGCCTGCTGCACATCACCGACATGACCTACGGTCGCATCAAGCACCCGCGCGAAATGGTGCGCATCGGTGACAAGATCGAAGTCGTGGTCATGAAGATCGATCGTGACCGCAACCGCGTCGCGCTGTCGCTCAAGGCTCTGACCCAAGATCCTTGGGACAAGATCGAAGAGCGTTTCCCGGTCAGCACCGTGCACAAAGGCAAGGTCGCGAACATCATGCCTTACGGCCTGTTCGTCGAACTCGAGCCTGGTGTCGAAGGCTTGGTGCACGTCACCGAGATTTCCTGGACCCGTCAAAACCCGAACCCGGAAAGCGAGTTCGAGCGCGGCCAAGAAGTCGACGTCTTCGTCAAGGAGATCGACCACGAGAAGAAGGAAATGTCGCTGTCGATCCGCGAGGTCGAGGGCAACCCTTGGGACGAAATCGCCGACGCTTACGTGCCGGGCACCGTCATCGAGGCAACCGTCAAGAACCTGGCTTCGTACGGCGCATTCGTCGAGATCGAGGAAGGCATCGACGGCTTGTTGCACAACACCGACTTCCACTGGACCCGCAAGATCCAGCACCCTTCCGAAATCGTCCGCAAAGGCGACCGGATTCAGTGCGTGGTTCTGGCTGTCGAC
>JBDQJC010000067.1:0-15526 GCA_040264055.1 Planctomycetota bacterium
GGCGATTCATCGCCATGAATCCAAGCTTGCGGAGCTAGACGAACGCCTGCGCACGATGACTCCCGAACTCGCGGGGGATCTTGAGCACTGGGAGAACGGCTTACGAGAGCGTTTACCAGCCGAGGCGCAAGAGTTTGATTGGGTCGATGATGCCCTGGTCAAGGCCGGCACGACTTCGGGTGGCTGGAACTTTGTCGAAGCGGGGGAAGTCCAACCTCTCAGCGGGGACAAAGTTCGCAAGCAGTCGGGTGAAGGCATCGTTCAGCACTTCTTCCACAATTCCGAGCGCACGGTACGCGTCGGCGAGGGTGACACCATTTATGCGCATGTTTGGCTTTCTCCAAGTGATGCGCCGAGCACTCTCATGCTGCAGATCAACGTTGAGGGAAGCTGGGAACACCGCGCGTATTGGGGCGAGGACAAGATCAACTTCGGTGGCTTGGGGGTCGATACTCCCGGGCACCGGCGCATCGGCGACCTTCCCCAGGAGGGGGAGTGGGTGCGGCTCGAGGTCGACGCCAGCTCCATTGGCCTAAAGCCGGGCATGCTTGTCAATGGCATGGCATTCACGCAGTTTGATGGTCTTGCCTATTGGGATCGTTCCGGCTTGCGCGTGCAGAATTCATTGCATTCTCTCGAGGGAGTCGATACCTCACTGCAGGAAGTCTTGGGGATCGATACGGATGAGCGAACTTCGGAGCAGCAAGCGACGGTGCATGCCAACTTCCTTGCGCTCTCACCCGCCTTGGATTCGGTGCGCGCAGAGCGATCTGCCGTCGAGCAAGAATTGGCGGCAGTCCGTGCGGGCGTTGCCGTAAGCCTTGTAACGAAATCGACTACGCCGCGGGTGATGCGAGTTCTGCCGCGCGGAAATTGGATGGATGATTCGGGCCCGGAGGTTCTTCCCGCGGTTCCGGCTTTTCTCCCGCAGCCACCTTCATCCGATTCCGATCGCTTGACGCGATTGGACCTTGCACATTGGTTGGTTTCCCCGGACAACCCGCTCACCGCACGGGTCTTCGTCAACCGTGTTTGGTCCTTGTTCTTCGGACGCGGACTTGCAAAGAGCGTCGGCGATTTCGGTGCACAAGGAGAGTGGCCCGACCAACTTGAGTTGTTGGACTGGTTGGCGATCGATTTTGTCGAAAGCGGGTGGGACGTCAAGCAACTGGTTCGCACCATCGTCGAATCACGGGCTTACCGCCAGGTTTCCCGAAGCGCTGGCCCGCAGGCGCGAGACCCTCAGAACGCCGCCTTCGCTCGGCAAGAACGCTACCGATTGGACGCTGAGTTTGTGCGTGATCATGCCTTAGCTGTCAGCGGATTGCTGTCCACTGAGGTCGGGGGCAAGAGCGTGAAGCCCTATCAGCCGCCCGGATTCTGGCGTGAACTGAACTTCCCGATGCGCCAATGGAAGCACGATTCCGACGAGCAAGGTCTGCGCCGCGGACTCTACACCTACTGGTGTCGCACTTTCTTGCACCCCAGCTTGGCAGCTTTCGATGCAGCGACGCGTGAGGAGTGCACGGTCGAGCGGGTGCGTTCCAATACTCCGCAGCAGGCCTTGGTGCTTCTCAACGATGCCACTTATGTTGAAGCGGCGCGCGGGCTTGCTTTACGCATGTTGACCGAGGTTGGAGCTTCTCCAGAAGTGCGTCTTCAACATGGCTTCCAACTCGCTTTGCAGCGTGACCCTCAAGCGGAAGAGCGTGACTTGCTTCTCGACTTGCTCGACCGTGCGCCTGATGCCGAGGCGGTCGGCCTGCTGGAGCTCGGAGACCATGCCCCAAGCGGGGACCTCGATCGCGACGAATTGGCGCGCTGGACCACGGTCGCGCGCGTGCTTCTCAACCTTCACGAGTTCATCACCCGTTACTAATGCCATCGCGCCCACCCCTTCACGCTCTCTCGCGTCGCGGTTTCTTGACGAGGACCGCCGGTGGCCTCGGTGCGATCGCTTTCGGGGCTATGCAAGAGCCGCTCACGCGAAGCAGCTTGCCGCACTTTGCGCCGCGCTGCAAGCGAGTGATTCACTTGTATATGGCGGGGGGGCCGTCCCACCTCGAGACCTTTGATTCGAAGCCGGTTCTGGCCGAACGCCATGGTCAGGACATGCCCCAGTCCATCACGGCCGGGCAGCCAATCGCGCAGTTGCAGGGTCAGGCGCTGAAGTGTTTCGCGCCGCAACACCCCTTCCAGCGCTTTGGAGAATCGCAGCAAGAGATCTGCAGCTTGTTCCCGCACATCGGTGGTGTCGCCGATGAGCTGTGCATCGTGCGATCGATGCACACCGATCAGATCAACCACGATCCTGCGCACACTTTCATGAACACCGGTACGCAGATCTCGGGCCGGCCAAGCATGGGATCGTGGGTGACCTACGGCTTGGGCTCCGAGTGCCAAGACCTTCCGGGTTTCATCGTGATGACCTCAGTCGGCAAGGGCGGCCAGAGCCAACCGATCGCCTCGCGTCAATGGCACTCGGGGTTCTTGCCCTCGCGTTTTCAAGGCGTGCCGTTTCGGAGCACCGGCGATGCGGTGCTGTACCTGAACAGTCCTGATGGTGTGGATGCTGCGCAGCAACGCGAAGTCATCGACGCGATTTCCGCGCTGAACCGTAGCCATGACCAAAGGGTGGATGACCCGGAAATCGAGACGCGTATCAGTCAATATGAGTTGGCGTTCAAGATGCAGGCAAGCGTGCCCGGGTTGATGGATTTGCGCGACGAGCCAGCTTCAATTTTTGAAGAATACGGAACGCAAGGAGCGGACGGCAGCTTTGCAGCGAACTGCCTGCTGGCGCGGCGCATGGCTGAACGCGGCGTGCGCTTTATTCAGCTTTACCACCGCGGCTGGGATCACCACGGTGGCGTCAAGCGCAACATGGAGATTACTGCCAAGGAAGTCGACCAGGCGACCGGCGCCTTGATTCAAGACCTGAAACGCCGCGGCATGTTGGAAGATACTTTAGTGATGTGGGGCGGTGAGTTTGGCCGTACGCCAATGGGGCAAGGCAACGGTCGGGACCATCACATCAAAGGGTTCTCGATGTTCTTGGCTGGCGGCGGGATCCGAGGCGGCATGAGTTACGGCGGTACCGACGACTTTGGCTATCACGCCGTGGATCGCCCGGTGCATGTGAACGATTTGCACGCAACGCTTCTGCATCTGCTGGGCATCGATCACACGCGGCTGACGGTGCGCGCGCAGGGGCGTAAGTTCCGTCTGACGGACGTCGGGGGCCATGTCATGCAGGATTGGATCGCGTAGGCGGTCGGAAGTGAAGACTGCATAGAGTGTCGGTTGCGAGCAACTAGCCTTTGAGCGAGCCCCAGGCCCAATTGGTCGAGTAAACTTCAAGTGCGCCTTTGCGCCTCGATCCCTCTGCCATGCTTCTTTCGCTATCACTCCTTGCACTCGCTGCGATCCAAGAGCCGCGTGAACCAGTCCAAGTCTCGGATGGGTCGCAAGCAACGAATTGGATGGGAACTGCCACCGATGGCGACCTCAGTCTGACTGCGTGGCGTGAAGGGCCAAGCCTGTACGCGGCGACTTCGGATGGTCGGGGACTGGAGTGGACTCCGCCCGTTCTGGTGGACCATCACCAGACGGACTCCTGGCTTTCTCCCAAGTCAATCACCGTCTCAGATGGCGTCGCCTATGTGGCTTGGCGCACGGATCGGAATGGATCCGATGAGGATGTGTATTTCTCTCGTTCGAATGACCGCGGTGCGAGCTGGTCGAGTCCGGTTCGTATTCCGGACGCAGGCATGCCGGGTGAGTTCGACGTGATCAACCTCCGCCTCGTCGCGAGCGGTCCCCATGTTTATGCAGCCCTCCTCATTGAATCGGCTCAGTTTCCCTGGAACCGGGAGGTTTGGCTTTCCGCTTCGGCGGATGAGGGTTTGACTTGGTACCCGTCGATTCGCGCCAATACAGCGGACGAAGATTGCACCGACTTCGACATTGTTTGCGAAGGACCCAACGCCTTTGTGTCCTGGACGGATGATCGGGGAGGGGCCGTCAACATGACGGATGTTTTCCTCCGCATGACCCACAATGGTGGTCAGTCTTGGATGGCGAATATGGCCGATGAGCAGATCAATGAAAGTGCTCCTGGGGTAGGTTGGACGGGAAACGTCAGCTTGGCTGGAGGAATGACTGGTTTGGTAGCGGCTTGGCGTGAAGGCGACCTCCCAGCGGCCGGCGACCCAGCACGAGTGCACGTGCGGTTTTCGCCAGACGGAGGACACATGTGGCCGCTTCCGGAAGCAACCCTGGCCAGCCAGGGTGGCAAGGTGCACAGGGTTTCATGTGCTTTTGATGGAGCGACGATCGTGGTTGCCTGGAGCGAATCGACTGCTACAGCCGCGGACGCTTATGCAGCGGCAAGCGAAGATTTCGGGCTCACTTGGACGATCCACCAGGTTTCCGATACAGGTCGGTCCGGATTCGTCGAAGTCGCAGGGCGGGGAGACTCTTGGGCTGTCATCAATGAAGACTCGGCTACACAACTCTTACAAGCGTCCTTTTCACGAGATCGCGGCAAGACCTGGCTTGGCCCGGTCAATCTTCGCGATTCTGTTACGGGTGTAGCGATCAAGCCAACTCTGTCGTTTAATTCGCGCTATCAGAACTTCATCGCGAGCTGGACCGACACGGAGTTGGGTTTTGCGCAAGTGCACGCGGGTGGCCTTCGGCCGCAAACACTGCAAGCGGTTAGCCCTGATTTCACGCCAGGTGACCCTTTGCACTTCGAGGCATCGCAATTCCCTGAATCAGATGACGGCGCTCTGTTCGCGGTCTTCGTTTCCCGCGGCATCGGGGACTATGCGGTTCCCTATGGCGATGGGCGCAGCACAGGTCTACTGAATAACCCGTATTTGCCAGCCAGGTTGAACCTGCTTTCGGGCACGCTGGATGCCGATGGCTTTGGCGCGACGCCACAACTCACGGTTCCGAACACCCCGGGGGTCACCTGGTACGCGACGGCTTTGTCGTACTTGGTCTCGTCGACAACCGGCAAGGTTTACACCTTGACGATGACCGATCGCACAAGCTTGACCGTTCAATAGTTGGGCCGGTCGCGGCTTACTTGGCAGGCAGCAGTGGAGTGGCAGCGCCTTGGGTGGCCACGAGGTTTGCATTGCCGTTGGGGTCGACCGAAAAGCCTTGCAGGGCGATGCGTTTGCCGATCAGACTCGGGTGGGCCGGGAGCAGCAAGTAGAAGCTCGTATGGCCACTCGCATCGAGAATGCGCGGCCCTGCAATCCGAAGCGCGGGGCTTCCAGCCAAGTGCAGCCGGACTCCGCGAAAGGCTCGCCCGGGCACATCTGCTTGCCGGTCCAACGCGATCCACGCCCGGAATCCCGGCAGTCCACCCGCGATACCGACGCGCCAAGCGCCGGCGAGCCGAGCGGGATCTTCCATGATCAAGAACGGAGCCGGGTGACCCAGTTGATTCCCGGTCGCGGTCCCGAAGCTCTGATGAAAGCGCGGGTCTTCGCTGCGTAGCAAGGGTCGTTCGAAAGGGCCAGACTCGGTGGCGACGCGCGGGTCGGTCAAGGCCTCTGCGAGGAAGGCCAACAGGTCGTCCTTCTCTTGCTGACTGAATCCAATCGGTGCGACTTCGGTCGCTTTATTCGGATGGTTGAAGTCACCGCCTCGATCGTAGAACTCAATCACCGCAGCAAGGTCCGGCGCGCTGCCGCTGTGGAAATAGGGGGCGCGCAGAGCAATGTTGCGCAAGCCCGGGGTCAGCATTTTGCCTTCATCACTCGGCAGTCCGGTCACCATGGCGCGACCCAGGTCCTCGATCACAGGCCGTACTCCGGTGTAATGGAACTGCTGCCTTCCCAACTGAGGGAAGCTATGGCAGTCGATGCATCTCCCTTTGCCCTGGAACAAGCCCATGCCGCGCAGTTGCTGGGCATTGAGTGCCTGCGGGTCGCCGTTCATGTAGTCGTCGAGGGGAGTCTGGTCGGCGAACAAGCTGCGTTCATAGGCGGCGATCGCCATCGCAACACGGTCGATGTCGACGCCGGGGCTGCCGAAGGCTTCGTCAAAAAGCGCGGCGTAGTCGCGCTGAGCGATCCATGCCTGCAAGGGAGCAGGAAGCTGGGGCGAAAGAGCGAGCGGACTCAGCGGCGCCAATTCGGTTGCAACTTGCACCCAGCTCCTTCCCGGGTGAGCCATCTCCGTCGAGTTAATCAGCGGCTGTACCGCCTGACTTTCGAGCGCGGCCCAAGCAGGAAGGACGAGCGTGCCGGTCGTCGGGTTCCGATAGCTGAACTCAGCTCGGCCGTCCCAAAACAGCACCGTGTTCAACAAAGCATTGATCGCTGTGCCGGCCTTGCGTCCCGTGACTTGGGCGTGAAACTCGAACAAGGGCGAGGCCTGAAAGTCGCCGTTCATCGTCGTCGCGACCAGCCCTCGCGAGCCGTGAATGTCGTCGCCTGTTCCAAAGACACCGTCGAAGCCTGGGTGCACGGAGTCGGCCCGCGCCGAGCGAGGGTCGGAACCGCCCGCTTCGGGTAAATGGCAACTGGCGCAGGCGACGGAATGCGAGGACGAGAGCTGCTCGTCCCAAAACAGTGCTTGGCCGAGCAGCACTTTTTCAGGGGTACTGGCGTTTCCGGGCGGCTCGGGGGGAGGGTTCAGCCAGTTCTGAGCAGCGAGCGGCGCTTGGAGCGGCCCCAGCAGGGCGATCCATAGGACGAGGAAGGCGAGTCGCATGGCAGAAGAGGAAGACGTGGAATTCCCTTGGAAGGATCGCTCGAATTTGGCCTTTCTGAGCGAGAAATCCGGATTCTCGGACGCAGAATGCGCACAGCACTCCATCGCCGCTAAGGTGTGCCGCCCCGAAGTCGCTGCGGCGACCTCATCGGCGCGATGCTCGACCTCCGCACCAAGTTGAACTTCTCCCTGCGGAGCGACCTTCTTTCAGGTCTCACCGTTGCTCTCGCTTTGGTCCCCGAGGCGGTCGCCTTTGCCTTCGTCGCCGGCGTCGACCCGCTGGTCGGCCTACATGCAGCTTTTATCGTCGGCATCATCACGGCGATCTTCGGTGGCCGGCCCGGCATGATCTCCGGCGCGACTGGCGCGATCGCAGTTGTGCTGGTGGCTCTGGTCGCCAATCACGGCACCGATTACATGTTTGCTGCGGTCGCCTTGATGGGGGTGCTGCAAATCTTGGCCGGCGTTTTCCGTCTCGGCAAGTTCATCCGCATGGTGCCGCATTCGGTCATGT
Organism: Planctomycetota bacterium; assembly: GCA_040264055.1. GTDB lineage: Bacteria > Planctomycetota > UBA1135 > UBA1135 > UBA1135. The sequence continues at coordinate 7,250 of JBDQJC010000067.1, forward strand.
TGGGATTCGTCAATGGATTGGCGATTGTGATTTTCCTGGCCCAACTCGGTCAGTTCAAAGTTGCTGACGGTCAAGGCGGCCAACGTTGGATGGAAGGCAGTCAGCTTGGCACGATGCTTGGGTTGGTCGTGGCGACCATGGCGATCATTTACTTCCTGCCGAAGTTGACCAAAGCAGTTCCCGCTTCGCTCGTTGCGATCGTCGGGGTCACAGCAGTCGTTCTTGGACTGGATCTCAACGCGCCCACGATTGTTGATTACCTGCGCTCGATGAGTGGCGATGCAACGGCCTCGCTTGCGGGTGGATTGCCGCAGTGGTGGATTCCCGATGTGCCATTCACCCTCGAAACGCTGTTCATCATTCTGCCCTATGCCGTCATTCTGGCATCGGTGGGTTTGATCGAGTCCTTGCTGACTTTGACCCTAATCGATGAACTGACCGAAACGCGTGGGCGCGGCAACAAGGAATGCGTGGCTCAAGGCGCCGCCAATCTGACTTGTGGCTTCTTCACGAGCATGGGCGGTTGCGCGATGATTGGTCAGAGCATGATTAACATCAACTCGGGTGGTCGCGGGCGAGTTTCTGGCATCACAGCTGCGCTTGCCTTAATGGCATTCGTGCTCGTCGGTTCAGCATGGATCGAAATGGTCCCGCTTGCAGCACTCGTGGGCGTCATGTTTATGGTCGTGATCGGGACTTTCGCTTGGTCGAGCTTTAATGCCATGACCAAAGTGCCGCGTTCCGATGCCTTCGTCATCGTGCTGGTTTCCGCGGTCACCGTCGCGACCGACCTCGCCGTCGCCGTTTTCGTCGGCGTGATCGTCTCGGCCCTCGTGTTTGCTTGGAAACATGCCAAAGTTGTGCACGTCGTCACCCACATCGACGAAAAGGGCACCAAGGTCTATTCCCTGCGTGGTCCGCTGTTCTTCGGTTCGTGCGCCAGCTTCCTCGACCTCTTTGATGCGAAGAGCGACCCCGATGATGTGGTGGTCGAGTTTGAGCACGCGCGCGTCTCAGACCACTCGGCGATCGAAGCGATAGACACTTTGGCGGAACGCTACCTTGCATTGGGCAAGACTCTGCATTTGCGCCACCTCAGCCCGGAATGCCGTCTCCTGCTGCGCAAGGCTGGAAGCCTCGTCGAAGTCAACGTGATCGAAGACCCGAAATACCACGTCGCCAGCGACGCATTGGGCTAGGTACATCTCCGTTGCCCTGCGTTAAAGTGGGGTCATGGCAAAGGGAATCCAGTTCGGCGGCGCGATCCTCGCGTCATTGGTCGCGGCGGCATGGCCGGCTTGGGCTTGGATGCCCGAAGAGGTGCCGCTCGACCCTCGCTTCGAACAAGAGCCAGTCGATTTCTTGCGCGAAGTCAAACCGATTCTGGCCGAGAAGTGCCTGGCTTGCCACGGGCCGGACGAACCCGAAGCTGATCTGCGCCTGGATACCGCCGACGGAGCTTTTGGCGACCTGGGAGGCTATGCGGCAGTGGCCCCGGGCGATCGCGAGGAAAGCGAACTGTGGTACCGCATTTCGACGCAGGATGCTGACGATCGCATGCCGCCGGCCGATCACGGCGAGCCGCTTTCCGCCGCCGAGCAGGAAGTCCTGGGCCGCTGGATCGACGAAGGAGCACCTTGGCAAGAACACTGGGGATTCGCTGCATGGCGAGAGGTCGAATTGCCTCCCGTGCGAGACATGCAATGGGTTCAGGATCCGATCGACCAATTCGTGCTCGCTCGGCTCGAACAAGCCAACTTGCTTCCAGCAGATGACGCAGATGAGTTGAGCTGGCTACGACGCGTTTCTTTCGATCTGGTTGGCTTGCCGCCGACTCGCCTTGAGATTGATGCTTTCCTTGCGCTTCCCGCTGCAGAGCGTCGCGCGGCCACGGTGGATCGCTTGTTGGCTTCGCCTCACTTTGGCGAAAAGTGGGCCCGGCACATGCTCGACTTGGTGCGCTACGCCGAAACCCGCGGCCACGAGTTCGACTACCCCATTCCGAACGCGTGGGAGTATCGCGACTACCTCGTTCGCGCCTTGAACGAGGACATCGGTTGGGATCAACTGCTCCGTGAACACGTTGCCGGGGACCTACTCCCCGAGCCGCGCGTGAACCCCGAGACCTCTGCAAACGAGAGCGTCATCGGTACCGGTTTCTGGTGGCTCGGCGAAGCCGTGCACTCGCCGGTTGATCTTGAGTCGGATCTCGCCGACCGGACCGCAAATCAGATCGACGTGTTCGGCAAGAGTTTCTTGGGATTGACGATCGCGTGTGCTCGCTGCCACGATCATAAGTTTGATCCCATCCCGACCCGCGATTACTACTCGCTCGCCGGCTTTGTCCAGAGTGCTTCCTACCGGCAAGTGCGGTATGAGAGCCTCGACCAAAACACTCTCGTGCGCGAGCGGCTGCAGCAGCTCGACGCTGCGATGCACGACGCGGCTGTAGCGGGGGAAGCTGCCCGCGCTCGTTGGGTGTCCGCTTTGCAGCAAGTCCCCACGCTCGCGTCCGAAGGCCTCGACCTTGCGGCTGAGATTGATCAAGCGCGTGACCGCCAGGTGCTTGCGGATTTTGAAAACGGGATTCCGGCTGAATGGGTCGCGACGGGCGAGGCCTTCGAACAAGGGATTTGGCGCGAGAGCACGCGACCCGAGCGTTATCCGAATCCAAAAGCGGCGGGTGATGGTTTTTTGAACTCGCAGCTTTTGCATGTGCCCGACGGTGCAGAAGCCGACGCCGCAACCGGCAGCCTGCGATCGAGCCCATTCGCCATCGAGCACGACTTCCTAAGCTTCCGCGTCGGCGGCGGAAAACTCGCTGGCGAGGTCGGCGTGCGCTTGCTCGTCGAAGATCGCGTGGTCGCCGAAGCATGTGGTGATAGCCGTCCCGAAATGCGCAGCGCGATGTGGGACCTGCGACGCTGGCGGGGCAAGTCGGCGGTGCTTGAGGTCTACGACAACGCGACCGGCGGTTGGGGGCACGTTAGTTGCGACGATTTCGTCTTCCAGAATGCGGTGCCCGAGCTCGAGATGGCCCAAGCACGCACCGAACAGGATGCAAAGGCACTGCTGGCCTGGGCTCAGGATCCTATCCAGCTTGATGAGCAACAGCGCGCTTGGTTATCCGCACCGAGCTTCGCCGAGCCGAGTCCACTTGAGTTTGGCGCGGCACACTCCGTCATTTGGCAGCCGGGTTCGCCTTGGTGGCAAGACGGTGCCGCGTGGCGCATCCACCCGAGCGGTCCCATTCTTTCCGCTCGAGAAGAGCGCCTGATCGGCTGGACACCCTTCCCGGTCCTCTTGAGCGATCCGGATTGGAAGACGCTCGAGCCCGACCCGCTGAGTTCGCACGAGTCGACGCAGGTGAATTGGAAGGGCAGTGGGCGGACCGTGCGCACACCAACCGTGACGCTCGGCGAGGGACCGATTTGGTATCTGCTGCGTGGCACCGGCGTGGCCTTCGCTCCGGTCGAACACCACCGGATCTTGAATGGCCCCTTGCACACACAGACCGCTCTCCGATTCAACACGCAGGGCCGCTGGCAATGGGTGCGGCATGATTTCATGGCGCGTTATCCCGGATTGCGGGCGCATTTTGAGTTCAGCCCCACGGAAAGCTGGATTGCTGTCGCGGCGATCGTGCAAGGCGGCGACGCTGCGCCCACGGTATTGCCAGAATCGTCCACTCTGGACGCCTTCTTCGCGCGGCCTGGTTTGGTGCCTGCGCTCGCCGCGCCGAGTCAAGCCGAAGCGCAATACTATGCCTCACGAAGAGCGCTCATAGATCAGGCCCGAGCGCGGTCGCGCTCGGCTCCCGCTCTGCTCGATGGAAACGGTGTCGATCAAGAGCTGCTATTCCGAGGCAGCACGGCCACACCGCGCGAGCCGGTTCCACGCAGCATGCTGACCAAGTTTCGCGGCGAAGCCGAGCCGATCGCCGCAGTTGGCTCCGACGGCAAGCCGACTAGCGGGCGTTTGCAGCTCGTCGAGCAAATGCTTGAGCGAGCTGGGCCGCTCTTAGCTCGCGTCTATGTCAACCGAGTGTGGCATCACTTGATGGGGCGTGGCATCGCGCCGCAACCAGACAACTTCGGAGTGCTGGCTGGCTATCCCACCCATCCTGATCTCCTCGATGCACTCGCTGGCCAGTCACGCAGTCATGGCTGGCGTCTCAAGCCGCTCGTACGCCGCATCGTGCTATCGCGCAGCTATGGGCTCAGTTCGACGGCCCGCCCAGACTCCCTGCAAGCCGATCCTCAAAACTTGCTTTGGCATTACCGGCCGACACGGCGCCTGGCTGCCGAGGCTGTGCGCGATGCACTCCTCTCGGTTTCCGGAAGCCTGGACGCTCGCTTGGGCGGACCTTCCGTCCCGGTCTATCTCACCCCCTTCATGAAGGGGCGCGGCAGGCCAAGCCGAAGTGGCCCGCTCGACGGCAACGGTCGGCGTACGCTCTATCAAGAGATTCGACGCAACTTCTTGCCGCCCTTCTTGATGGTTTGGGATTACCCGCAGCCGGCGACCACGATGGGCCGTCGGTCCAGCTCGAATGTGCCGGCGCAGTCCTTGGCATTGATGAACGATCCCTTTGTTCGGGAACTTGCGACGCGTTGGGCGCAGCAACTGGAACAAGATGATGGATCGGGTGGCATTCCTCGCTCGGACAGCTTGGTGCAAGAACTGTGGTGGACTGCCTTCGCACGTGCTCCTCGCCCCAGCGAAGTAGAGCAGGCCCTCGTCTTTCTTGAAGCCGGTCAGGCGGGGGGGCAAGCGCGAGTTGACACTCTTGCTGAGCTCTGTCATGTCATCTTCAACCTCAAAGAGTTTGTCTTCCTCCGATAAGTCATGGCACCGATTCGCAGAAAACCGAAGAAGCTATTTGGCGGACCTCCCCTCAGTCGGCGCGCGATGCTCGCACGCACGGGCATGGGCTTTGGTGCGTTGGCCTTTGCCGGCCTGAATGCACGCCCTGTGCGCGCCGCCGAAGCCGCGCTTGGCTTCGGAACAAAGAGACTGGTCCCTGGACTCCCCAAGAAGGTCGCCAAGCACGTCATTTTCCTTTATATGGACGGCGGCATCTCGCAGGTGGACTCCTTTGATCCGAAGCCCCGGCTTGATCGCGAGGACGGCAAACCAATCGGCATGAAGGTGCCGCAGACTCAGTTCGATAGCGTCGGCAATGTGTTGAAGTCGCCCTGGGCATTCCATCCTGGGGGTGAATCGGGGATTCCAGTCAGCGACCTCTTCCCCAAGATTCGCGAGCGCGCGGATGATTTGGCCGTCGTGCGGTCGATGACTTCGCGCTTTAGCGAGCACACCTTCGCGAACTACTTCTTGCATACTGGTTCTGGGTTCCAGGGACGCCCCAGCATGGGGGCGTGGTGGGCTTACGGGCTCGGCACGGACAACCAGGATCTGCCCGGCTACGTGGTCTTGGATGGTGGGCTGATTCCTCCCGGTGGCTTGGATTGCTTTGGCGCAGGATTCTTGCCAGCGCAACATCAGGCCTCGGTTCTGCGAACGAGCGGTACGCTCCTTGCGAATCTGAAGCCCGCCGATCCGCCGGAAGTGCAAGCGCGCAAGCTCGACCTGATTCGCAGCTTGGATCAAGGTCCGCTTGCGGATAGCCCACAAATCGAGGCCGCGATTGCCAACCAAGAAAAGGCATTCCGCATGCAGTCGGCTGTTCCGCAGGTGGCAAATATCGAGGATGAACCGGAATCGATCCGGCAGCTGTACGGCTTGGATTCGGAGTTTGAGCCCGAGGCTCGTTACGGCCGGCAGTGCCTCCTTGCCCGGCGCCTCGTCGAAAGCGGGGTACGCTTCGTTCAGTTGACCTGCGGGGATCTAGGCAACGATCGATGGGACCAGCACAACAACCTAAAAGTGGGGCACGAGCGCAACGCGCGCTCGGTCGATCGCCCGATCGCTGCCTTGCTCACCGATTTGAAGCAACGCGGTCTTTGGGACGATGTCTTGGTGGTCTTTACCGGAGAGTTCGGCCGTACACCGATGGCGCAAGGCACCGATGGGCGCGACCACAACCCACACGGCTTCTCACTCTGGCTCGCCGGTGGCGGGGTCAAGGGAGGCACGATCGTCGGCACCACCGATGATTACGGCTATTACGCCGTCGAGGACCCCTACGAGATTCATGATCTGCACGCGACGATGCTGCACCTGATGGGCGTCGATCACCGTCGCATGAATTATCGATTCGATAGTCGGGATATGCGTCTGACAGATGTGCACGGCCACCTCATCGAAGGCGTGCTGGCATAAGAAAACACCCCGGCGCGAAGCCGGGGTGCGGAGGGAAGGTCTCTTCTGGGGGGAGGCCGCTGCGCTTAGCGCTTGCGGTTCTTCCGAACCTGCTTGTTTGCGTTTTGCTTCTTTGCAGGCTTCTTGGTTTTTGCTTTGCTGTTCGCGGAGTAGTCCACGTTCGCCAAACTATCCAAGGGTCCGGTCGGAGCGTTTCCCCAAATGACGGTGGAGTTGCCCTGGGTCGAAGTGTTCCACATGGGGCTGTTGTCCTGCGGGACGCCCGTGTCGATGCTGGCCAATGACTTGACCGGACCACGCGGCTGTTCAATGCCGACGCGCACGGAGCCAGTTCCAATCGCTGGAGGCAAACCACTTGCCTTGACTGAATCCAAGGCGTTTTCCACGTTCGCCGTTGGCGCAGTCGCGGCACGAGTGACTCGACGGAGAGCGTTTTGCGAACGCTTCTTCACGTTGTTCGTGGATTTCGGCGTGGCAGCCGTTTGCTTGCCGCTCTTGGCAATTTTCGGCGAAGTCGAACCGGAGATTCGGTCGTTCACGATCGCGCGGTTGACCGAGGTCTTGCCGTAGATGCGCTTCGTCTTATTCGCGTTCTTGCGAGCAGTCTTGCCAGTTTTGGTGCGGGTCGAGTTCGACTTCGCAACAGGCTCTTGCGAGCTGCAAGTGCATTTCTGACCGGTCTTAGCGACCGGCTCTTGGACTGGAAGAGCGGGGTTGAGGAGCGGAAGAGCGCTCAATAGGGTGGTGAGGAACATGATCGACTTGAGGACGAGGTAAACCCTGTCTAGCAGGGGGAAAGTCGCTCCGATCCGAGCGAACGGTTCCTCATTCGTTCGGCGTTCCTGCGTCGGCTCTTGAGAAAAAAAGCCGAGCGGCCCCGAAATCGCCCTACCAGCCCAGCACCAAGGCAAAAACGAGTGGGACGACGATCGTGGCGTCGGACTCGATGACGTGCTTCGGAGTGTCGACTCCGAGTTTGCCCCAAGTAATCTTCTCGTTCGGGACCGCTCCGGAATAGCTGCCGTAGCTGGTCGTCGAGTCGCTGATCTGACAGAAATAGGCCCAGAGCGGGACCTGGTCCCGCTGCAGATCCTGGTGCAACATCGGGACCACGCAGATGGGGAAGTCGCCGGCGATGCCACCACCGATCTGGAAGAAGCCGACCGGGCTGTCTTCCGTATGGGCGGTGTACCAGTCGGCCAGGTGCATCATCGCTTCGATCCCGGACTTGACCGTGCTTGGTTGAGCCAGCCCTTCGATGCAGGCCGCGGCGAACATATTGCCCGTCGTGGAGTCCTCCCACCCGGGCGTCCAAATCGGTAGGTCCTTTTCGCAGGCGGCAACCAGCCAGGAGTCGGCTGGGTCGATCTGGTAGTGCTCCTCGAGCTTGCCCTGACGGAGCAGACGGTAGAGGAACTCATGCGGGAACAGCCGTTCCCCAGCTTGCTCGGCCGCTTGCCACTCTTCGCGGAGCACCCGTTCAATGCGCCGCATGGCTTCTTCCTCGGGGATACAGGTATCCGTCACCCGATTCATGTGCCGGTCGAGCAGCGCTTGCTCGTCCTCCGGGGACAGGTCGCGGTAATGCGGCACCCGCTCGTAATGGTTGTGCGCCACCAGGTTGAAAATGTCCTCTTCCAGGTTGGCCCCGGTCGTGCTGATCGCATGGACCTTGCCTTCACGAATCATCTGGGCCAGGGAAAGACCCAGCTCGGCGCTACTCATGGCACCGGCCAAAGTGACCAACATGGAGCCGCCGGAATCGAGATGCTTGCGGTAGTCCCGCGCGGCATCCATCAGTGCGGCCGAGTTGAAGTGGCGGAAGTGGCGAGTCAGGAACGCGGAGATCGCGGACATGCAGCGGATTCTAGGGCTTCCCCACTGGGCAGAGAAACAGGACAATGGCTTCCACGCCCTCCTGATGGACACCTCGATTCCCCGCCCGCCCGCCACCTCCGCCGAGGTGGCTCCTGCTCCACCTGCCCCCTGGAC
>JBDQJC010000068.1:0-14919 GCA_040264055.1 Planctomycetota bacterium
AACAGTCCAAAGGACAGTAGTAGCGCGACTGCGAGTAGGCCGCGGACGAGATTCTCCGAGCGTCCGTGCGTCATGAACCCTGTCTATAATGCCGTCGATGCTGGTCAGTTTCCGCACCACTTCGGTAAACCCGGGTTCACATGTCCGCTGGCTCCTCGTCTTGGGGCTGGTCGCCGTGCCCGCGGCCTGCGCCCAAAACTACCCCGAACCCGTCCCGGGTGGCCGCCTCGACCCGGTCGAGGAAACCGTGCAGGATGGAGCCGAGCTTGAGGCACTGCTTGCCAAGGCCGCGGCACCGGACGCCGATCTGAACGCCGTACTCGTCGAAATTGAACGATCGTCGGATCGCTTTGCCGAGGAACCGCGCTACTGGAAGGCTTTTGGCGGCCTGAGCCTCGCATTTGCTCAGCAACAGGAATCCCGGGGCCAGGTCGATGCCCTGGATGTCATGTTTCGCGACGCGGAGTACGCCTATGGCAAAGCACTGCGCTTGAGCCCGGACGATCTCGAGGCTCGCCAAGGCATCGTCTACGCGCTGCGCATGCTGGGCGAGTTCGAGCAAGCCTGGGAGTTCTGCCAAGAGGCTTTAGACGCCGGCCTTTCGGGCGGCAACGCTGCATGGAACGAGGAAATGGGACGCACCGGGCTCGCCTTGGTCATCGAGGCGGTGCAAGCCGCGCAAGCCATCCCGCCCGCCGCACTCCCCGCCGAGCATGCTTTGGCGACCGCGATTGAACGGGGAAGCCCGACCGCTGCGATTGCGCTGGCAGATCTTTTGGCTTGGCAAAGCCGAGGTCCCGAGGGCCGGGAGGTGCTGATTGAAGCGCTGATCCACAACCCACTCGACGCGGACGCTGTCGCACGCCTGCAGAATCTCACCCCAAGCGACGCGCAAGTCGTGGCCTGGGAACGGATTCGCCGTGCCAACCCAGACACTCCGGTGGTCGCTTGGCGCCTCGGCGAGGCACTCTGGAATCAAGCCTGGCTGCATCGGCAAAACCGTAACTGGGCTGGGGCTCACGATGCGCTCGATCGCGCGGAAGCCCTGTTCCTCGAGGCGCAGGCCGGTGAACCCAGCTTTGCCTCGAGTTGCGCCGATTGGTTGCACCTCGTGCGCACCGCTCACGGCTGGGTCTACTGGAGCGACAGCCGCGTCGATGATGCTGCCGACGCTTTCCTCGCCGCGCTCGAGGCGGACCCAGACCATCTGGAGCCCGAGCCCATCGCTGAATCGCTGCGCTTAGGGATCTATTCCGTGGAAGGCTATTACTTCGAGCAGAATCGACTCGACAAGGTTCGTTCCTTCCATAGCCGCCTCTTCCGCAGCTACCGGGACAACCCGGACTGGACAAATAACTACGCTTTCGCTTGTCGCGAAGTGGGCACGGCTCTGGCTTCGCAAGGCGAAATGAAGGACGCCAAGTTGGTTTGGCAGGAATCCTGGCAGGCTTACACGCGCACGGTGGAATTGGCTCCTGACGATGTGCGCCTCGTCAACGACCGCGCCTTGATCGCGGTCTACCACCTCGACAAGGAAGAGATTTTGGCCTTGGCGGAACAAGAGTTGCATCGTGCTACCCAGATGGGCGCCGAACAGCTGTCCCAACTGGCCGAAGATGTTCCCGAACGGGAACGTCGCGACCTCGATGAGGCCGTCGGTGATGCCTGGGAAAACCTGGCCTATCTAGATGTCATGCGTCGGCAGCGTCTGGATCGAGCAGAATCATTCCTGGCCGAAGCCGTGAAGCACTTCCCCTTTGACAACCGCCAGGGCGTCCTCGGCCTCCGAGCCGAAATGCAACGCCTGCGAAACGAGAACCCCGAATCTGACCAATGATCCTCGCGACTCTGCTCTTGCTCCTGCCCCAGTCGGGCGACCTGAAGGCCGCCATGACCGAAGCGACCGCCCAAGCCAGCCGCGGCCAGTTCGCAGCGGCGGTGGAAACCTTGGAAGAAGCGGGCGCGCTTCAATCCAAGAACGCCGAAGCGCTGAGTGCGCTGGGCGTCTACCTGCTGCGCGATGCCGAAGCGCAGATCGCCGCCGGCAACCTGCGCGGCCTCGAAATCAACGACGCCTTCTTGCAGGCGGGTTACGTCTTGGAAGACGCCTGCAAACTTTCCGGTGCTCCGGTCGATGCTTTCGAGAACTGGTCGGAAGCTCTGCTCAATGGCGGCGACAAGAAGAACGCCTTGCGCGCGGCGGAAGCCGGCGTCAAAGCCTTTGACGGCGAAGCGCGTTGCCTGATGCAACGCGCACGTGTGCACGTCGCGATGGCCAATGACAGTTCCGACGTCAAGAAAAAGACGCAGAGCTTCGATGCCGCGATGGCCGACTACCGCGCTGCCATGAAGATGGATACCAAGAGCGCCGCCGCTTGCTTGAAGCTTGGCGAAACCACGATCTTGGCCAGCTACGCCGCTCCGGAAGGCGGTAACCCCGCCGCGGCCCGCAAACAAGCCGCGAAGGCTTGGGAAGAAGCACTCAAGCGCGATGCGGCCGCGGTCGACCTTGCTGCAATGGGCCAATGGCTGCATGGCGAAGCCGTGCCGCTGTTGCAGAAGATCGACAAGTCGAAAGGCAAGGATGCCACGATGGCTTGGTACATGGGCTACGCCGAATACGCAGGCCAGCCGCGCAATTGGGATGAAGTGCGCAAGCATTTTGAGAAGGCGCTTGAGCTTTCGCCCACCATGTACAACTGCCATTTCTTCCTCGCGCAAGGTGCCTTCGATCGTGGCTCCCAGTTGCTCTCCGAAAACAACAACGAGATGAGCCAGCAAGCGCGCAACGCTTACCTTTACTCCGCAGCACAGTGGGGCAAGTACTTGGAATACCAAGGCCCGACGCACGGCGCGAGTGTGCTGGCGGCGGCGGATGGCGGTGCTTCTGCAATCGCCACTCTGAAGTGGGTGGCTGGTCAGGCCGTCGGCGCGGGTCGCTTTGAACCGGCGATTCAAATCAGCCGTTGGATCACCTTGACCACGCCGAACGATGTGGAAGCTTGGAACAACCTGGCTTTCCTCTACCGTGACTCCGGTCAGGCAGAGAAATCATTGGCTGCCTACGCCAAGTCGGCAGAGCTCGCTCCGGAAGACCCGCAAGTCTTGAACGACTGGGCGGTCATCTACCACTACTACCTGAAGACTGAAGACGAGAAGGCCAAAGGGCTGTATCGGAAGGCCATTCGGCTCGCCGAAGAAATTCTCGCCGACGAGACGGGCTTGTCGAGCGATGACAAGGAGCGCATCCAAATTGGCCTGCGCGATGCGGTGAACAACTTGCGCAAGCTCGAGGCGGGCAACCGCCGCAACGGCTAGCGCTTCGCGCCCCTCCCACGCAGAAAGCGCCCCCTCCAACGGGGCGCTTTCTCTTTTGCACCCCGAGGCCCTAGAATCCGGCCCATGCGCATTCTCATCGGCGGGGAAGATGACCTGGCGGTCTCGTTAGCCGAGGTCCTGATGCAAGAGCACGATGTGACCGTACTGGCCCCGACGACCATGCGCGGCAGCAGCCTGGACCGCCTCGACGTCGAAGTACGCTGGGGCTTTTGTTCTTCGTCGACAGCGTTGCAAGGTGCCCACGTCGAGCAAGCGGACTTCTTCATCGCTTGCACGCCGGCAGACGAACGCAATCTGGTTGCCGCCGCCGCGGCCAAGCGACTTGGCGCCAAGCAAGCAATCTGTTTCTTGCGCCGTCACGAAGTGCAGGCCAATGAGCGCGAGGCGGAGCGCCTGGCCCTGTCACTGGGCATTGACCAAGTCGTCTTGCCTGCCGAACGCCTAGCACGCGAGATTCTTCGGATCGTCATGGTGCCCGGCGCGCTGGATGTCGCGGCCTTTGAAGGTGGCCGCGTGCGGCTAGTTCGCAAAGAGATCCCGGAAGGCTCGCACATGACGACCGGACCCTTACGTGAAATCGGCGTTCCGAAAGGTGTCGTTTTGGTGACCTGCCGGCGCGGCGAAGAGTTGTTCATCCCGAAGGGTGATACGCGTTTTGAGCCCGGCGATCAGATCACCGCGATGGGCGACCTCAAAGGCATCAATCGCTTCCTGACCCGCTACCTGAGCGATCGCAAGCGCAGCGACCCTCGCACTGCCACGGTGGTCGGCGGCGGCGTAGTCGGCTTGACCGTCGCCAAAGGCCTAGAAAGTGCCGGCTGGTCGGTCAAGGTCATCGAAAGCAACGAGAAGCGCGCCAATGAAATCGCGCAGCAGTTGAAGTCGATGGTGATTCATGGCGACGGCACCGACCTGGAACTGCTCGCCTCTGAACACATTGGCGATGATCCGGTCTTGATTGCGGTAACGAGCCGGGACGAGGTCAACTTGTTGGTTTCACTTCTTGCTAAGCACGAAGGGGTTCCGCGCATCATCACCAGAGCGGATCGCATGTCGAATGAACTGCTGTTCGAAAAAGTCGGCATCGACGTGGTGCGATCCGCCCAAGGCGCGGCGATTAGTTCGGTACTGCGCCGGATCTCGCGGAGTCGCGACGAACCGCTTGCCGAACTCGAACACGGCGGCCTGAAAGTGTTGCGCTTGCCCGTGCGCGAGAACTTCCCGCCGACACCGCTCGCTCAGATGCGTGCTCCGGTATTCGCCATCGTTGGCGCGGTTTCGCGTGGCGGCAATGTGATCATCCCGCAAGGCGACACCATCATTGAGGCTGGCGACACCCTGCTGACCCTCTGCACTGCCGAAGCCGAAGAAGAGGCCCGTTCCTTCTTCTCGAACTTCTCGGGAGCCTCCCAGGAATAAGGCATGCGCATTGCTCGCGTGCTCGGAGTCATCGGCCGCCTGCTTCGGGTGTTCTGTTTTGGCTTCGTGCCGCCCATGCTGCTTTCGCTTTGGGATGGCTGGAACGGCCACGCGGACGAATACCTCGCCGCCGGCCATTTCGCGGTCGCCGGCCTCGTGACCTGGGGTGCCGGCATGCTGTTCGCGCGAGGATTCGAGCCGCGGCCTGACTTTCGCCGTTCCGAAGCACTCGGCGTGGTTGCCGGGTCCTGGCTCGTGATTTCGATCTTCGCCGCGATCCCCTACCTCCTTGCCGGGCTGTCGTGGGATGACGCGCTGTTTGAGTCGATGTCGGGGTTCACGACGACCGGCGCAACGATTCTGCAGGACTTCGATGCTTACGGACGCGGCTTCTTCCTCTGGCGATCCATGACTCAGTGGTTCGGCGGCCTGGGTGTCATCGCCTTGTTTGTGGTGGTCCTGCCCCAACTCGGCATTGCTGGCCGACAGCTCTTCTTCGCCGAGACCTCGACCGCTCCTAGCGAAATCGTCAGCTCGCGCGTGCGCGAAAGTGCGCGCCGACTCTGGATCCTTTATGTCAGCTTGACCGTTGCGCTGGTTTCCTTGCTGATGTTGGTGGCCGACTTTCCTCTTTACGAATCGGTTTGCCACGCGCTGACCACGATGTCTGCCGGCGGCTTCTCGCCGAGCGGCACCTCGATCGCAGGCTATGAGAACCCGGCCGCCGAGTGGATTTTGGTCGTCTTTATGCTGCTCGCCGGAACCAGCTTCCCATTGCTTTGGGTCGGCTTGACGCGCAATCCGCTTGAGATATGGAAAGACGGCGAGTTCAAGTTCTACTTGCTGGTCACTGGGATTGGCTGCGCAGCGCTGGCCTTCTTGCTTGCACCAGTATTCCCGGGCGAGGATGCCTGGCGAGCGGGCGCCTTCCAGGCCGCCTCCTTAGTTTCTAGCACGGGCTATGCCAGCACCGACTACAACCTGTGGGCCGACTCAAGTAAAGCAATCCTGATCCTCGTCATGCTGGTCGGCGGTTGCGCGGGCTCGGCCGCCGGCGGCCCCAAGGCGATTCGCAATCTGTTCGCCTTAAAGTTCGTCTGGCGCGAGATCACGCGTTCGCTGCACCCGCGCGCGGTCTTGCCCTTGCGACACAAAGGGCACGCGGTTGCCGATCCAATCGTGCGCGCGGTCCTGAACCTCGTCTTCTTGTATTTGATTGGCTACTTCGTCGTCGGCTTCAGTCTGACTTTGATGGGCGAAGACTTGGTCACGGCCTTCTCGGCATCGCTTGCCTGCATGGGCAATATCGGACCCGGATTTGAGTCGGTCGGCCCGATGGGCAACTTTGCGAGCTTCTCGACACCGGCGAAACTGCTGCTGACTGCAGCCATGTGGCTCGGCCGACTCGAGATCGTCACGGTGCTCGCACTCCTCCACCCGGATGTTCTGCGCCGCTTGCGCTGGAATGATCAGGGCCGGCGCATCGGGTCCTCGAGCAAAGGATGACCGAGGGCCCCGAGTCGCCCTGTAGCGGGGTTTGTTTGCTCGATCCGAGATTTGGCTGGTGTGCCGGCTGCTTTCGGCAGCCACAAGAGATTCGTGCATGGCCTCAAGCGAGCCCTGCCGAGAAGCAACAGATCCTCGACCAGCTCGATGATCGCGAGCTTCGCGCGGCTCAGAAGCAGCCCTGGCAGGCAGAAGGTCGCGGAACCCCTGACGAATAAAGAAAAGGGATTGGCGAATAAATATTCGCCGCTATGCTGAGGCGATGCCTACTGCCGAGGCCCGTCGGCGCGCCCTGGTCCAAATCTTGGAGCAAGGGGATGCGCAAAGCCAAGCCGAGCTGCTCACCGCGCTCGAGCAGGCTGGACACGCCTCGACTCAACCCGTCGTCAGCCGCGATTTGCGGGTCATCGGCGCCGTCAAAGCCGAAGGCCGCTACAGCTTGCCGAGCGAAGAACGCGTCACGCCACTGCAGTCGCTGAAGGCCCTACTTCGCGACGCCCAGCTCGCAGGCTCCCATCTGGTTGTCGTGATCTGCGAACCGGGCGCGGCCAGTGCGATTGCTCGGGCACTTGAGGCCGAGGCCGACTTGCCCATTCTTGGCACCGTCGCCGGCGATGACACCGTCTTCGTCGCAACCGCGACGCGGGCCGACGGAGTGGCGATCCGCCGCCGCGTCCGCGAACTGGTTTAGGGCACCTTCGCGGCCCACTTCGATTCCTTGTTCGAACCCATCCATGCGCATCCTGCTTGCTTACTCCGGCGGTCTTGACACCTCCTACCTCGTCGCGCGCTTAAGCCGCGACGGTCACGAGGTCGTGGCGTGCACGGTCGATTGCGGCGGCTTTCAAGATGCCGAGCGTGAACAGATTGCCACGCGTGCTGCGATCTATGGTGCGCGTGAGCATCTGTTTTTGGACGCGCGCCAAGCCATGTTCGATCAGGTGTTGCGTTGGTTGATTGCAGCCAATGTCTTGCGCGGACGGGTGTACCCATTGTCGGTCGGCGCCGAGCGTGGTCTGCAAGCCGAGGTGCTTGCCTGCTACGCGCTTGAGCATGGTTTTGACGCCCTCGCGCATGGCTGCACGGCGGCGGGCAATGACCAGGTACGCTTCGATTCGGCATTGCGGGTCGTCGCGCCTTCGATTCAGGTCTTGGCTCCGATTCGCGATCAAGCGCCGAGCCGCGAGCAGCAAGTCGCTTGGATGCAAGAACACGCGCTGCCACTCCCCACTTCGGGAGGCGGCTATTCGGTCAACGCCGGGCTTTGGGGGCTGACCATCGGCGGTGGCCCGCTGCTCGTCGAAGACGGCGAACTGGAAGACAGCGCTTGGCAATGGACCCAAGTTCAGACCTCCGCACCAGAGTCGGTCACCGTTGGCTTCGAGGATGGACAACCGAGTTCACTCGATGGCCAAGCGATGGGCGCGGTTGAACTGATCGAGACTCTGAACCAGCGCGCGGGCGCAGCCGGTGTCGGACGTGGCTTTCATCTCGGCGACACCGTACTTGGCATCAAAGGACGGATCGCCTTCGAAGCTCCGGCAGCGGCCGTCTTGCTCGAAGCACACCGCGAACTGGAGAAGTTGGTGCTGACCGAGGACCAACGCTTTTGGAAGGACCATCTCGGCGAGGTCTATGGACGGCACCTGCACCAGGGTCGCTTCCATGACCCCTTGCTGCGTGACTTGGAACAGTTCTTCGCAAGCAGCCAGGATCGAGTTTGCGGCGAAGTGAAAGTCGCACTCCAGGGTGGTCAAGCCCAGGTCGTCGCGATGAGTTCGCCGTACTCGATGATGCGGGCCAGCGACGCAGCCTACGGTGAACGTGCCGCGCACGATAGTGATGCAGCCGGCCTGCGGACCTTTGCGCGCGTGCTTGCCGAACCGGCAGCCTTGCATGCCCGCGCCGGCCAACTCGGCGACGCGAGTCGCCAACCAAGCGCAAGCGAGATTCGGAAAACCGGAGCTCCGGTATGAGACGACTCACCCTGAACAAGATTGCCTCGGTCGCCACGCGGCTCAACCTGCGTCGTCAAGTCGTGCTCGGAACCGAGATTCCAGCGGAAACAGGGACGCTGGTCGTCGGTCGCGTCCTAACCAGCAAGACTGCCTACAACAAGCTTGAGGATGTCTCAGGCCGCATGACCGAACTGCGCCCGGGCGACATCATTGCCGGCGCGCTCGGCGACCGGCACGCTTTGCATGGTTATTCGGGACGCGTGCCTCAGTCGGTGCAAGTCGGCGATCGCTTGCAGTTGCTCAACATCGGCGGTGTCTTGGGAGTGGGCGCGTTGCCCGCGCCTGGACTGGGCGCCCCGCATGAAATCGAAGTGCTCGGGAGCGTGACCATCTTCCCTGGCCTCGATCGCAGCGCCGGCCGTCCGGCCAATATTGCCGACGGCGCACTTGAGCGCACTCCGCTGCCTCGCCAGCTGCCCCCCGTGCTGACACTGCTTGGCACGGCGATGGATGCCGGCAAGACCACCGCGGCCGCGGTCATCGTCGGCGGGTTCTGCCGGCGCGGGCTGCGCGTTGCGGCCGGCAAACTGACCGGCGTCTCGCTGCGCCGCGACATTCTGCAAATGGCCGACGCCGGGGCAGAGCCCGTGACCCTGTTCACCGATTTTGGGGTCGTGACTTCGAGTCCCAACAACGCCCCGCCGACCGCGCGCGCGATTCTTGCCCATCTCGCGGAATCGGAACCCGACGTCATCGTGCTCGAAATGGGCGACGGTTTGCTCGGCACCTACGGCGTGCAAGCCATTCTTGACGCACCGGATCTCCGCGCCGCCATGACTGCAACCGTGCTTTGTGCGCAGGACCCGGTCGGGGCCTGGGGCGCGCAACAGTTACTCGCCGATCGCCACGGTTCGCACGCCGCGCTCGTATCGGGCCCGGTCACCGACAACCCAGTCGGACAGAGCTTCTGTGTCGAGACGCTCGGACTCCCGGCCCATAACGCGTTGATCGATCCTGACGGCTTGGTCGAAGCATGCTTGCAGGCTTTGCAACTTGCTCCCGTGAGCGGAGTCGGCGCATGAGCCACCCGGTCTACCTGTTGGGCGCGCGCGGGCTTTTGGCCGGCGAGTTCTTGCGCTTGCTGGCAGATCATCCTCAGCTGCAACTAGCCGGGGCATTTGCACGCTCGGGCAAGGGTTCGCTCGGCGATTGTCAGCCGCAACTTGGTGCGGCGTTTGCGAATCAAGCGGTACAAGACGCGAGTAAGTTGATCAGCGCGCTTGCGTCGGCACTGCAACCGGTCTTGGTCCTGGCCCTTCCGCACGGCGCTTCCGGGCCCTGGTGGGCAGAGCATCGCGCGGAACTCGAACGGCGCTGTCCCGACCTCATCGTGGTCGATCTCTCGGCTGACTTTCGACTCGAAGATTCGGCCACCTATACCGCGCATTACCAATTGGATCATGCCTGCCCAGACGAGCTCGGCGCATGGTCCTACGGTCTACCCGAACTCCACCCCATCGCCAAGGGAACCACGCGCATGGCTGCGCCCGGCTGTTTTGCGACCGCTCTGCAGCTGGCCATTCTGCCGTTTGCCCACGCAGGCCAACTCGATTTTGAGCAGCCGTGGATCGCGCATGGCATCACAGGATCCAGCGGAAGCGGCGCCATACCAAAGCCCGCCACCCACCACCCCCATCGCGCGATGAACTTTCATGCCTATGGCCTGCAAGGTCACCGACACGAAGCGGAGCTCCTTGCGCCACGCAATGGCTTGGCAGGCAGCCCCGAGCTCGACTTCACTCCGCACTCGGCTCCACTTGGTCGTGGCATTCATTTGCATGCGGTGCTCCCGCTTGCCCGTTCCTTGCGCGAGCAACTCGACTTCGACCCGCAGCAGACTGTGACGACATTCTGTGCGCCGCACCCGTTCTTAGAAGCGTGTGAGGGCGCACCTCAGTTGCGCCATGTCGCGGGCAGCAACCGCGTGCAGCTGCATGCGTATCGGCGGGGCACCAACTTGCATTGCTTGCTGGCCCTAGACAACACGGTCAAAGGCGGCGCCGGTCAAGCACTGCAATGCCTCAACCTCGCGCTTGGCTTTGACGAAACCACCGCACTTCCGAGCTCCGGGCTCGCGTACTGAAATGCCTACCCTGACCGAATTCCCGGCCTATGCCCGCCTCCAAGGCGAGTTGCTCGGCGCCAGCGCAAGCGCTCTTGCCTGGAGTGATGGACGCGAACTCCTGGACCTCTACGGAGGCCATTGTGTGAACGCGCTGGGCGCGGGCGACCTCGAACTTGGCGCAACTCTGCAACGCCAGTGGCAGCGACTTAGCTTCGCCACCAACCTCGTCGATCAACCGGGTCGTCAGGCCTTTTACGACGCTTGGCAGACCTTGATGCCACAGGGGTCCTGGCAGGTCTTTGCCTCGAATAGTGGAGCGGAAGCGAATGAGAACCTGCTGAAGATGGCGCTCGCCGCAACCGGGCGCCGCAAGGTCGTTTGCTTTGACGGCGCATTCCACGGACGCACCGCCGCCGCCGCCGCTGTGAGTGATGGCATGAGCGGTTTCCCGCAATCGCCATTCGATGTCCTGCGCTTGCCCTGGGGCGCGAGCGAAGGCATCGACAGCAGTGTCGCGGCAGTCATTCTGGAACCGATTCAATCGCTCGCTGGCGTGGTCGATCCCCCTGCCGGCTTCTTGTCCGAATTACGCGCGGCCTGCGATGCAAGTGGTGCCTGGCTGTTGTTCGACGAAGTGCAAACAGGACCGGGTCGGCTGGGCAGCCCCTGGGCATCGCAGCATTTTGGAGTGATCCCCGATGCGTTCAGCACCGCCAAGGGCTGCGCGAGCGGGTTTCCGTTGGGACTTAGCTTCGTGCAAGAAGCGCAGGCAAGCACGGTCCCTTCTGGTCTGTGTGGCTCCACCTTCGGCGGTGCGCCACTTGCCTTGGCAGCCTCGGCTCATGTTGCACAGCGCATTGCCGCGCCTGGATTCCTTGAGCATGTCCAGGCACTCGGTCGCAGCCTCCACGGGCTCGCGGGAACCGGACCCGTCATCAAGGTGCGAGGGGAAGGTCTGTTGATCGGGCTGGAACTCGCGCCTGGGTTGATGGCCAAGCAAGCTCGCGATGGACTGCTTCAGCAAGGCATCCTCACCGGCACCAGCGGCAACCCTCAAGTGCTTCGCTTGAGCCCTCCGCTCAACCTGCCTGGCTCGGCCGTCGGGCAGCTCGCGCGTGCACTCTGCACCCTTCCCTTCCCGGTCGCACCGCTGGTCTGACATGGGCCTGCATCACCTTGGCGAACTTGCGAGCGAGCAAGTGCAGGGACTGGCCGATCGCGCCAATGCGCTGCGCTCGGGTCGTGCACCGCAACGCTTCGACGGCAAAGCGCTCGGCTTGTTCTTCTTGAATCCATCGCTCCGCACATCGGCTTCGTTTCAACGCGCGGCCGCGCGCCTCGGCCTGGACTTGGTCCAACTGCGCGGCGACGGAGTTTGGGGCCTCGAGCATCGCGACGGCGTGGTCATGGACGGCACGACGGCCGAACACTTGCGCGAAGCCGCGCCGGTGCTGGGTCGTTATGTGGATGTGCTCGCGGTGCGCGCCTTTCCGGGTGCTGGATCTTTCGAAGACAACCGGATCGACCCGATCATGAGCGGGTTTCACCGGTGGGCCGGCGTGCCGGTCATCAACATGGAAAGCGCGTGCTGGCACCCTTGCCAAGCGCTCGCCGATTGGGCCACGCTCGATCAATACGAGATTCCCAAGCCTGCCAAGTTCGTATTGAGCTGGGCTTGGCATCCGAAGCCCTTGCCGCACGCCGTGCCCAACTCGACTGCGTGCATGGCCGCACAACGCGGCATGGAAGTCGTTCTGCTCTGCCCTCCCGGCCTCGAGCTACACCCGGAAGTGATGGCCGAAGCGCAGTCCCTCGCGGCACAGGCCGGCGGCAGCTTCCGAGTCAGCCATGATCGCGAAGAAGCGCTTGCCGACGCTGCAGTGGTCTACGCCAAGTCTTGGGGAAGCATGCAGCACTGGGGTGACCCGGATACGGAGACCGCTTTCCGTGCGGGCCTGCGTGACTGGTGCGTGACTCCCGCTTGGCTGGGTCAACAAGCCCGCTTCTTCCACTGCCTTCCGGTGCGTCGCAACGTCGTCGTTTCCGATGCCGTGCTCGACGGCCCCCAATCCTGCGTGATCGACCAAGCCGAACATCGGCTGCACGCGCAAACTGCTTTGCTTGAATCCCTGCTGTCATGAGAGAACTCGTTCGCGCAGCCGCCCACGTGCGGCATCACCAAGGTGCCGTCATGGTGCTGAAAATCGGCGGCGCATGCTTGCGCAAGCCACGCTTCCAACGCGCCCTGGCCGAACAGATCGCGACCATTCAAGCCTTAGGCGGACGCCCGGTCGTTGTGCACGGCGGAGGCCCGCAGATTGATGCGGTGCAACGCAGTTTGGGCGAACAACCGCGCATGGTCGACGGTCGTCGCGTGACCACCCCCACTGCTTTGCGTGCGTTGCGCATGGCGACCGCGGGTGAACTGAATGGCGAACTCGCGGCCGCATTGACCAAAGCTGGATCGCCCGCGGTCGGCGTTTGCGCGGCCGACGCCGGAATCGTCGTGGCGAAGAAACGCAAGCCAAGCGCAACCAGTGAAGGCGAAGTGGATTTTGGCGCGGTGGGAGATGTCAGCGCGGTGGACCCAGCGCCTTTGCTTGGCTTGATCGCGCAAGGGGTCACCCCGGTCGTTTGCCCGCCTGTCGGCGACGGCGAAGGCAGCTTCCTGAACTTGAACGCCGATACGCTGGCCGCGAGTTTGGCCGGCGCATTGCAGGCTGCGAAGTTGGTGCTCCTGACTGGCGAAGCAGGGATCTTGGGCGATCCGGACGACCCGGAATCGGTGCTCTCCGCACTTGGTTTGGCCACACTGGAGCAACTCGACGCCTCCGGCGCTTTGCGTGCTGGCATGAAAGTCAAGGCCGCCGCGGTGCGCCTTGCGATTCAAGCGGGCGTGCCCAAGGTCCACATCGTTTCCGGCGTCGATCCGGAAGCATTGCTGGTCGAGCTCTACACCAGCCACGGCTCGGGAACCCTGATCACAGCCGAAGAGCCCGAAGTGGCAAACGCGGCCCAACCCGTCGCATGAACGAAACCGCGCAACTGCTGGCTGGCTTGGTTCAGATCCCGAGTGTCTCGGGCGATGAAGCTGCAGCTGCGGACTATGTTCAGACTTGGCTCGCAGAGCGGGGCGCTCCGTCTCAGCGGCTGGGGCATACGGTGGTCGCGGAAGTGCTCGGCGAGCGTGCGACCGACCGAACGGGCGGCGGGCCAACTCTGCTTCTGAATTCGCACCTCGATACGGTTCCCGCTGGCGAAGGTTGGAACACGGACCCCTGGCGCGGTGAGTGGAAAGACGGTTCATTGATCGGCTTGGGCGCGAACGATGCCGGCGGCTGCGTTGCGGCGATGATGCAGGCCACGGTTCGCCTGGCGGCAAATCGCGACTTCCCCGGCAAGCTCATCCTGTCTTTGCACGCCGAAGAGGAAACCAACAACCGTGGCATGGGCGACTACTTGGCTGCATATGGCGCACCGGATGCTGCGATCACCGGCGAGCCAACCGGGCTAGAAGTTGTGCGCAGTCAAGCCGGCCTCGCAGTCCTGACTTTGAAGTGGCGTGGCAAAAGTTGCCATGCTGCGCACGTTGCGCGCGTCGAGCATTGCAATGCGATGTTGCTGGCCGCGCGTGAACTTGCGGCGCTTCCGGATTGGCTGCACCCGGGCGCTGAGCACCCCTTACTTGGCAAGTCGACCCTCGCGGTGACGGCCTTGCATGCGGGCGGGCCACACAACAAGGTCCCGGATCTCGCCGAAGGCTTGGTCGATGCGCGCTTGGTGCCGCCGACGACGGCCGCGGAATGCGTCGCACTCTTGCAAGAAAAGCTCCCAAACGCGGAAGTCGCGATTCGCTCCGAACGGCTGGGCCCGATCGACACGGCTGA
Organism: Planctomycetota bacterium; assembly: GCA_040264055.1. GTDB lineage: Bacteria > Planctomycetota > UBA1135 > UBA1135 > UBA1135. The sequence goes on from JBDQJC010000068.1 coordinate 14,235, forward strand.
AGTCGACTTGTTGGTGCGGGTCGCCTTGCAAGCTGCTGGGCAAACGCAAGCCATCGGTTCGACCACGCTTTCGGATATGGCGCTGCTGCCACCAGGTGTCCCGGCGGTCAAAGTCGGTCCGGGCCAAACCGCGCGTTCGCACACCCCGAACGAATTCCTGCTCGCTTCGGAACTCGAAGCTGGCGTCGCCTTCTACGAGTCTTGTGCGCGTGCTTGGCTGCACGCGGCGGCCGTAACGCCAACCGAATCCACTCTTGCAAATTAAATCATGAGCCATCACCACCGCCCTATTTGGGATCGCGGCGACGCGATCGACGAAGAGATGCTCGCCTACACGATTGGCGATGACTGGATGCAAGATCAACGCCTGATTGAACACGACATCACCGGCTCGTTGGCGCACGTTGCCGGGTTGGTACACGCGGGCTTGCTCGACGCAGCTTCGGGCGAACGGATTCAGAACGGTCTGCAAGAGCTGCTGACCGACTGGCAAGCCGGCGCTTGGAACCTGACCCCGCAAGACGAAGATGTGCACTCGGCGGTTGAACGGCTACTCATCGAGAAGATCGGCGACGACGGCGGGCGCATGCACTTGGGGCGTTCGCGCAATGATCAAGTCAGCGTCGATGTGCGCTTGTGGCTGCGCGCAGCAAGCACACAATCCGCTGCCGCTCTCCAGCAACTC